>NZ_BJDJ01000002.1 GCF_005405085.1 Lactiplantibacillus daowaiensis | reverse complement strand
CGAACACAGAAGTCAAGCTTCTTAGCGCCGATAGTAGTTGGGGGATCGCTCCCTGCGAGGGTAGGACGTTGCCATGCAAACTAGAGGGAATCGAGCAATCGATTCCTTTTTTGTTGGTCTTTAAACGTCGAATTGGTTTTGGTATACTGTTTAAGGATAGTTTGCCGTTTTAGCTCAGTAGGTAGAGCGTTTCCATGGTAAGGAAGAGGTCGGCAGTTCAAATCTGCTAAACGGCTTAAAATAGCCCGTAAAGGGGGTTGTTCGTAACATTAATGTTATGGACAACTCCCTTTTTATATAGCTGCTCAGCGTCGCGTAAAAGGGGATACTGTGAGTTTAAGTCGCTAACTGATTCAGCGCTAATAAAAAACGACATTAGCAAGTGGGCTAGTGTCGTTGGTCGTTACGATTGATGTGGATCGACGATTTGATGCGTAAAATCATCAAAAAAGGCGAGCATGGCATGAATCCGGTCGGTACCTAATTTGTCGATCCACTGATTAAAGACGAGTTGGATATCGTGCATGAGTTGCTTGTCGGTAGCTTGGCCTTTTTCGGTCAGTAGTAAACTCTTTTGACGACGATCGGCAGGATTGGCCACTTGGTAAACATAGTCGTATTTTAAGAGTGTGCTAATTTGCCGCGAAATAGCACTACGCGAGACATGGTGGTTAGCCGCAATATCCATTAAAAGGATTGGTTTTGTACTAGTACCGATTTCATGCAAAATTAAAAAAGCATCAAAGGTCATATGATAGCGACTGATTGGTTCAGAAATAAAGTCATCCATATAGCGTAAAACCGTCGCATAGTACTTTAAGAAGTCATTCAACATTTTAGGCGATCCGTTCATCCTGCTTCCTCCTAGTGGGTTATCAGATTAATTGATAAAACATTTAATTGTATAAAATTAATTATAACATTAGTCAATATATATCTACATAGAGATAATACCCCGAAATGCGCAGAAAGTGTCAAAATTTAACTTAAAAACGACCGAAACCTGATTTTCACAGGTTACGGTCGTTAATTGGTAAAGATTATTAAGCGTTTTGATGGCGCCGTGCAATGATTGGTAAAATCATCCCTAAGGCCACAAAAATGACTGGTGTGATGATATTTAAGGCTAATTGGAACCACCAGCCACTAGGATTAGCAGCTAATGAAGTCTTAGGTACCATCCCTAAGATACAAGCAAAAGCAGTGAAGAAGAAGCACCAAGCACCGACAAACTTACCAGCAGTTGGGTTCTTTAAGAACTTGTAGTCGCTCTTGAATTCTTTTAAGTGTTTGTTCAATAGGATGTAAGCTAAGAAGACCCATAGATACCGCATTGGCATAACAACTGAGTTTAAGTTCAACAGCCAATTGAACAGTTCATTCATATTCCCAATCCCTAAAGCTGGAATAATGATGAGGATGCTGACTAGGACACCGGTCATGATGTAGCCGTTAACTGGGACGTCTTTTTTGTTCATCTTGCTGAGTTTCTTAGGAATGAACTCTGGATCGGCATCACCTAATAAGATCTTCAATGGGGCATCAATTGAGAATGCTAAAGCTGAGATTTGTGCTAAAACGTTAGCAATCGCATAGAAAATTAAGAACAAGTTCCCTACATGATAGAAACTACCTAAGCGTTGGAACGCGTAGTAAGCACCGTTGGCCATTAAATCATTTGGAATATGTTTGGCATTAAAGAGAATTCCCATGGCAAATGACCCTAATAGGGCACAAACGGCAACCATACCGGCTAAAACTAACATGCCGAGTGGAAATTCACGGCCAGGATTTTTCGTTTTGTTAACATATGGTGAAATCTTTTCGGAACCCCCGACGGCAAAGACTAACATCGAAACCGTTGTGAAGTAGGCGAAATCAAACTTAGGTAAGTAAGATTTAAACGACAACATGTTTGGTGTTTGAACGGAAGCTGACTTAGTCATAAATGGCGCCGATACAGCTAAAATAATGAAGAGAATCGACATGATAAACATCCCGGTCCCAGCAACACTCCCGATGCGTTTTAACGTTGTTAAGCCTAAAGACGCAATCCATAAGAAGAATAAGAATAGCACTAAACAAATGGCTTGAACAACTAGGGCCGGCGTATCATTGATGAAGTTCCCGTTACCTTTGAAGAGCCAACTAAAGGCAATCAAAATCCCTTGCGGCTTCTGAGCTAAATAAGGCACATGCACGATCCAATAGGTCCATGCCGCATAGTAAGCGAGCCGCTTGGTACTTGTGGCTCGAATCCATGAAGAGACGCCCCCTTCAGCATCTTTAAAGGTGGAACCTAATTGGCCGACGATCAAGGTATATGGAATGAAATAGATGATCATAATCAAGATCCAGGAGGTCACAACTGAAAGTCCTTGTAACGCGAAATTGTTGACGACGTTACCTAAACCCCAGACAGCGACAAACGCAATTAATGCGATGTTGGACCAGCGTAACTGTTTCTCGGTTTTCATAAGCAGACCCCTTTTTTTTAAGTATATTTGTCTAATTGTAAAACGAAAATGTAAACGGTGACAAGCTTATTTTTTCAATATTAAAAGCGCTTTACAAAATGATTTAAAAAATGAGTAATTCATGTTAGGATGGCGAAAGTTTGCTATTATTGAAGTATGATAAATGCGATGGAAGCGGGGATGAGTTTGAAAAGTGTAACCATTGGACCGGTGGCTTTAACCATCGGTACACCAAAAATCGGGGTGACCTTAACGGGCCAAACACGGGCCCAACTACTTGGGCAGGCCGCCCAGGTTTTAACGTCAGCGGCGCAAGTTGTTGAATGGCGGTTAGATCAGTATACGGAATTAGACAATCGGGCTGAGTTGGTGAATACGGCCGCGCAATTACGGCAGGTGTTAGGCACGATTCCAGTATTAGCGACGTTACGACTACCAGCTGCTGGTGGTAAACTGACTATCGATGCTGCAACCTACTATCAGACCTATTTGACGTTAGTGAATAACCGGGCAATCGATGCCCTAGATATTGATTTAACGATGGTCAATGCAAGTGAATTTATGCCATTGACACAACAAATGCGGCAATACCACATTCCTTTGGTTTTAAGTCGGACTTATTTGACGACGATGCCAACTGTGGGCGATTTAGTCAAAGACTATCAAGCACTAGCCGCTGCCGGAGCTGACATTGCCCGGCTGACGGCGCCGACTCAAAGTGAGTTAGACACATTAACGTTAATGACGGCAACGGCGCAAGCTAGGACCCAGTTAACATTACCACTTATTGCCACCGCGGTTGGCACTTTAGGGCGCTATGCCGGGGTGTGTGGTCAATTAATGGGTTCTAGTTTAACTTTAGGTGCGGTGGGCCGTGCAACGGCACCAGGACAATTACCGGTCAGTCGTTTGAAGCAGACGTTACAAACACTCACACCAGCAACGGGGGCTTAAAGATGCACTATAAATCGATTTGGCGTCATACGAGTTACATCTTACAAACATTAGCGATTTATTTCTTGTTGATCCAAGGACCGTTTGATTTATGGATCGCTAAAGTGGGGTATCACTGGCAGGCTTACTTGACCAATATTGTGGGGATCACGGTGTTGTTTTGGTTAGTGGAGTTGGGCTATAACTGTTTACGACAACGATTTATTAAGAAACATCATTAAATAGTATAGATAGAGACAAAAAACGGGCCTGGAAGATTAATTCCAGGTCCGTTTCGGTGATTTCATCTTATTCAGCTTGCTTAGCAACGAGCTTAGCAGTGAAGTCGTCTAAGTGTTGGATATCATCACCTTCAGGAGATAAGTTAACAAAGACATCATCAGCACCTTTAGTGGCACCAGCGGTCTTAAAGGCCCGACTAAAGTCAGTTACAGCGCGGCAATAGTCGTCTTCGTAGAAGGTGTCACCGGAACCGGCACAGCCATAAATCTTGCCACTTAAGTCCAGTTCTTGTAAATCATCATAGAAGTCTAACCCTTCTTCTGGCAGGGCCCCTTCGTCATAGGTATATGGTACGACAACGCAAATGTCGACGTCTTCAAATTCAGTGGCGTCGGCTTGCGAGATTTCTTCTTTTGTAACGTCAATGCCTAAATCTTCAAATTTTTCGGTAATAATGTCGGCAACATCTTCATTGTTACCGGTAATCGTTGCAAAAATTACTTTGGCAGTAGCCATATCAATTCCTCGCTTTCAACGTCTTAATACGCTGATTATAACAGAATTTTAATCTAATATTAAGCGTTCGACGATTAATTCCAGAATCCAAATGTTCGGCGGTTTCTCACACTGGCAATCCATGCTATAATTTATTTATTAACGGTCGCTTTTAGACCGGGGGTGACGCGGTTTAACCGTGGCTACATATTAAATTTGTAATAGTTAACCATTAAAATGAAGTGCAATGATGTGCACATTAGGAGTAAGTAAATTGGCAAAGAAAAATAATCGTGAAAAGAAAGGTCTGGCCAAACGGTTATGGCATTCAATTACGGAACCGATTCCCGATGACCAAGACGACCAAGCAAATGAACAGATTCCACTGGCTTACGATTTAAAAGACCCTGACAGTAGCAGTGCGCCATCATCTTCGGCGGCTAGTGCTGAATCACTAGCACCGAGTGAAGCGGCGCCGACTCGCCGGCAACGCCATGCGGCCTCAGCTGAATCCGTAACCTCAGCGGCACCCCAGTCAACGGCGCCAGAGTCGAGTGTTCCTGAATCGAGTGCGCCACAATCAGCAGCGCCCCAAACGCGGCGGTCAAGAACTGCCAGCTCTGAGGCACCGAGTGCAGCTGCTAGTGCGGCAAGTTCTGCTAGTTGGACGAATATGCCGAAATCAACGACGACTAGTGGGCTAAGTGCAGCTTCTGATAATGGTCAACCCGTGATTTCGGTGCATGCGACTGAAGCTGCTTCAGCAACTGATCAACCACAGATTCCATTATCACGAGAAGAATTGTATGAAGACCAACAACCTAATGCTGGTAGTGCTGCGGCGACAACGCGTGAAGATGCCGAAGACGAACCCATGTCTCGGTTAGCACGGCATCATGATGGTGATCCAGAATTGGAAAGTGACGCAACTAAAGCCAGTGATAATCCCCATCTAAAGAAGAAACAAAAACCAACTAAGCCACATCAAAAGTCCAAGCCACGCCGTAACGGTAAGTTAGTCGTCGCTGGAGTTGGGATTTTAATTGTGGCAGCCTTAGGGTTTATGTTCATGTGGACCCATGCTAAGACAACGCAAGCCCAAGCGAAGGCTAATGCCGAAGAAATCGTCAAAGAAATCTATACCACTACTGCGCAACGTGACTTACGGAGCAGTGCCTCTAACGACAAGTTGGATCAATTACAAACATACATTGATGAAATGGCCAAGTCCGATGAAAAGACACGCTTACAAAGTCAACATGATTTAGCGGCCAAGATGTTAACCTTACGTGATCGTTATGATGGGTTGTCAACGAGTGCTGGATTAATCAAGGCGACAGTGACAACAAAGACGGTTAAAGCAGTGCAGCAAAAGATCGATAACTCCGGGTTAACTTCGAAAAAAGCGTACTTTACGAAGAAGTACACGACTAAGTTAACGGCGATGAACAAAACCGTCAAGAAAGTTCAAAGTTATCACAAAGACTTTAAAGCCCTTTACACGAAGAAGAATAAGCTTAAGTCGAGCGTGTCGACGACAGATGTGGATAGTGTCTTGAAAGACTTGAAGAAGTATCGGACTAAGTCGGAATTAGCCGCTAACGACTACAAGAGCTTAAAAGCAGATCGTAAGTCGTTAGCCAAGGCTGAAAGTTCGGCCGCGGCTGCCAGTGCTAGTGCTTATTCTGAAGCCGCTGAAAGCAGCTCAGCATATAGTGAAAGTGACTCATCGAGTGCGACTAGTGATGACGCTAGCTCGGATGATACGACGTATTCGAGTTCTGATGACACCACTAGTTCTACGGATACAACGACGACTAGTGATGGCGGGACATCAACGAGTTCAGCCAAACACAGTTCTAGTGCGACGACAAGTAATAGTCAAAGCCAAACGACTGGTACCGGAACTACTGATAGCACGTCTGATTCAACCACGACCGGTGGGACAACTGGCAATGATACAACTGGTACCACTAATGATACGACAACCACTAATTAAGTGAATATCGTCCATTGACAGCCGCACCCCAGTCGTTTGAAACTGGGATGCGGCTGTTTGATTTAATTCAGTAGAAAAGGGGAATATGATGCCAATTATGTTAATGGTCCAAGCGACCAAGCCAGCCCAATTAACGGCTTTAAAGACAGCCTATCCAAACTGGATGTTTAAAACACCGGCGACCTTACAACCTGACGACTATGCGCAGGTCCAAGTGATGTATGGCAATCATCCAGTTTTAACGAAATTACTCGCGACACCCCAGTCGCAATTGAAATTCTTACAAGTGATTTCAGCGGGCGTCGATTATTTACCCCTAGCTGAGCTAGCGGCCCATCACGTTTTGGTTGCCAATACGAGTGGTATTCATGCCGCTGGCATCAGCGAATCGGTGCTTGGGGCGATGTTAACAATTGATCGTGGTTATCAAGCGGCAATTTCAAATCAAAATGGGCCGCGGAAATGGTCGTTACCACAGGCACCACGTTCGTTGGCGGGCCAACGGCTAGTCGTTTTTGGCACTGGACAGATTGGTCAAGCGATTGCCGCAAAAGCAGCCGTATTTGACATGACCGTTGTTGGGGTGAATACGACTGGGCACGCAGCACCACACTTTACCACTACGGTGGCGTTAGCAGCCGTGGCGTCGGTGCTAGCAACGGCCGATGTGGTCGTCAACGCCTTGCCATTAACGCCAGCAACCACGCATTACTTTAATGCTGCACGTTTTGCACAGATGCAACAACACCCGTTATTGATCAATATTGGTCGGGGGCCAGCAGTGGTGACCACTGACTTAGTCACGGCCTTACAAACGGGGCGCTTGAGTGGAGCAGTGTTAGATGTGACTGATCCAGAGCCGCTACCAGCTGATCATCCGTTATGGGCCTTGCCAAATGTGATGATTACACCACATATTTCAGGCCAGCGCCGGCATTTTCGAACGGTGGTTTTTGACATATTTAAGACTAACTTGGATGCCTGGATGGCGACTGGCAAGTTAGCCCGTAATCAGGTTGATTTACAGCGGGGGTATTAATCGAATCTAAAGCAAATTAAAACACCAGTATCCTTTTATCAAACGGGATACTGGTGTTTTTGTGTCATAGTTAGTCATCATGATCGCGGGCTGCTTTGAAATCTGCAGCGGCGCGGTCATTATGTCGTTGACCAATGGCGAGAATGAAGACGGTACTAATAATTAAAAGGCTGCCAAATAAATCCAGCCATTCAAAATGGACACCTAACATGGTCACCGCAATAATCGTTGCCGCTAAAGGCTCAAATGCATCTAATAAGCTGGCCACCGTCGGGCGAATATAATTTAAACTTTGTAAGAAAAATAAGAAGGCCAGTAACGTCCCAAACAAGATAACGAAACTTAACCGACTAATATTGGCGACGGTTAGTGGGACCTTAATGCTCCAGAATGGCTGGAAGCAATTAAACATAATACCCCCCAATAACATCGACCACGTATTCACGGTCACGGCACTGTATTTAGTGAGTAGCTTGGCCGGTAATAAGGTGTTTGTCGCTGAGCTGACCCCCGACAATAAGCCCCATAATAACGCCCAGCCAGAAATCACAAGTGCGGCGGGATTGCCATGGGTCACGAGTAGAAACGACCCCAGCACCGCTAAAATAATCGCGATGCCTTCACTCCGCGTCGGCCATTGATGGTGGGCAACAACTAACCACAAGGCGATAAAGACTGGTCCCATGAATTGTAGAATGGTTGCTGTCGCGGCATTGCTGGCTTCTACCGCTAAGAAATAAGTGAATTGGACCGGCATCAAGCCAAGCAACGTATACGCAGCAACTTGAAAGAGGTCGCCAGGATGATGCCAAATCGACCAAAGATCCACGTGCATAATCAAGCTGTAGATGAGAAAGCCGATCCCGGCACCGAGCATGCGGATACCGGTCAACCAGACTGAATTAATATCAGTCGTATCAAACAAGGCTTGGGCAATTGCCCCGGAAACACCCCAAAAAGTGGCACTAACACTGGCTAAAATGATGCCGCGAAGTTCACGGTTAAAACTAGTTTGCAAGCCAACTCCCTCCCCAAATATAAGCATTCAAGCTTTATTGTACCTTATTTAGCGAGAAAAGTCGGGGGCAAACTTTAAGGCTTGATCGGAAAGCAGGCATTTTAATGGTCATCAGTCGATGCGCTTAAAGCTTAATCGGTTGATGGTGGTGCCGTAAATGAGCAACGGCTTGGCGTAAGGTCGACCGTAAAGCTGGCGTTGCTTGGTGACCAAAACTTTGGGCCAAGTAAAGGTCGGTTGCCGCTTTAAATTGGCCATCTAGTTGTGGCCATAGCTGTTCAATCGTATCAGCGTAGGCCGTTAATGACTCGGCCGGTCGGCGCGCGTGTTGCCGTTCAAACCACCAGCAAAGCAATCGATAACTGCGCGTCACTGGCCAACGGGTTAACTGCAGGCTAGCTGTAATACCAAGTAGTAATAGCCAACGTCGCGTTAACCAGGCGAGGAGCATTAAGCTGAGGATCACACTACCGATAATTAAGCGTTCGCTAGTTGTGTTAAGTTTAAATCTAGTCGTGGTTCGCTTAGTGGTGTGACTAGCTTGGCTAGTGGCGGTCTGCTGGCTAGCTTTAGTCGTGCTAGAACTTTGACTGGCACGACTTTGGCTGGTGGTCGTGCTCGACGCTTGCCGTGTGCTGCTAGCGGCTTTTTTAGCGGCCACTTGTTTGGCTTTTTTGGTGCCCGGATTTTGATAACCTGGTGTTGGGTCAAATGGGACCCAACCGATGCCCGCAAAGTAAACCTCAGCCCAGGAATGGGCATCAGAGTTCAAGATTTGATAATGATATTGGCCATTGCCGGCCGACTTACCGCGAGTGCCACCACTAAAGCCATCGGCCCAACGTGCGGGGATCCCTAGGGTTCGTAACATGACGACTAATGACGTTGAGAAATTATCGCAGTAGCCCCGTTTACTCGTAAATAAGAAGTAATCGACGTAATCGCGTTTGCTAGGCGTCGTCGGGGTATCGATTTTGGTGTATTCAAACTTATTGGTACTTTTTAAATAGTGCACTAGCGCATGGACGCGACCATATTGGGTGGTCTGCCCCTTAGTTAGTTTTTGACTCAACCGTTTGATGCGATTGGGTAATTCGTCTGGCAGCTGGGTATACGTGTCGGTGATATCGGTACTGGTCTTAGCCGTAATGGCAGTTAATTGAGCGGCGGTGTATTGTTGTGGTTGGTAGCGATATTGAACCGTCGTCAATGGCTGTTTACCAGTGTTGATATAAATACGGCCGCGCTCAGCACTATAACTGACACCGATCCGCTGTTGTTGGTTGGCACTGACGGCCCAAGTGGTTTGCCCATAGCCAACTGGTAAGTAGGTCACAGTTTTAGCTAAATTAAGTCGCACGGATTGTGAACTAGTCGTTGGTTTGGTCGTATAACCACTAGAAGTCGTCGTTGGTTTACGGGTCGTTTGCTCATCACTAGCGGTCCAGCCTTTACCAGAGTATTCGTCACGGGTATCGACGCGCCAATAATGATTACTGCTGGTGATCGCCTTAAATGCAACGCTATTGTCATCTTGAATCGAGCCGCCTAACGTGGCCGTATCTTCAGAGATACCAGTTTTTTTAGCCGCTGATGATTGCGCTAGAAAATTATAAAAACCAGTACTACTTAATTGATTACGCCAAGTTAAAGTGGCACTCGCTAGTTGTTTCAAAGGGCCTTTAGCCCACGTATTGACCGTGGCACTGCCACCTAAAACAGCCGCAATGATGATGAGATAACCTAGTTGCCACCAGGCCCAGTGCTGATTAAATAACACCACGAGTAGTAAGCAAGCGAGGCCAATCGTCATTGTTAATGGCACAACTTCATTGCGCGTGGCAAAGAGGGTGACAGCTAATAAATAGCCAACACTGACTAAAATACTGAGCACCGGTTGATGCCAACGGACCGTTAGCATGGTCAAGCCAATCGTTAAAGCCATGATTAAGAGCATACTCAATAATACCGGCATCATTTGCGAGGTGGTCGCGGTACGAAAGGCCTGCGTCTGTTGGATCAATTTGGTTACGAATTGCATTGCCCAAGTTGGTGACAACGCCTGATTTAATGGATAGCTGGCATAACTACTCCCAATTAGACTAATAACAAGTAGCGACCACCATAAGTACCACTGCTTGGGCCACTGACTTTGCCCAAGGATAATCAAACTGATGACCGCTAAGAAAATCAGCATCACTTGCGGATGGTGGAAATCGTTAACAGCGGTATAAGTCGCCAATGGAAAGGCGAGTAACCCAAAGTTAATCAGTGCCACGAGAGAACGTTTAATGCCCGGTCGCATGGTGCTCACCTCCCGCTGACGGCCATTGAATCGTTGTGGCTTGTAAGTTTTGTCGTGCTAATTGCTGGTGAAGTTGCGCAGTTAAAGGACTGTCGTCACCAAATAAAAGGACCCGCCGTTGTGTCACATTGACCGTTGGCAGTTGTGATGCCGAATAAGGTTGATAGCGGGCAAAAGCATCTGGCATCAAATTGGCCGATAATTGTTGCTCGGTACCGATAAGCAATGTTTGAGCGGGTAACTCGCCAACTAATTGTACGAATGTATAAAAAGTCGCTAACCGATATTCTAAATCTTGATGCGTCGTGACACAAAAGACCCAGCACCACGGCACCGGTTCATCGTTTGCCAACAGGCGTAACATGGGCGTTTGTGCTTTTGCGGTTAGCTTCCAATCAATTTGATTACTCGGATCGCCAGGTTGATAGGGGCGAAAATCTTGGGTTTCAAAGCCCGAGGATTCGGCTGAGACTGGTTGGGTGGCATGAATCAACGGCGCAACTTGCTGAAAAACGGCTTGAGCGGCCACTGGTTGTAATACCGGCGGCACGATCAACGCGGTCGTTAAAGTTTGGGTCTGGCGATGCACGAATAAATGCAACGGATCAGTTAACCGAACGGTGACGGTCAGTTGATCATAAACGCCACGTGGCAGTGGTAATTGGGTTTGCCATTGGCGGGGGTGGCCGGTCGGTTGTAGGGTTAAGTGCGGTTGACTTAGCGCTGGTTGACACAATAGCGGCCAGCGTTTAGGAGCTAGTGTCAAAACGAGCCGTGGTGGGGTCGTTGTTGTGAGACTAGCGACGATGGTGACCCGGCGCCACGCCCCCAGTAAAGCTAGCCCACTTACGATGGCGATGCCGGTTAAACTGGCTGCAAGTGCCCAACCAGTCGCGTTGTTGAAACTAATCGCATAGCCCCAGCCTAAAACTAATAAGAGCGCCACCCCTAAATTATGGGCGAGCGTTTTTAACGTGGCCATCTTAAGCCCCCTTAGTTGGCACGGGGGTACGATTTTGCAAGTCACGGACGACTTGTTGTTTGGCACTTAGTGATTGTGCCCCGTTTGCCAATACGAGCCGGTGGCTAAAGGTCGGTATCAAGACTGCTTGAATATCTTCTGGTAAAACGTAATCACGCCCGTTGATCAAGGCATAGGCCCGGCCAGCTTGCATTAAAGCTAAACCACCGCGGGGACTGATGCCTAAGCGAATTGCCGCATCATTGCGCGTTGCTTGGACTAAGGTCAAGACATATTCGGTGACTTTTTGATCAACAGTGACTTGATTAACGGTCGCTTTTAGCTGTGATAAAGCGGCTTCTGATAAGACCGCTTGTAAGTCGGTTAAGGCTTGTTGGCGATCATCACCAGCGTATAAGGCCAGCTCGTCGGGCCAGGTGGGATAACCGACTTGTAAGCTGAATAAGAACCGGTCTAATTGGGCTTCTGGTAGTGGATAGGTCCCGGCGTATTCACTAGGGTTCTCAGTAGCCAACACAAAAAAGTTCGCTGGCAAGTCGTACGTTGTGCCATCGATCGTGATCTGTTGTTCGGCCATGGCTTGTAATAAAGCTGATTGGGTCCGCGGTGTGGCCCGATTGATTTCATCAGCGAGTAACATGGTCGTAAAGATGGGGCCGGGATGAAATTCAAACTGATTGGCTTGTTGATTTAAAATTGAAACGCCTAAAATATCATTTGGTAATAAATCGGGTGTAAACTGAATTCGGTTGAAGTCGCCAGCGACACTTCGGGCTAAAGCACGAGCTAACGTGGTTTTCCCGACGCCGGGCACGTCTTCAAACAAGACATGTCCACCAGCTAAAAGGGCAGTGACAGTTAGTTTAATGATGGCAGGTTTACCAACGACCACCGTACTGATCTGATCGATTAAGGTGGTCAAAGCGGTTGCATCCATTGCGTACCTCCAAAGTAAAAAGTCTTACCTTAAGGATACACTGTTCTGGTGTGCAACGGGGCTGCAAAGTCCTTTTAAATTGAAAGCGATTTCCTTTATTGGTCGGAATAGCGTACAATTATAAGTGTAAAATCGCAAAGGAGTAAAAATCATGCCAAAATACTTAGTCTTTATGGACATTGATGGGACGTTATTAACGGACCACCAATATGTGTCGGATTATACGAAAGCCACGATTGAACGCCTTCAGCAACAAGATGTCTTATTCTATATTGCGACGGGACGGATGTATGAACTGGCTAAGTTTGTCCGTAACAAACTTAACCCTGATGTGCGGTTAATCACATCAAATGGGGCCGTTTTTGATGGTAAAAACGGTCGTGAAATGACCAAGCTGGGGGGCGCGGCCGTTGAACTAGCGTATTTGATTGCGCGCCGAGATAACTTACCGATGATGCTTTTTACCCCTGAAATGGCTTACTATACGGAACAAATTCCACGATTTGTGGCCCGCAATGCCGCTAACTTTGATACTGATGATATGTCAATCGGTTATCAAGAAATTAAGAGTTTTACGCAACTGGCGACGATTGAAGATCAAATTACCAATGGGGTCATTTTAAGTCGTGAAGATATGTCACGCTTAGACTCAGCGCGTGAAAAGTTAACCAACAGTAAATTATTACGCTTGTCGTCATCTAATCCGAATAATATTGAAATGATTCCGCTTGATACGGATAAAGGGACTGCTGTTAAGCAAATTCAAGCAGAGCAAGGCGTGGATGCCGCCCACACGTTTGTCTTTGGTGATGGTCTGAATGATTTGGGCATGATGGCAGAAGCCGACTTGTCAGTGGCGATGGGGAATGCCTTACCACAAGTTAAATCAACGGCCAATTATGTGACCGATACAAATTATAACGATGGGTTAGCGAAGTTCTTAGTACAATATTTCGACCAACACCCATTGGCCTAAAGCAAAAAAACTTCACTTTAACGGTGAAGTTTTTTTCTTTAAATTAGCTGGTGTTTGATTGTCAATTTAGTGATTTGAACCCGGTTAAAACCTGGTCGCTGGACTGTTTAATGGCATGAACGGGTTACTTTAATTATTAAAATTTTAGTATTAGCATTCCTGGGCCAATTGACTTTTGCCAATAATTTGGCAAACTTAAAGGGGAATGTGTTTAGGAAGTGATGTCTTTGGAAATTAAATTAAGTCCTGCGGCGCTACCAACGCCTGTCGCGATTTTATCGATGCAAGGGTTAGATAACCGGGAATTAAATCCGGCCATTGAAAAGCAATTGGCCGAACGCCAACTAATGCCACCGGCACCGCAAAGTGCCCTGGGGGACTTGATGGCCGTTATTGGTGATCGGCATCAAGTCCCGATGCAAGCTTGGGATGCCGCGTTATTAGCCCCAAAAGCGCCAGTTCAACTGCAAGTAACGCAAGCTGAACTAACTTTGACGACTGTTGACGGTACGGTCGTCGCACCTGATTTGGATAGTAAGAGTAGTCAGATTTTAGTTGTGATCGGGGCACCCACGATTACTGAAGAAGTCGTGCACGCGACCGGTCAAGATTTACAACGTAAATTAAAAGCCTTTTTTGGGAACCAAGCGCGTTTACAGTACCGCACTTTGGCGGCGACGCCACAAGTATTGAATACGATTAGGCCCGTTTCTTAGGGGTCACATTAATATCGATCAATTCAAAGTGACGGTTTGTATAATCTACGCGCGTCACACTCGTATTTTTAAGCAACCGCGTTGGTAACTCATGTGGGCTCAGTTGATATAAAAAGGCGCTTAAAACCAAACCGTGCGACACGATTAAAATATTTTTATCATGCGTGGCGGCTTGGTTTTCATATAAGCTGATCCGCCGTAGTGTCCGGCTGATGCGGTCGGTCACGCCAACTAGTGTTTCTGCTGCTCGGGTTTTGTCTAACGAGTTAAAGACCCACAATAATGTGGCAAAGCGTTCTTTACTGAGGACCAACTTAACAAAGGTGCCGATGCCTAATTGCCGTCGCACTTGGTGGACAATCCAAGAATTCTTAGTTCCTTCGAGACCACCAAAATTAAATTCACGTAAGCCGACGTCAATCGTCGGCTTTTTGAGTTCTGGATGAAGGGCAGTAATAATCCGCGTGGTTTGTTGCGCCCGCCCAAGATCACTCGTGTAAGCGGCATCAAAATGAATGTCATTAAGCATCCGAGCAAGTCGTTGGGCGGAACGGACACCTTGCTTGGTCAAGGTGGAATCATATATGCCCTGTAAGCGGCCCGCCGCGTTCAATTCAGTTTGACCGTGACGGACGAGGTAGAGATGAATCGTTGCCATAAAGCAAGGCCTCCTTTTTTAGTTAACATAAGTTCATTGTAAGGCGCCCCCGTAGATAGAACAAGCATTTAATTAGTTCATGGCGAAATGTTTTGGGTCACGCTGATGATAATGACCAACTCGTTGTTAACGCGCAACGCTGCTTGTTTGGACACATAAAAAAGCCTAGGCACAGGGCCTAGGCTAACAGGGTTATTGGTTATTCAAATCTTCACTCAACGTTTGCTTGCTTTCTTGCTTCAAAATCTTGATCATCTTACGTCGGGCCGCAAAGAACGGAATCCCAATATGGGATAAGTTACTGCGGAAACGCCAACGATAATGATACGTCTTTTCTGGCATGTAGGCGGCTGTTTGCACATAATCGGCATACCGGAAGGCAAATAATTGATCTTCGAGAAAGTCGATATCTTCGTTAAACCGCAAATGGTGCGCGGTGATGACCGACCGAATAAAGCATTTATTCCACGAAAAACCACCAACTGTCCCAAAGTTAATGTTAGCGACCAATTCTTTTTGGTCATAGTTTTTGGCGGGACTAGGTACGGCTAAATAACCGTGGTGCCCACAAATAACTAATTGTGATTTGGGCGCAGCTTGGTAAGCCTGCAAGAAATATTCAAGAAAGTTTGGTTCCACCCAGTCGTCCCCGTCGACGAAACACAAGTACTGACCCTTAGCGGCCGCCATACCTGAATTGCGCGCTGCCGAGACACCACGATTGTGGGCATGTGTAATGACGCGAAAACGATCGTCATCTTTGATTAACGCCGCAATCTGTTCAGCGGTATCATCGGTCGAACAGTCATCCACCACGATTACTTCAAAGTCGGTAATCGTTTGGTGGCGGAGACTGGTCAGGCAACTGTTGATAAATTTATGTTGATTGTACGCAGGTACAACCACTGAAAAAAGGGGTGCAGACACGCTAATTCCTCCATCATATTTTTGTATACTATACCATTATAGCCGTAAAATGTGATGAAATTGCAACGAATCGCAAATATTTGAAGATAAATTAATTATTTGCCAGATTAGTGGTATGGAAATATAGCGCTAATTCAGGATAAGCAAAGACCGTATGCGAGAAATTAAACAGACCATTATTTTTATAATAGTTGCTAGAATCCAAGGTTAGAAAGGCTTTCCCCGCTTCTTCCGTCATAATACTGGCGTCTTCGGTGCTGAGCTCGGTCAATGATAAGTAGTCATCACTGTTCGCCACGCGAATGCCATAAACTTCTTCTAAATATTCGAAAATTGAACTATTAACGGCTTCAACCGAAATAAAATGGATCACGGAACGTAAGTAATATGATCTTTCCAAACTATACAATTTCTCATGCCAGTAACGTAGGCGAATCACCCGATAGAGTTCTTCACCAACGGGGACGCCGAATTGTTGACCTAGCTTTTCGTCGGCTTCAATCGTATCAAAGGTCACAACTTTAGATTTTAAGTTGTGTGGTTGATTTTCGCCCCCTTGAATCGAACGGGCCGATAAATTGACGACGGTTTTGTGGCGGAGCTGAATCTTAGTAATAAAGTAACCACTGCCTTGAACGCGGCGGAGTAGTCCTTGTTGATAGACCAAGTCGATCGCTTTACGAATGGTATTACGACTGACGCTATAACGTTCCATTAATTGGGCTTCTGTGGGGAGTTTAGTGACAAAAATGCCATCTCGAATGGCTTTGACGATACTCGTTGCGATGTCCCGATACATATAAAATCACACTTTCTGATGTGGTGTTAGCCGATAGGTGCCGACTTGACTAAATAAGATAAAGGCCGGTTAAGTTGCGAATTAGTTGTAATTTCAGTCTGTCAATTTTACACTATAAATATGAACTAACGTATCGTTAGGTTATTTTTTTGTGAAAAGTATTTATTCAGACTTGTTTAATTTGTACCCATGACTTATAATCTTAATTGTAATGAAAGCGGTTTTACAATTCAACCGCTAATGCAAAGAAATTTAAAAACAATTTAGGAGCGTGTTGATTATGGCTGAAAAAACAATTATGTTGGTATGTTCCGCTGGTATGTCGACCTCATTATTAGTTTCAAAGATGCAAAAAGCTGCTGAAGCAGATGGGATTGACGCTGAAATTTTTGCAACCGCTGCCAGCGATGCTGACAATAAATTAGCTGAAAAGAATCCCGATATTTTAATGCTTGGACCTCAAATTCGTTACATGTTGAGTGACTTCCAAAAGAAAGCCAGCAACATTCCCGTTGAAGTCATTAACATGCAAGATTATGGCATGATGAACGGCGAAAAGGTCTTAAAAGAAGCCGAAGCTTCAATGGCAAAGCACCAAGGGTAATAAAACGCGCTAGGGTGACCTAGTAATCACAACACAAAAAGGATGAACAAATTAATGGCAGAAGAAAAGCAAGCAACTGAAACCGATGCAAGTCTAGAAACAATCATGGGATTGATCGTCAATGGTGGGAATGCCAAAAGTTCCGCCTTTGAAGCCATCCGGGCCGCTAAGGAAGGCGACTTTGATAAGGCCGAAGCTAAGTTAAAGGAAGCCGATAACTTCTTAACTGAAGCTCACAATGCCCAAACCTCAATGTTAACTGATGAAGCCGGTGGGCAACATACCCACGTCTCATTGCTCCTCGTTCATTCACAAGATCATATTATGAATGCCATCACGTTCCGCGACTTAGCTGGTGAACTTGTCGATCTCTATCGGCGTTTGGATGCTGAAAACAAATAATGTCGTTAATTCGGACCGCGACTAGTGCTACGGTATTAGTTGTGGTTCTTTTTTCGGAGCATTTTCAATGTATACATATTTAAAATAATAGATAATTCATTTGGAGGTATAAACATATGGTAAAAGGATATCAAATGCCGAAGGACTTCTTATGGGGTGGTGCTGTTGCGGCCCATCAATTAGAAGGTGGCTGGCAAGCTGGTGGTAAAGGCGTTAGTATCGCGGACGTCATGACTGCTGGTGAAAACGGTGTGCCCCGGCAAGTGACCGACGGGGTCAAGCCTGACGCGGTTTATCCGAATCACTGGGGCAATGATTTTTATCATCGTTATCCTGAAGATGACCAATTATTTGCTGACATGGGCTTTAAGTGTTTTCGGACATCGATTGCTTGGACCCGGATTTTCCCTAATGGGGACGAAGCTGAACCTAATGAAGCTGGCTTGAAGTTTTATGATGACCTATTTGATGATTTATTGGCGCATCACATTGAACCAGTCATTACGTTATCACATTTTGAAATCCCGTATCATTTGGTTAAAGCTTATGGTGGCTGGTCGAATCGGAAGATGATCGACTTCTTCTTACATTTCGCCAAAACAGTCTTTAATCGCTACAAAGACAAGGTCAAGTATTGGATGACGTTTAACGAAATCAATAATCAAACGGCTTGGCAAGATCCACACCCACTGTTACAAAACTCAGGTCTGCAATTGGGTAAAGACGATAACTGGCAACAAGCCATGTATCAAGCAGCGCACTATGAATTAGTTGCGAGTGCCTTGACGGTCCAAGCCGGGCATGCCATCAATCCTGAGTTTCAAATTGGCTGTATGATCGCGATGTGTCCAATTTATCCATTGACAGCCAAGCCACAAGATATCATGAAAGCTGAACGAGCCATGCAGACTCGTTATTGGTATGGCGATGTTCATTGCTTGGGTGAATATCCAAAGTGGTTGCCAAAGTATCTAGAACGTAAACACATTCAATTGGATATTACCGCTGAAGACTTGGCAACTTTGAAAGCCGGAACAGTTGATTATGTGGGCTTCAGTTACTACATGTCATTTGTGACTAAGGCGAATGCCGGTGATGATCCTGAATATGAATACACGGAACCAGCTGATTTTGTTGAAAATCCATATGTTGAAAAGTCTGATTGGGGTTGGCAAATCGATCCAACCGGCTTGCGCTATTCAATGAATTGGATGCAAGATCGGTGGCATTTACCACAATTTATCGTTGAAAATGGGTTTGGTGCTTACGATCAAAAGAATGCTGACGGTACCGTCCACGATGATTATCGAATCAGTTACTTCCGCGATCATATTTTAGCGATGGAACAAGCCGTGGCTTTAGATGGTGTTGACTTGATTGGTTATACACCGTGGGGTTGTATCGATTTAGTGTCAGCCAGCACGGGGGAAATGGCTAAGCGGTATGGCTTTATTTACGTCGATGCAGATGACAATGGTCAAGGGAGCTTTGATCGGTCAAAGAAGGATTCCTATTACTGGTATCAAAAAGTCATTCAATCTGATGGCTTGAACTTAGAATAAGTTATTTAACTGTGCTAACGCCGGCGTTCAGCGGTAGCACAGTTTTTTGACCACTAAATGAGTCGTAACTCATTTATGAATTGACAACCAATAATGACCGGGGTAAGCTTAGATTGAAATTTTGATGAGTGTACACTCATCTAGGGGGTATCAACATGAAGCCGTATATTGAAGCACGACAAGTAAGCAAACGTTTTGGTCAGCACCAAGTCTTGGATAAAATCGATTTGACACTGCCAGCTGGCATGATTTATGGGCTGATTGGGCCATCTGGTGCGGGGAAAACAACTTTGATCAAGAGTATTTTAGGGATGGAAAAAGTTGATGGTGGCACGGTTCAAGTAATGGGCGCGACAATGCCCAATCGTCCAGTAATGGCTAAATTGGGTTATATGGCGCAAAGCGATGCGCTGTATGAAACTTTGACGGCACGTGAGAATCTGACCTTTTTTGGCAAGTTGATGAGTGTGCCCAAGGATAAGCTAAGTCAGATGATTGATTATGCCGCTAATTTGGTGAATTTAACCCAGCAATTAGATCAACGGGTCAGTGGGTATTCAGGTGGGATGAAACGCCGATTGTCATTAGCGATTGCGCTAATTCAAGACCCACAACTATTGATTTTAGATGAACCCACGGTGGGCATCGATCCCGAGTTACGCCAACAAATTTGGGCTGAACTAAACAAGCTGAAAGCTACGGGGAAGTCGATGTTAGTGACGACTCATGTGATGGATGAAGCCGAACGGTGTGATTATTTGATGTTGATTCGTGGAGGCGTTGCGTTAGCCCAAGGGACCCCCGCTGATTTGAAACGGCAATATAAGGTTGATTCGATTGAAGCAGTCTTTTTGAAAGCGGGGCGGATGCAAGATGCGAACCATGGCAATCGTTAAACGGGTCTTAAAACAAATGTTGCGCGATAAACGGACGTTAGCGTTAATGTTCGTGGCCCCATTGTTGATTATGTCATTGATGTATTTTCTCTTCCAAAATAATACGACACAAGTCGCGACCCTCGGTGTGCATGATGTTGATAGCCAAGTCGTTAAAGCCGTTGAGTCTAAACATGTGGCGATTAAGCACTATACCACGAGTCAATCGGCGGCAACTGTGATTAAAACGCATGATCTAGCCGGTTATTTGACGCAAAATTCAGGAAAATTAACGATTACTTACGCCAACAGTAATCCTACTGATACGACGTTGATCAAAGCCGCTTTACAAAGTGGCGTGATCAAGTTGCGGCTCAAAACGTTAGTGACCGCAACGAAAGCCCAGAAAAAGGCGTTGGTTGCCCAACAGGCTGCCTTACAGCGATTGGCTAAGGCTCAGACTCAAACGGCCGTCAGTCAGCTAAAAACCGCCTTAGCACAAGCTAAAGCGAGTGGTAACACCGCGGCGGTCGCCAAATTACAAAAACAACTCAAAGCCGCCACGGCACCTAAGGCGACGACTAAAATGGCGGCGCCGAAAGCGTCAACTTACACGACCAAGAGTCACTATATTTATGGCAGTAGCGATTCAACTTTCTTTGAGAGTTACTTGCCGATTTTCTTAGGGTTCTTTGTGTTCTTCTTTGTCTTTTTGATTTCTGGGATTTCCTTATTGAATGAACGGACGACTGGCACGCTCAGTCGCTTATTGGCAACGCCGATTCGCCGGAGTGAAATTATTTTTGGGTATTTGATTGGGTATGGGATTTTTGCAGTGATTCAAACGCTGATTACGGTGACGTTTGCGATTATTGTCTTTAAAGTGCATTTGGTCGGCAGTATTTGGCTCATTTTCTTAGTCAACTTCTTATTAGCATTGGTCGCATTGACGCTAGGGATTTTCATCTCCACGTTTGCCAATTCTGAATTTCAAATGATTCAGTTTATTCCCATCGTGGTCATTCCCCAAATCTTTTTTGCGGGGTTGATTCCAGTCGATGGCATGGCCACTTGGTTACAATGGATCGCCCACATTATGCCGCTATATTATGGTGCTGGGGCGTTAACGGATGTGGCGACTAAAGGGGCGACGTTAAGTGAAATTAGTGGGCAACTAGGCATTTTGCTAGGATTTATGATAGTCTTAACGCTGATGAATATTGTCGGCATGAAACGATATCGGAAGGTGTGATGAAATGACTCAACCAAAAATTCGTGATTATTTTCAGCAAACGGTCGCGGCGGATCCCGACTTAACGCCGAAGCAACAAGCAATTTTACAAGCCAGCTTGGATTTGTTTGCTGAACAAGGCTTTGATCACACAAGTACAAGTGATATTGCGCAACGTGCGGGTGTCGCGGAAGGCACGGTCTATCGGCGGTATAAAACGAAGAATGCGATTCGTGAAGCCGTGGTTGCCCCAATCATTGACCACATTGTGCCATCACTGGCGGCAGACTTTACGCGCGAAGAGTTGGAAACGAAATACACCGACTTGGCGAGTTTCTTTCGGTCCGTCTTTGCCAATCGGCTAGAATTTGTTAATGATAATATCAAAGAACTAAAAGTTGCTTTAGAGATGGTCTTTTTTACGCCGGGGAGTCGTGAGGCGATGATCCAACATGTCGGTCCCATTGTTGTGGATAACATTATGGGAATCTTTGATGACTTTAAAGCTCGGCATTTAATGGTCGATTGGCCAAACGACTTAATTGTCCAGACCATGTTATCGATGTTACTCGGCTATTTTGCCCGGGTCGTCATGGCAATTCCGCCGATAGATACCCAACGGGAATTAGATTACTTTGTGGCGATGTTGACGCAAGCGTTTACGCCTAAACCTGAAAATCAAGTTTAGATTACTGATGGGAAATATAGTTAAATGTCGGGGCTCAGTGAAGGGCACTTGATCGACAGTTATTTAAGACAGTAAAAGACTGCCATAACGGTTTGGAGAATTCCATTTTAGCCGTTATGGCAGTCTTATTTTTATAAGTTGTGTGCCCACCAGTTAAGCAGTGAGTAAGCTTGAATACGATTAAAAGTAATCGATCAAAGCTGGTTTTTCATGTACTAAACTAGCATCCAATCGTTTGGCAGTTGCTAAATCACCAGTAATCTGGCGGTGTTGCCAAGCACTGGTTAATGAACGGGTGCCAAATAGTGGTTTGGTGAGTTGCTGAATCGTCAGCTGTAAGTCACTGTCACCATCTAAAGTTGTGTTGACACGGTCGCAAGTGACGTTGCCATTAGTCACGGTCAGTTCCCAAATTCCTTGGTTTTGCGCCAAGACATCATCCGTAATTGCCAAGCGCACTGGCGCCACATCTTGAGTGAATGGATAACGGGTTAAAAAGTCTTGTAACAAGACGATCCGGGCCATCATATAAGGTGTCGTTTGGACTTGTAGGCTGTATGGGTTCGCCAATAAATCAAGGCCATTTTCTTCACTAGGCGCTTCATAACTAAAGGTTTCAAAAGTCGTGCCATGTTTCGTGATAAAGTTGGCTAAGCGTTCAAAGGCTGCTGGTGTACTGAAATTCCATTCTTGAATCGCAAAGTTAGTGGCTTGACGTTCATAGATTAAATAACCTTCGATTTGATGGTCAGCATTATGATAAATCGCGACCGACCAGTCGTGTTTTAAGGTCAAATAATGTTGCCACCAGTCTTCACGGATCAAGCCGCCGCGTTGATTGACAGGTTGGGCCGCATAAAAATCATTGACTAAGGCAAGCCCGGCATTGTCATAACGCGTGACGGTGCCAGACAAATCGTGGGGCTTGATTACAGGTAAATCGCGCGCTGCTAAGCGTTGTTGCGTATGATTAAAGACTTGTTCATAGCCAAATTTGCGATAATAAGCAAATGAAAATGGCGCGAGATACGATAATGTGACCTTTTTTTCAGCCATTTCAGTTAACGCCGCTGTTAATAGTCTGCCAGCGCCACCACGACCAGAATATTCGGGGGCACTCATCACGTCACCGATTCCATTCATGGGATAAGTCACCCCATGAAAGTTAACGTGCATCGGTAAGCTGTAAAGGCCACTAACGAGTTGGTTATTGGCATGTAACCCATAAATCCAACCATGTTGATAGCGATCCATAAAAAATGCTCGCCGCGTCGGGGTATCGTGATTATTGAAGGCATACTGATAAAGCTGATAAAAAGCGTCGCGGTCGGACGCCGTGGTTAAACGAAAGTTTTCCGCCATCCGCCAATCCCCCTTTATTTAGCTGAAACGAGTTTGAAGTCAGCCCATGGTGCGAGTAGTGATAAGCATTGTTGGTCAGCTGCAATCACATGGCCAACGACATTGATCCGACCAGTGTTCTTAAAGTCACAACGGGCAATTTGGAGTTCGCCTTTGTATTGGCCGAATTCATCATTATCAATTAATAAATCGCCAGCGTGGATGTCCGTCGTGTCATGAGCTGGAAAATCACGATCACGATAGATGACCCGCGTTTCAGATGACCGAATAACGTAGTCAGAGAAGTCGCCACGATAAGTTTGTGGTTGGTCGAATAAAACGGCTTTTTCCGCATCAGTTAATGCCGCCACTGTTTCTACATGTAAGAGTGGGTATGGACTGAAGAAGACGTCACTAGCCGCTTTCAATTCAGCTTCACTGGCATAAGCATTCCCAATTAAAACATCATCGATTAAGCCGGTCATCTTTAAGTGTTGCACTTGCGCAGCTAATGGTAAGCCTCGGTGTTGTTCCAAAGTACATAAGCCATCTTGCATTGGCCAAGGCCCATAAGTGGCATCGTTTGAAGAGACGAATGCTGCTGTGTTGATGCCGTATTGCCGGTATTGGGTTGATGTTTGGACGAAGTAGTCATAACCTAAACCAGTATATTGTTGTGGGTAGAAGTTGTGTGAGCCCAGTAAGTTATCTTTAGCTGGGGAATAGTCCATGATCGTGTCCACATAGTGGGTCCCTTTGGACATATTGACTTCGATCTTAATGCCGTATGGGTTGTGCGTCATCCGTGATTCTTCAGAACCGGTGAAGCCTAGGTCTAACCGCACGCCCCAAGCGCCTAAATCATGGAAGAATGACAGGTCGTCATATGAAACGCCGAGTTGTTTAAACAAGCCAGGGTTCACGTCGACCATGACTTCTAAGCCCAGTTTATTGGCATAGGTGATCACTTTTTTGAAGTTAGCGACAACTTCATCCGCATTCCCCTTAATTTCCAATAGTGAAGTGAAGACGCGTTGGTAACCGTATTTAGCAGCTAAATCTAAGTAAGCCGCATCCTTTTCAAAGGTTGACCGTTCTGGATAGACGGAGACACCAAGTTTACTCATATCAAAATCCCTCCAAGTTGACTTTCAAGATGCAGTGACGCATCTTATTTCTGTATTCGCTTACATTATCGCATATTTAATTGGTCTGTACCAGCCTAAACGATAAATTTGTACCAACAAATTTTAGAACTGTTCAAGCTCCGGGGAATATGCTACGCTTTTGACAGACAAGAAGTTGTGACACTTCTTATAATAATGGAGGTTATCTCAATGACATTTGAAGCAATCTTACCAAACCTAAAAGCAGGTCAAAAAGCAGTCCGTACTGGTTGGGAAGGGACCGAATTATTCGTCGTTTTACAACCAACCACCACGTATCAAGGCGATGTGTTGAATCCTTATTTTTTGATCAAAACTGCTGATGAAGCGTATAGCTTATGGTCACCAACTGATTGTGATATTTTGGCTGATGATTGGCAATTGGTCGACTAATGCAATTGCCGGAATATGTAGGGCAAACCGTACTCGTAACGGGCGCGGCTTCGGGAATCGGTCATGCGCAAGTACAAGCGTTTCGCAGGCAAGGTGCCAATGTGATCGCCATTGACCGACAAGCGCAACCAGCTAGCTTAAAAGCGGGCACTGACCTCAGTTATCAGGTTGCTGATGTGACCGATGAATCGGCATTAGTCACGGCAATCAGTGCTGGTATCGCGGTACTTGGGGCGCCCAGTATCGTCTGCAATACGGCTGGGCGTTTAGATGGGTATCGGCCCACATTAAAGACGAGTTTAAAAGATTGGCAGGCCATTTTGGCAACCGATTTGACGAGTCAGTTCATTGTGACGAACACAGTCTTACCGATGATGTTAGCGCAACAACATGGGGTTTTTGTAAATATGGCGTCGATTGCGGGCTTAGTTGCCGGTGGTGGTGGCGCTGCTTATACGGCTGCCAAACATGCCATCATCGGGTATACGAAGCAGCTTGATTTAGATTATGCGGCTCAAGGGATTCGCGCCAATTGTCTAGCGCCTGGCGCCATCAATACACCAATGAATGCCGCTGATTTTGCGGGTGACGGTAAGATGGCCCAGTGGGTTGCTGATGAAACGCCTGCTAAGCGTTGGGCGCAACCACAAGAAGTGGCTGATTTAACGTTATTTTTAGCGAGTCAACATGCGGATTACGTGCATGGCACAGTCGTACCGATTGATGGTGGTTGGTTAGAAAAGTAGGTGTTTAGATGACAACGTGTCTTTTTTGTCAGCGGCAGCCGTATGTGTTGGAAAACGACTTGGCAGCGGCTTTTTTTGATATTCATCCGGTCAGTCGGGGGCATTTATTAATTATTCCTAAGCAGCATTATCCGACGTATTTTGATGTGCCAGCGCCGGACTTAGCTGCGATGCAGGCACTATTAATGCAAGCTAAAGCTTATCTGGATCAGCGCTATCATCCAGCTGGTTATAATCTTGGGATTAATGTCGGTGCTACGGCGGGGCAAACCGTTATGCATTGCCATGTGCATTTGATCCCACGATATCCAGGTGATGTCCCTGATCCAACGGGTGGGATTCGTAAGATGCTACCAGCTGATCAAAGTTTAAAATAAGCGATTTATTGGGGTCGAGTAAATGAAAACGGGGAAAATTTGGCGTTACAGTTTGATTGTCGGAATCTTGATCGTATTAGTGGGTGGTGGCGCCATTTTTGGCCAAGCCAAGCACCAACAGCGGTTGACAGCTGAACGCGTGGCTAAAAAGCAAGCTGCTAAGCAACGCGCCAAAAAGCAATCGCAGCGTTTGGCAACCAAAAAACAACAGCCTTTAACAGCGGCGCAAAAACGACGCCGAGCGGCTGATAAAGTCGATGGCGTCGGTAAAGTTATTAGGACGAAGCGGGGCGACGCGCATCAACCAATGGTACTGGCTAACGACAGTGTGAAATTCTATGATAGTTTAAAGCATGTCAATAATCGGTATCATGTGACGGTCGACGGTGATGAAGAGGAAATCTCACCACCAATTAAAGTCGTCGTGGCAAAATATTTCTATACGCAAAAAGGGACCTATTGTTTGATTCAAAACTTGCATCATGTGGCGGTCACCCGCCCCTTTGACGTTTACCAAGCAAAAACTTGGACCCATTTAACACCGAACAAAGACTGGGGTTACATTGCGTTAAAAGACTTAAAACCAACGACGTATTATCGCCAACAAACAACGATTCAAAAGACGCCTTATTATTTGGTCTCGTTTGACGGTAAGAATCCTTCAAACTTGGCGATGAATTTGGGGAATACGACCTATCATGCTTGGTCGAATGTGCCAGGGACCGTTTTCCGGGCATTTGCCCATGATACGGATACTTTGCTGAATCAACAACTCTATGCCACCAAGCAGTTGATTCGGACTGATGGCCGCAAATATTTGTACATGCAAACGGCTACGGGGCGGGTGGTTGGCTGGTTGCCAGCGACTGGTCAACTCGTCCGGGGCTATTATCAAGATGTCGGTCGGCGCTTGTTAAATCCACAAGCTGGTGAAACGATGACGCGGACAGAACAAGCGCCAATTAAGCGGACCCTTGAGAGTGGCTACATTAGCCGCAGTCGGATTTATCGCGTTTATCGGCAACATCAACTGCAACGGCTATTGATCTTGACGGCGATGAATACGCCCATTAAAGTCACGTTTAAGCACCAACAACCGACGCAGCTGACGTTTTATCAGCCACATTATCAAGTGAGTCGGCAAGTTAAGGTGCAACCAAAAACAAAGACGTATACGAAGACCAATGAGTATGGCGCGGTTGCGGATGTGACGATTTATCGGCAGTCTAAGACGACCTTACTGAAGTTCGTCGATGGTGATGACCAGACGGATGAGGAAGGTTTTTCTACCAAGGGCAGCCTTGATCGGGTTGGTCATGTGAAATTTAGTAGTGGGATTTGGTCCAACCAGGATGATTAATCTAAGCTAGCGGCGTTATAATGAAGGTAACTTAATCGGAAAGAAGCTGAGCAAATGGGTAACTATTATGATGTGACGTTTCATACGCTTGATGGGGGTTCGATTATTCGCCGTGGGGTTTATTCAGAACGTGATGAGAATCATGTTTGGGAGGATGCGGTCGAAGCCCAAGATGCCGATCATTTGTATATCCGCATGAATGGCAAGACGTTAACCAGTCTGTTGCGCCGCGCAGTTGTCAGAATCGATATGCAACAAGTTGAGGGCGATGCTGATAAACAAACGCGCCGCCGTGATGAGTTCGTCGATGTGGTTAATCAGTTATCACAGATGGGCCTGTAGCATGGATGGTGCAAACCGCCTCCAGTGACACGTCTAAACGCGGTGGGGCAGCCCTGGGGCCAAAAAGCGGTCCCCAGGGCGCTTTTAAGCCGACAAACCACGTCTTAAAAGTCGGCCCAGCCATTAAGGTGGTCAAGACCACCACCCAAGTGGCTCGACACGGCGTTTAGACATGTCACTTCCGGCTATGATTCTAATTGATTAGTCGATTGTCTAAGGTTAGTTGACAGACAAAATTGGCGAGGCTCAGTTGTGAGTTGTTTACCATGTTCCGGCCTCAGTTAGACGCAATCAGAGGCGGGGCACAACCCTAATTAATGATAAAAACAAAAAACGTGCCAAGCGCCATCGCGCTGTTGGCACGTTTTGACTTAAAGTGAGGTTACAAAATGGATGCATTGGATAAAGCCGGTCGCGCCGGTAAGATTTTAAAACAAGAACAGGTCTATCAAGGCCCAATCTTTAATTTGTTAAAACGAACGATTGAAACGCCCGATGGGTTGCGCGTGGAACGTGACTTGATTGACCATGGCAATGCCGTCACGATTTTAGCATTGACCGCTGATGATCAAGTGGTGCTCAATACAGAATACCGGGTCGGCCGGAATGCGGAAACGATTAGTTTGCCTGCCGGTCTAATTAATCCCGGTGAACAACCTTTAGTTGCGGCGACCCGTGAGTTGCAAGAAGAAACTGGGTATATTGCCCATGATAGTCGGGTGATGACTGCCATCACGTCATCTGAAGGATTTACCAATGAGACCGTCCATTTGATTTTGACTCATATTGATCCAACTGAACATGGTGAACGGCATTTTGATGCGGATGAATTTGTGAATACGCAATTGGTGCCATTGACGCAAGTGATCGATTTGATGCGGGCTGGTAAATTACGGTCAGCACAAGCCGTGTGTGCATTGAACTGGTATTTGAATTTTGAACGAACTGCTGAATAAGGCGACGACCAAGATGTTGTCGCCTAAGGGTACATTTTCATTGAACAATACAACAAAGTCCCTACCAACATTTTTGTGGCAGGGACTTTGTTGTATTTGGATAGGACGCTTAGTTGACATTAGGACTAACTGAAAGTGGCAGTCAAAGGTGTGTTTCAGCGCTTTAATGAGCGTAATTAGTCAAAATAATTTTCTAAGAAGACTGCCACACCATCCTCATCGTTACTCAACGTTTCATCAGTGGTGGCGGCTTTGACCGTTGGAATGGCATTGGCCATGGCAACGCCAACTTTGGCGGCTTTGAGCATGCCTAAGTCATTTTCTTCATCACCAAAGGCCATCAAGTTTTCGAAATCTTCGTCGAAGTGACCTAACAAGGCTTTTAAACCAGCTGATTTATCAGTACCAGCTGGTAAGTATTCAAGTAAGTTCCGGCGCGAAGGCACGACGTGGAACTTATCGTTAACTGCTTGCGGTAAATTGGCTTGAATGGCCGCAACGTCTTCATAAGCACTGACAACTTTACCATATTGATCATCGGCTGGTAGGGCTGTAAAGGTAATGTCATTAAATGGTATTAGACCATTCATGAATTGTTCGTATGGCGATTTGCCGAGGTCAACTAAGGAATAGACCTGCTTTAAGTCAATGACATCTAATGGAAAGTGATTGGCTTTGGCATAATCATAAAGTGGTTGAATATCGGCTTTAGTCACACTGTTACGTGCTAAGACATCGCCAGTCGTGTTTTGTTGGACCAAACCACCATTGAACGTGATTGAATAGTCGGTCGGTTTAGTGAGTGCCAATTGTTTTAGAAAAGGTTGGATCGCTTTGATTGGCCGTCCCGTACAGAGGACGATCCGCTTGCCGGCCGCGTGTAATTGTTTTAAAACAGTCTCGGTCCGTAACGAGATGGTTTTATCAGAAGTTAATAACGTATTATCTAAATCAAGTGCAATTGTCGTAATCATAGTTAAAAATCCCTTCTAATTCAGTTTTAAAATTGTTTTGATTGCTGCGGCCATCGCATCTGGTTCACTGACACGGTCATGACGAACGGGGGCGGTCCGTAGATTTTCAACGGTGGCTGGAATCGGCGTCTTAATTAAATCGTGTAATTGATCGACGGCGGCTAGCCCGTCAACCGTTACGTCCGCTTGGTCAGTAATCGCGCTTAACACCGCGTTTGGGAACTTGTAAGGACTGGCCGTTGAAACGACGATCATTGGTCGCTGATCTTTGGTGGCTGATTGGTATTGCTTGGCGACCGCTGAAGCGACCGCAGTATGTGGGTCAATTGTATAATGGTGATGTGCATACAGATGCTTGATTTCATGTTGGTCTTGACCTTCAGTCACAAAACCAGCCCAAAAGTCGGTAATCGCTTGGCGCATCGTTGGGGTTAGCCGATATTCACCCTTGGTTTGTAAGTCAGCCATTAACGCAGCGGTTTGTTGCGCATCTTCGCCAGTTAAATAAAAGACGAGCCGTTCCAGATTACTTGAGACTAAGATATCCATTGAAGGCGAGCTAGTTAAGAAGAACTCGCGGTTCTTGTTATAGACCCCTGTATTAAAGAAGTCAGTTAACACATTATTTCGATTAGAGGCACAAATCAATTTGTGAATTGGGGTGCCCAGTTGTTTGGCATAATAACCAGCTAAGATATCACCAAAATTCCCGGTTGGCACACTGAAGTTAACTTCATCGCCGTTTTTAATTTGGCCTTGTTTGATCATTTGCGCATAGGCATAAACATAATAAGCGACTTGTGGGAATAAACGCCCGATATTAATCGAGTTAGCACTAGAGAATTGGAACTGGTTAGCTGCGAGTTGTGCCCGTAATTCGGGATCATTTAAAAGTTCTTTGACTTTGGTCTGAGCATCATCAAAGTTCCCATTGATGGCAATGACGTAAGTGTTGTCGCCAACTTGCGTGACCATTTGTTGTTTTTGAATGGCACTGACACCGGCTTGGGGATAAAAGACGATGATGCGCGTCTGATCGACATCAGCAAAACCGGCCATGGCCGCTTTGCCCGTGTCACCAGAAGTTGCGGTTAAAATCACGACTTCGGCAGTGAGTTGGTTCTTTTTTGCGGCCGTGGTCATTAAATGCGGCAAAATTTGTAAAGCCAAGTCTTTAAAGGCAATAGTTGGTCCATGGAACAGTTCTAAGTAGTACTGTTTGCCATGTTTAGCGACCGGCGCAATGGCGGGATCATCAAATTGATCACCATAGGCCGCTTGAATGCAGGCCTTTAGTTCGGCTTCCGTATAATCGGTAAAGAATAGTTTTAAGACCTCATAGGCCACGGCTTGATAGGACATATTAGCCAGTTGGTCGAAATCAAAGTCGGCGTGTGGTAAAGTGACGGGAACGAACAAGCCACCATCAGGGGTTAACCCTTGCAGGACGGCTTGGGAGCTCGTCATAGTTTGGCTTGCAGTTTCGCGAGTACTGCGATAAAGTGTTTCCATGGATGGACGTCCTTTCAATTGAATTTGTCTAAATCATACACTAAATTACCAGTTAGCGGGGGCGTTTTCACGAAAATAACGTTGAAATTGTGAATTTCAACGGGCACTGGTTATTTGAAAATGTAACCGGTTACGAAAAAGGAGGAGATTGCGTTTATGCAATTAGCAGGAATTTTACATCGCCCAGAAAGCGAAGACACAGCGGTCTTAGCGGACCATCAAGTGTTATTACGGATCCAAACAGCTTTAACGGATATTGTAAAAGTTGAAATTAAGTATGCCGATATGTATTTGTGGCAAACGGGGGCCCCGATGCAGACCGCGGTACTCGAAAAAGGGTTAGCGACCCAGGCCAATCAGTATTGGACATTGACGTTAAACGTGCCCACGAATCGGTTGATTTATGGCTTTCGATTGACCGATCAAGCCGGCCAGACAATTGGCTATGGTGACGATGGGTTCTTTGATGATTGCGCGCCTGCTTGGGCCACGACGAGTCATTATTTCCATTTACCTTATTTGCATGTCAGCGATGCAGAATTGCCACCGGCTTGGGTGAAAGAAACGGTGTGGTACCAGATCTTTCCGGAACGCTTTGCCAATGGGGACACGACCAATGATCCGGCCCAGGTTCAAGCCTGGGGGCGTGGCCCGGTTAAAACCGATTCCTTTTACGGGGGCGATTTGCGCGGTATTATCGATCACTTAGATGATTTGGCTGATTTAGGCATTAATGGGCTATATTTATGTCCCATCTTTACCTCGCCATCAAATCATAAGTACGATACGTTAGATCATTTTGAAATTGATCCACATTTTGGCACGAAAAAAGACTTTCAAGAATTGGTCGATGCGGCCCATGAGCGTGGCATGCATGTGATGCTAGATGCGGTCTTTAATCACTTTGGCACGGCCTCACCACAATGGCAAGACGTGGTCAAAAATGGGGCGCAGTCACGATTTGCAGATTGGTTCCATATTCACGGCTATCCGGTTGGCCAAGATCCTGAAACTGGGCAGCTGAACTATGAAACATTTGGCACGGCGGCAACCATGCCTAAGTTAAATACGCAAAATCCGGCGGTGCGTGATTATTTAATTCAAATTACCAGTTATTGGATTCAACAATTGAACATTGATGCTTGGCGATTTGATGTGGCTGATGAAGTTGATCATGGGACTTGGCGGGTCATCTGTGGTGCCTTACGAGCCGTTAAACCAGATATTTACTTGTTAGGGGAATCATGGCACGATAGTCCCAGTTTAGTTGGCAATGGTCAATTTGATGCCTTGATGAATTATCCATTGACCCAACCGATTTTAAGCTTATTTAATCATGAGCTAACACCTAAAGCCTATATTGGTAAGACTAACTTACAATTGATGCAATATCGGCAACCTAATCAACAAGTGATGTTCAATGCGTTGGATACGCATGATACGGCCCGGATGTTAACCGTATTACATGATGATCCGGTGAAAATGCAAGCAGCATTAACGTTGTTGATGATGTTACCTGGAGCACCATGTTTGTATTATGGAACTGAAGTTGGTTTGGCGGGAGGACCTGACCCTGATAATCGCCGCTGCATGCCTTGGCAGCCAGCACCAAAACAAACGGCGATGTATCCAGTGGTTCAGCGCTTGATTGCTTGGCGTAAAGCCAATGCAGCCTTCTTAGCCACGAGTCAGTTAAGCTGGCAATTGACCGGGGAGTTATTACAATTACAACGCCAAGATGCCACCCAAACAGTTGTTGGCCAGTTTAATTTAGGGACAACGTCGCAAGCTTTGGCGCCAGCCACAACAACTGTGTTGAGTCATGGGTTAGCCGATGATCAACTGGCCGCTGGCGGCTTTAGTCTACAAGTTCGGTAAGTTGTGAATGGCATGATAATTCAAATGATTAGCGTTGACAAGCTTAAATAAGTCGTACAAAAAAACTCGCCCAAATGGACGAGTTTTTTCTAACTTAATTAGATTAAGCTTTAGCAGGTTTGATAGCCCGGCCTTGGAAGAATTCAATGACAATCAAGACCACGTAGCAAATCAAGACGATCCCTAATAAGTTGGTCGTTTTGACGGTACTGGATAACCAGTAGTATTGCCAGTTTTGGTTATTGAAGACCCACCAAACAATTAAGCCGGCAATGAGACCTAATGTATTCATAATTGCAATAAAGAAAATATTGCCGTTTTGCTTTTGGCTAGCCCAATAGGCCGTTAAAATCGCCATCCAAACACCCCAGACGATTAGTCCAACGACAACGACCCAATAAATCAATGCTGCGATCATCGCTACTCCTTCTTTCTACAAGTTAATATCATTATTCTACCATGAATTCGATTACATTTGGAGCGTTACCGTGATTTTTTTCACAATCGAATTGTTAAAGTTTGGGGGCATTACTTGTTATTTGGAAGCGAATTATTTACAATTAGAGCATAATAACAAGGAAAATGGGAAAGGGTTGGCAATTGATGACTTCTGCATGGAACTGGATTGGAATCATTGCTTGGATTATTGTACTGGCGCTGTTAGTGTGGGTCTTTCATAATATCCGGGTACGGCGCATTAAAATGATCGTGGAGCGAAAAAAAACCTTTGAATGGCCGAGTTTATGGCTGACGATTGGTGAATTAGTTGTCAGTTTTGGGTTATTAGGCGGGATGTTTTTCGTCACGTTTAACCATCGTGTTGATCTCTCAAGCTCGTCGGTCAGCATTACGTATGATTATCAACCCTTAGTTTTACGGGTCGGTAGTACTGGGTCGTATTATGTGGCGGTTGATCGGGGTAGTGCGACTAAACCAGTCCACATTTACAACTATTGGGAAAAAGGTGCCAAATACACGGTTTCAAGTAATAAAGCAACCGTGATTACAAGTTTGAAGCAAGCTAAAGTGGCCGATGCGGGAATTCCGTGGTCACAAACGAAGTTAGCCCAAATGGACCGCCAGCATACGAAAGCCTATGTGGCTAAGATGACGGCAACGTATAAACCAACGTTCATGAACGGTTTAGGGGTCCACGTGGGTCATCAAGCGATGACCCGCTGGTTGATTCGCGTGCCAGCACAATCATTTATTAATACGACGGATTTAACAACTGAATAAGTTAACGAAAAGCAACGCGATTAAGTTCGGGTTGCTTTTCTATTGAAAATGTTACAAGTTATTAAATGTTTATATCAGTTGCTTCTTTTTGGTTTTAGTTCACCATATAAAGTAGTAAAATTAAGTAGTTACAATTTTTTGGATATTTACCCATTATTTGAATGATGACGATATAAAAAATAATGTAACTAATTGAAAAATAATGAAGGAAGCGAACCGATGATAGTCGAACAAGTTAATCCGCTCTATGTCTGTGGCATCATTGGCGATGAAACTAGCTTAATCGTCACTAAAAACCTGACGGGTCCCTTCACCAATCGTTATGATTTGGCAACGGCACCACTGACAGCCGATACGTCGCTTAGTGCGACTGTTAGTCAGATTACTGCTATTCAGACCGGTTTACAAACCACCATCGCTAAGCAATTAGGTACGATTCGGTTGACATTACCCGCATTAGCGGTCGATCAACCCCGGCAAGCCTTGATTCAGACCTTTTATTTATTGGAACCAGTTGGTGGGCAATTATTGACCCAACGACCAGCCTATACCGCGGCATTGTCTGCAGGGGCAGCACGGGTCCCACTAGCGCAGTTAAATTGGGCAAATAGTTCACCTTTAGTGATGCAAGCCAAACGGTATTTATTGACGGGGGCGTTTCCTGTTGAAGACCAAGTGATTGCGGCATACGATATTCCAGCGACACCACAATTTCCGTTACCAACAGTTGACAATTCTGATGACGCGCTGTAAGTTAGGTTTAACTTAAAAAATGATACGTTGATGAGAAGAGTAGTTCGGGCAACCTGACAGCGAGTCAATGGTTGGTGGAAATTGATGAGGTCGACCGAATGAAGATGAACTCGGAGTGAAACTAATGGTCTTTAGCTGTTAGTTCGGATTAATCGCCGTTACCCAGATTGCTTGTCAGTTACTGGCAAGCCTGAGACAGCGCAAGCTGTAAAGCTGGGTGGTACCGCGGAGTGCAAACTTCGTCCTTAAGTCAAATTAAGGACGAAGTTTTTTTGTTAACGATCGAAAGGGGTTTTTATAATGGATCAAGCTGCATTTGTTAAAAAGTACGCGACGAATCGATTACATACGAATTCACTGAAATGGGATGCTTTAGGGGTACGCTATGGCAATCCGGATCTATTGCCAATGTGGGTCGCTGATATGGAATTTCAAGTGCCAACGGCCGTGACGCAAGCCCTAACGGCGCGCGTTGCCCATGGTATTTATGGGTATTCCTTTACACCAGACACGTATTATGAAGCCTTTTTGAATTGGGAACAACAACGGCATCAACTAAGCCTCAAAAAAGACTGGCTGCGCTTTGGCACTGGGGTCGTCAATTCGCTATATGCGGTCATTAATGCGTACACGCAACCTGGTGATGGGGTGATGATTTTAACGCCAGTTTATTACCCATTCTTTGATGCGGTCCAAGATAATCATCGGCAGTTAGTGACGTCTGAACTGATCAATGACCACGGTCACTATACGATGGACTTTGAAGATATTGAAGCCAAAATCAAGGCCAACGAGGTCCGCTTATTTGTCCAGTGTTCACCCCATAATCCGGTCGGTCGGATTTGGACGGCGGAAGAAGAAAGCCGAATCTTAGCGCTTTGTGCTAAATATCAGGTATTGGTCATCTCTGATGAAATTCATCAAGATATCGAAATTGATCCAGCAAATCATCCGTTTGTCTCCGCTTTAACTGTTGCGGATGGGCGTTTTCAAGATAACGTGATCGTCTTAAATTCGCCTTCAAAGACCTTTAATGTCGCCTGCTTATTGAACTCCCACGTGATTATCCCTAATGCCACGTTACGGCAACGCTATGATGATTATATGCAACGCTATAATCAAACTGAAGTCAATGTGTTGGGGCAAACGGCTGGGCAGGCCGCGTATGAACATGGTGCTGATTGGCTTGACCAGGTTTTAGCGGTTATTCGGTCGAATTACCAGTACTTGCAAACTGAACTAGCGGCTAAGGCACCTAAAGTAGTTGTGGCGGACTTGCAAGGCACCTACTTAACTTGGCTAGATTTACGCGCTTATTTGGCACCGGATGCCACGCGTGAATTCATTCAAGAAAAATGTGGCTTAGCGGTCGATTTTGGTGAGTGGTTTAGTAAGAATGATCAGGGATTTGTCCGGCTGAATTTGGCAACTGATCCGAAATATGTCCATCAAGCCGTGCAAAACATCATTGAATGTTTAAACAAATTAACTGAATAATTTATAAAAAAGCGACGTCCACTTTAAACTGGTTATGCGACCAAGTTAAGGTGAACGTCATTTTTTTAGTAGTTTTTTTATCAAGTTAACCACGACTTTTATTGGTCGCCGTGTGTTGTTTTAGAAGGCGTTTCCGGACGACTTGCCGGCGAATGGCCGCATACCCAATCAAGGCGAGCGTCAATAAGGCGATAATGATAGCGGCGGTCGTGAAGCCAAACATCCAGAAAAACACCGCGATTGCAAGCGCACAATATACAATTAGGAACATGGGGCCCTCCTTCTTCCATCTCGAATGTTTCAAGTTTATGAGTATATTGTAACGGCCAAAAATAGCTATCTCGTGATTGAAATTTGAATTTTTTGTTAAGAGTCAGCGCGTTAAAATTTAACGGCGGTGACGGTTCAGTCGGCGTTCATTGGCCTGGGCCAATTGACTGGTCGTGAGCTGATAAGTCGTTGCGGCCGTGAGCTTGGTTAGCCCTTGTTGCAGTGCCGCTAATTGTGTTTGATCACCAGCGGTAGGGGTTAGTTTGGTAACCAAGGCTCGCATCTGTGTGAGGTTGGGGGTTAAGGTTTCCTTAACCTGTTGGTCGTATTGCGCTTGCGATAAACTGTGGGTTTGCCAGCGTGTGACGCGGCTCAATAGTTCAAATAATTTGGTAGTTAGTAAGTCAATTAAGTAATCTGTTTCAGTAGTGGTTAGTGTCATGCCAGTCAGCTCCTCTGATAGTGGTTAGGTTGAATTCAAGTGGCCGTAGCGACCTAGTTATCGCTAATTTTAGCATAACTGATGGGTTGACAAAGTAACCGAAAGTACAACTTGATGAAATGACGAACTAGACTGACGATTCCGGGAAAAAGAGGGGCTTTTTAGCGTTGATCGTGGTAAATTGACGTTAATCGGTGGAAGGAGGGGGAGCACTATGATTGGCCATGTAACGAAACTAAACCTGAATGCTAACGAAGGTATTCTGACCGATTTTCATGGGCATCATTTTAAATTTGCGTTAGCCGCTGCGCCGACGAAAGCCGCGTTACGATTAGGGCAAGAATTTTATTTTAAACCGGCACTAACGGCAGCCGGTTTAGTTGCCATGGATTTATGCCAGCATCATCACGATGGGACCCGGGTCGTGGTTCCAACAACCAGCCAGGATCCAAAGTTTGTTCGAATTGGTGACATCGTGATCAACTTAGCACAAGTTCAATACTACGAGATGACAACGACTCAAAATGAAATTCGCAACGGTTACGAGTCACGGGCTCGCCATCTGATGATTCAGATGAAGGGTGGCCGCCAATTCAACTTTTATAATTGGGACAGTGTTAATATTGACGAGGTCATGGGGACCTTAGATAAGCTACACATCGCAAATCAAAAGTTGGGTTAGGATCCGGCTAGTAAAATGAAAAAAGCCAGCGATTGCTCGCTGGCTTTTTTTAATCACGTTGCTTAAAAATAAATAGTTTACTGAAGAACCAATTTAAAACGACCACGATCACTTGATCGATTAATTTAACGAGTAATGGATTGCCATGTAACAATGTAATCCCCGTAAACATAATGAGTTCGTCAACGCCTAAGCTCAGTAGCCGGAAGCCGAAAAACGAGACCGCTTCTTGCAACAAACCTTTTAGTGTCGGTGTTGCGGCATCAAAGACCCATAGCTTGTTGGTGACATAGGCGAAGAGGACTGATAGTAACCAAGCCATCACGTTACTAATGAGATAAGGCCATTGAATCAAATCATTGAATAGCCAAAAGACGACGAAGTTAACGAGCGTTGTTAACCCGCCAAAAAATAAATAAGCAATGACACTTTGATATTGGTGCCATAGTTGGATCCCGCGCTTAATCATATTGTTACCCCAAACTTTTCGAGATTAGATGTTTAAACCTAATCCTAGCACAACTCGATTCAAGGTTCAGGGTTAATTGTTTAATTTGCGGTTAAGGTCACTTGCTGGTGGTCAAACGCAGCTTGTGCAACTGCTAAATCGGTAAAATTAAGGCGTTGAACCGTGATTGTTCCTAGTAGCGTGGTCGCGGTAAGCCGCAGTTGATAGCATGTTGGTAACCAGCGCCGGCGTTGTAGTTTAATTTGGTAAGTGATTTCCCCATCGACGATGACTGTTTGACTAACAATCAAGTCGTTGGTCAGTTTAACAGTTGCTAACATCTCGAACCCCTTCTCTCAATGAACTAATTTCATTGTAGAAGCTAGATGTAAAGCAACGATTTTGTTTGTGTAAAGGTTGTGTAAAATCACTTTCATCGGGCTGACAATGAATTGAGAACGCATTCATCGCCGAACAATGTTAAAATAGGATTAGTAGATGGAAAGGGTGTGGCGCTGATGTTACAAGAATATACGAATATTTTAGTTCCAATGGACGGTTCTAAACAGGCAGAAACTGCGTTGGATAAAGCTGTGGCAGTTGCTAAGCGGAACCAAGCCCATATTGATGTGCTTTCAGTCATTGATCCTGGTCAATTTGGTTATAACTTAGCCGGTTTAGCTGATGGTGATATCACGTATCAATTGGTTCAAGATTCGGAAGAATACTTACAAAAGCTAGTTGATCAAATCAAAAAAGCGGGATTTGATGACATTGAATTCCACATCCGCATGGGGAGTCCTAAGCCAATTATCTCCCAAGACTTTATTCAAGATCACCATAATGATTTGATCATGATGGGCTCGACCGGGCTAAATGCAATGGAACGGGTCTTAGAAGGTTCTGTGACGACTTATGTACAACGGAATGCCTTAACTGACGTAATTGTGGTTAAGACGGACTTACAAAACACGATTTTAGACAAGTAAATAACTATAGTTGAGTCTGTGATGGTTGTTGTCACAGGCTTTTTTTAGTGGTCGCAGACGAAAAATCATTGATTGTCAGCTGAAACAGGCTTATCAGTCAAATGACGATAAAAAACGCCGTCAGATCAGCTGATCTGACGGCGTTAATTTTGAGTTGTTTAATATTCGATGTTTTGTGCTGATCAAAGTGATGCCGTTCACTTACTTCACATGAAGTCGTTGCATGAGTGGGTACGCTGCGGCCGCTAAAAGGCCATCGACAATGACTAAGCTTAATAATGGGACAGTTGGATTAAAATACCCTGTTTGATCAGCGTGACCGGCGATAAAATAGACAACTTGCACAACCCCATCGAAATGGTAGTTTTCAGGTAACCGCGAAAACAGATGAATGAGCAATAACAATAATAGGGTCCCCAATACTGGAATTGCAGCGAGTGTCAGCTTTTGTTGCGACTTGGTCAGGAGACTGGCAATACTGCCGATGACCATCCCAATCAGGCCGATGAAACAATAACCAAGCCAACCAAATAAGAGGGCACTACCTAGATTCAAGCCAAACGACCCAAAATGCTGACTGTACAACCCATAAGCAGAGTAGCTTAAGTAACGCGATGCGCCCCAAAAAATTATCCCGTAACTAGTGACGACTAATGTGCCCAATAGACTAATAATGGCTAATGTCCATAACCGGGCACGGTATAATATTTTGCGACTTAGTCCACTTTGAATGAACAGTTTAAAGTGATCGTAATTGAGCAGTGCCATCACGAAAGTAAATAAGGCCCAAATGTAGCCAATGCCGAAATTACGAAAGGTGGTTAGCCAACTAAAATGAGCTAAATTACCAGTTAAGAGACTGATGATAAAAGGCAAGCCGATGAATAAGCCTAACCCCCAGACCAGTGCTTGCCACAAGCTTTGCCATTGCTCAAGCAGTAAATATCGAGTTGCGGCCCGGGTCTTAGTTGTCATATCAGGTTCCCCCTAAAGTAATGCTTATTGTTTGATTCTGAGTTTACGATTGAAGGCATAAGCAATGCCTGCCATGATGATACTCCCAATGACCATCGTTAACATCGGCGGCCAAGGATTGAAATTCCCCGCAGCCCCATTTGCTTGATACCCCAGCAAAAATTTGACGAAGTTGGCCAAGCCCTCAAAATTATAATGGCTATTACCAGCGGCAGTGCTAGTGACGAAGACTAAGAAGAAAAAGCCAAGAATCGGAATCGTGATGATCACGATTCGCCGCACAAATTTTGTGAGTAGACTAAAGATGCTACCTAGTGCCATCCCCGTGGTCCCCAACCCAATAAAGAATAGGCAGCTAAAAATGAAGCTAGCCCCTAAGTTAATGGCCAGATTTGACCCAAAATAGTGGGCATATAGACTATACGTTGATGCGTCCAAAAACTGTGACGCACTATGATGATGGACGGGAGCGGTAACACCATAGTTATACAGTGCGGCAATGAATTCACCAGCAACACTCATTACGAGCAGGGTCAATATCCGAGCTTGCCAAAAGGTCTTACGAGAAATGCCGTTTTGAATCAGCAGTTTGAAATGCTCGTAAGTTAAGGACATCGTCATGAAGATGAAGAAGCCAAAGACTACCCCTAAGCCCAAATCTGATACCGTGCTAATAAACGAAAAGCCCTTCAAATTACCCGTAAATAAAGCCATCAAAAACGGTAAAATCACAAAAGCCGCGAATAAACACAGGTAGGTCCATCCCAATAGTTGAAATTGTTCTTTGATGAGATAGCGGGTGACCGCCCGTAATTTAGTTGACATGAGCGACCTCCTGATGATTGGTCAAATTCACAAAAAGTTTCTGTAAGTCAAGATGTTCGATCTTGACCGTATCTGGAATTGGCCGATCATCTTCTAAAGCGCCGTAAACATAATGCGCGGTAATCCCGCCAAGTTGGTCTTGACCAATAATATTGAGGCCAGTCGTATACTGACGAACATCAGCGTCAGGACCGGTAATCGCATATGACCGGTCTAAAATATCAGGAACACTGCCGTTGACCGTAATCTGATGTTGATCCAAGACAAAGACGTGTTCAATCAAGTTGGCGATTTCTTCAATTAAATGCGTTGAAATCACGAAAGTTCGTGGTCGTTCACTGTAGGTTTCAATCAATTCTTGATAGAACAATTCACGGTGATTGGCATCTAAGCCTAAGACGGGTTCGTCCAAGAAAATGTAATCAGCCGGGACACACAGCGCGACAATCAACTTAAAAATCGTCCGATACCCAGTGGACAGTTTACCAAAGCGGGCGTTTAAATCGAGTTCGAATTTAGCGGCGAGTTGGGTGGCATAGTCACGATCAAAATCACCGTAAAAGCGGGTGGTCACATCTAATAACTTGGTTAACTTCGTGCGCTCGTTGTAGAGGTTGACTTCACTCATGAGATAAAGGCGGCCCAAAGTATGGTCATTGTCGACTAAAGAGTCTTCATCTAAAGTCACGGTACCGCTAGTTGCAAAGATACGATTGCTAATAATATTGAGCAATGTACTTTTACCCGCACCATTGCGGCCTAATAACCCATAAATCTTTTGGGGTTCGATGGTCAAATTGATATTATCCAAGATGGTTTGACCATGGAAACTTTGATTGACCGCTTGAATTTGAATACTCATTGTGTAGAAAACCCCCGTTCAATTAATTTTGCTAATTCGTCTTTGGTAATGTGCAGTTTCCGGGCTTCGACGACCAAGTTTTTAACGTAGTCATCGTAAAATTGGTTGCGCCGTTTTTCAACGATCCGCGCTTGCGCACCGGCGATGACAAACATCCCGACACCACGGCGTTTTTCAATCAATTGGGCATCAACCAAGATGTTCATGCCTTTTAAAACCGTCGCTGGATTGATATGGAATTCTTTAGAAATTTCGGTCGTTGAGGGGACTTGTTCACCTTCCGCAAACGTTTGGGTGAAGATGGCCTCTTCGATTTGTTCCGCAACCTGTAAGTAAATCGGTTCGGTACTATTAAAGTTGAACTGCATATTTTTTCACCTCATTGCAGTGGGTTGCGCGTTACTTAGCTGCAATCTTATGGTGCCGAGTCGGGGTTAAGATGTGTTCCGACCGGTCGATCCGAGCAGCGACCCAACTGGAAAGTAGTAGCAGGGTCCCCAAAACTGCTAATAAGATATCTTGATGTTCATAAGGCATCATGAGTGCCAAAGCACCGTTAACGCCAAGCCAAAGGCCGGGCATTAATAGGCCGGGCCAAAAAGCAGGCCGGCGAGCAAATAAATAACGGTGCAAGGGCGTAATGACAATTAATAACGCGACTAATCCAAAGTATACCATGATTTAGTCCTCCTTTTAGGGCTTATTGCAAAACAATCCGTTGGTAAATTGAGATGGTCAACCAGTAATAACCTAAGTACAAAATGGCAAAAATCGTAAATGGTAACCAGATGCCAGTGTAAGGTGAGGTGATCATAATGACTTTGAACATTTGTAAGCCAAACAACACATGAATGATGCCGACGATTCCTGGTAAAACGAATAAGACGGCGATTTCTTTGCGAAGGGCTTGTTTGAGTTGGCGTTGCGTCGTACCCATCTTATCGAGCATCCGGTAGCGTTGGCGGTCCGCTGCAGCTCCGGATAAGATCTTAAACATCAAGCAACTAGCCAACATGGCAAGAAAGGCGATTCCTAAGAAGAAGCCCATGAATTCAAGGCCAGAATACATGCCATTAAATTCTTGATAGGCATAGTAACGGCCGCCAGTTGCCGCAATCTGTAAGTTAGCACCCCGTTTATTTTGTGCTTTAGTTAATTGCTTAAAAGTCGCAAAGTGCTTTTGAAAGTTTTTGGTGGCAAAGACGAGTAATTGCGCTTCTGGTTGCTTGAGCTTCTGGTAAGCGGCGGCTGGCAAGTAAACAGCTGCTTTACGCACGTTCAAACGCGTTTGTAAATCGCCGAGTTGATAACTGTAGAAACTCTTTTTCATTTGTTTGGCATTGTTTTTGGCGTATTTAAAACTTAAATGCGTCGTGCCAGACGTATTGGCCGTGTAAAACGGTTGTTGGTCGAATTCAGCGGCGTTGTAATAGACTACTTTGCTAGTGGTTTTGTAATGATAAGTGGCTTGGCGCGTTGGGTTTAAGCTGGCAACCGTCCGCTTTTGCGCTGCGGTTGGATTGACCAAGCTTAAATCATAGGCACTCCCACCAGCAGCCATCATGGGTACTTGTTGGTGGAAGCCTAACCCAGTTGTGATTGCACCAAGGGCTAAGGCAAATAGCATCGCCACGATCGACAAAATCTTAGTATAGTTGCGAATTCGGAAGCTGAGTTGGGATAACGTAAAACTGTTTAACCCGCGTTGAGCCCATTTGAACCGTTTGAGTAAGACAACTAACCAGACGAAAACGGCATTAAAGAGAAGATACGTTCCTAAGACAATGGTAACTAAGGCAATGCCGATCCCAGCCATCTTCAAGTCGATTAAATGGGCCATCGACCAATAACCGATACTAATAGAAGCCAAGCCGATAATGACTTCGATACTTTGTCGTACTGGATGTAAGCGTGGGCGGTTTGGTTGGTCGTTACTATGGAGTAACTTCAAGGCTGGCGTTTTAGTTAATGCCACCAAGTTGAATAATCCGGCAATCAAGAATAAGCCAACGTATAAGACTAAAGTTACTAAGGCAGCTGGTGTATACCAAGCAGAAAATTGCTTCAAAGTTAAGCCCAAGGCTTGGACGAGTAAATGACTGACACCAATCGTCAAGATGGCCCCAAAAGCAATCCCGACGATGGTTGCTAAAATCCCAACAAATAAGGTTTCGACCCAAATCAATTGGCCGATTTTGCCTTTGCGAGCCCCGACTAACATAAAGAGCCCGTAGTCACGTTTGCGCATGCTGAGTAAAAATGAATTGGCATAGCCGATGTAAACTAACGTAATGATCGTTAATAAAACGGAGCCAAATTGGAACACAAAGCTGATCATGCTGATCATGCTATTTTGTTTTAAGAACGTTTGGTTCGTGGCGAGCGCTTCGAACATATAGAAGATCGCACTGGACATGACGAGACCAGAGAACAAGACCAAATAGTCTCGCCACCGGTGTTTAAAACCACTTAATGCTAATTTAAACATGGGTACGACTCCTTTCTATTGTTCGAATGTCCCTAAGGTATCAAGAATTTGTTGGTAAAAATCTGTCCGGCTTAATTGGTCACGATGCAATTCTTGACCGATGCGACCGTCTTTAATGAACAAAATGCGTTGGCAATAACTGGCTGAGAAGGGGTCATGAGTGACTAATAAGATTGAAACGGCTTGTTCTTGATTGATTTTTGTGAACATGTCGAGTAATTCGCGGGCGGACTTAGAATCTAACGCCCCAGTTGGTTCATCACCGAATAAGATGGCGGGTTCATTGATTAATGCCCGGGCCGCGGCGACCCGTTGTTTTTGTCCCCCAGATAATTCATTAGGATAATTACTTAAGAATTCGTTGATGCCTAATTGGGTGGCAACTTGTTCAACGGCTGGTTTGATTTTTTTGCTAGCCACGTTTTGTAACATCAATGGTAAGGCGATGTTTTCATAAGCGGTCATCGTTTCAAGTAAGTTAAAATCTTGGAAAATAAAGCCAATTTCATTCGCGCGAAAGTCAGCGAGTTGGTTCCCTTTCAAATGCGTGATGGGTTGTTGGTGGATCGTCACTTCACCACTAGTTGGTTGGTCTAAAGTTGCCAACATATTAAGTAAGGTGGTTTTCCCCGAACCAGAAGCCCCCATGATGCCGACGAATTCGCCAGGTTGGACGTCGAAGTCGATCCCCTTTAAGGCTTCATATTGTTTGCTGCCGGCTTTACCGTAAGTCTTGTGTAAGTCGGTAACCGTCATAATTGGTGTAGTAGGCATAATTTCTAACTCCCTTGTTTTTAAGTTGATTTGTTATTTGGTTAATTACTTATGTAACTAACTATAAAGGCAACCAGCCTGACTGTCAACTATTATCGGAATTTTAAAAAAAAGATCCCCGCAAAAGCCTTGTGATAACAGACTTTTGCGGGGATCACTTTTTTTTGCGTTAGCGTTAGCAGTGCCAGTTTTGGACCTAGTTAGTTAGTGCTTTAGTGGGGAGGTAACTAACCGACTAATGAACCAGCATGGCAAAAAATAAAAACCGCCGTCATTAGCGACAGCGGTTTAGGGGACTTGCATTATTTGACAACGGTAACTTGGACGGTGCGGTAACCAAAGCGAATCGCTTTAGATGTGCTCATATTTAAGTCAATGCGCCGACCTTTGATTAAACCACCAGTATCAGCAGCAATGGCGGTGCCATAACCTTTAACTTTGACTTTTGAGCCTAACTTGATGACCCGTGGATCAACGGCGATGACTTTTTTCTTTTTGCTGTTTACAAAATAACCAGACGCGGTCCGACCACCTAAACGAACGGCGTCGTAACCAGTTGCTTTAACAGCGTACGTTTTACCTTTTTGCAAGCGGCTCGCGGCAGCAACGGCTGGGGTGGCTGAATTACAAAAACTTTGGACGGTGATTAAGCCGACTGTGACGAATAAAGCGACCATTAAAGTTTTAACGATGGTTTTCATATTGTAAGCATTCCTCCAAAAATTTTTTCCCGAATTAACAATGATTCTTATTATAGCGAGTCGGGGTTGCAAGTCAGTGACTGCCAGTTAACAATTTATGTACAACTGTTACAGTTCGATTACGTGGGGTCTGCTTTTGTGATTGCAATCCCTAGCTGGCTAGCCTAAAATTACGAGTACTGATGTTAGGCGCGATTAATTAGGAGGAAAACAGTGAAAAAAATTTTAGTCTTGCATACCGGTGGGACAATTGCGATGTCTGCCGATGAAGCTGGTAATATGGCCCCCGGGGCACAAAATCCATTAGATAGTTATGAATATCCATTTGCTGATGACATCGAATTAACCACTGAAGATGTGTTTAATTTGCCATCGCCACATATTACACCGGCGCGGATGTTGGAATTAAAGCAACGGATTGCTAAAGCCGCCCATGAAGGCATCGATGGTGTCGTGGTCACACATGGGACCGATACCTTAGAAGAAACGGCTTATTTTTTAGATTTAACGTTGCCAAATGAATTACCAGTTGTCGTGACAGGTGCGATGCGTTCCGCTAACGAGATTGGCTCAGATGGGCTACACAATCTAGAAACAGCGATTCAAACCGCCAGTACCCCGGATGCTGCCGATAAAGGGGTCTTAGTGGTCATGAATGATGAGATTCATTCAGCCCGTTACGTCACGAAGACGCATACAACGAACGTGGCCACATTCCGGACCCCAACGTTTGGCCCGATTGGGTTAGTTGCTAAGCATGGCGTCGTCTTCTTTGAATCTTTGTTACGGTCGACGGTTTGTCCGATTCAAAGTGTGGCCGAAAATGTCTTTTTGATCAAAGCCTATGCTGGGATGGGGCCAGAATTATTTGACGCCATCGCGCAACCGACGACACAAGGGGTCGTGATTGAGGCGTTAGGTGCCGGTAATTTACCGCCAGTAACGTTGCCAGCTGTGCAGAAATTAATCGATATGGGTATCCCAGTCGTACTAGTTTCCCGCTGTTTTAACGGTATTGCCCAAGATGTTTATGATTACGAAGGTGGGGGCGTCCAGTTAAAACAAATGGGCGTGATTTTCTGCCAAGGCTTAAATGGCCAAAAAGCACGGATTAAACTGTTAGTTGGGGTCAGCGCTGGGATGTCGACTGACGAATTAGCTCGCTTTGTCGCAACTGCTAATTCTTAATGACAACTAATTAAACGAGTTGGAGACAAAAGTCTTCGAATGTTGACAGCCAGTTAGCAAGTGTTCTCGTGCAGGGACCGACTGGCGCCAAAGTACGGTCGCTAGCCTCGCTTTTGAGCTTAGCCTAACCCGCTAATCTCAAAAGACGTCCTTGTTCTAAGCCGAGAAAAACACTCGCCAAAGAACAATTTCAGCACGTTCACGCTTGCTAACCGGCTTCTAGGTTGTCGTTGCTAAATTACACTTATCATTAAAAATACAAAGAAGTACGTATCTAAATGAAGTGCCCTACAATCATTAGACTTCTCGTCTAACAATTGTAGGGCACTTCACAAGTGGGTACGTACTTCTTTGCGTTGTAACGAAATGCTCAATTTAGTTGGAGGTCAGCAGTAATGGAAGTTGCCGTGCAAGTGGTGTAAATGCCGGCGATTTTTGCCGACATTTACACCACCGACAGCTTTGAAGATTGGCGGGGTGGGCCAAGCTTCAAAGTGAGGTGCGAGACCGCTTTTTAGGCTCGCGCCGGTCGCCACGACAACTGGAATTACTGCTGGCCGGAAGCGAAAAGCATCGGTAGTCACGGTTTTGCCGCAAATGCATTTTTGAACGATTCAACTCATAAAAACTAGCAATATGTTGGCAGCTTTTATGAACCAAAATGGTTTTTGATGCCAAATACTGGTTTTAAAGATTAACCTCACTGATTTAACAAGTTTTGCCGCACTAAACGGGCTAAATACTTTTGATGAATCAAGTTGGCATGGGTAATCCCATCTTCATTAAACGTCATCTGTGTGTAGCGTTCAGCTTGGTGCATAAAGAGTTTCTTCCCAGCAGTGACACTACTTAGCGGCACGATATCGTCGGTGCCTTTGCCAGTATCGCCAGCAACATTGACGACTGAATGCAAGCTTTTGAATTGACTGCGATGGTTAAGCAAGGGGGTAAATAGCGTCGTGTCAGGCTTTTTGGTGTTGGTGCCTAAGAAAGGCGTCCCAACTAACATGATGCTCTGCATTTGAATGGGCTGGCGATTACCTAAGCCGGCCAAATAACGAGTTAAGATAACGCCGCCGTTAGAATAACCAAGGGCATTCGCGGTTTTTAACCCTAGGCGACGTTGTAAATAGTGCATGGCCTTAGCGAGCCCATTCGTCTGTTCAACCATTGTGGCATTGTTGTCGGTACTATTTTCAAAATGAATGGCAATAATCGTATCATTTAAGGGCGTGTTTTTTGTGCGCGTTTCATTAAAGCTGATTTTTTGGTTTGCCGTGATGGTTAACTTAACGACTGGATGTTGATATTGGGCGTTTAAGCGATCAATCAAATCATCAAAGTCACTTGGCTTACTATCACTACCTGGGACTAGAATTAGTGGTCGCTGTTGATCAGAAATCACATGGCTTGTTTTGTCACTGTGAATTTGATTGCTAAGACCTAACCCGATGATTAAGAGTAGAAACGCGCCACAAGCCATGAGCCCCCAGATAATTTTTTTAGACATATGCGGACCTCATTTCAGATAATCAAGCTTCGATGATTAAAATTAGAAGCGTTCAGCAATGAGTGGCCGATCATTTAAGGGCTGGACTGCGCGGTTATTGGCCGCAAATAAGTGTTGATAAGCGGCTAATTGGGCTTCACCAATCATGACACTGTCACCACAAACGTACCATTCAACGGTTTCAGTTAATGGTGGCGTGGTGAGTGACCCGAGGTAATGATAAACCGTACCAGTATCCGGCAATAGTTCGGTTAAATCAACGGGTTCAGTTAAGTCGTGACTCGTCTGTGGGGTGAATTGATCAAGTAACCCTTGGAAGCTCGCGTTGGGTTTGCCTAACCGACCGAAAATTGCCACGACAGCTAATTGGCCGGTAGCGCTACGATGAACGAGGTGCCATTCGATTGGTGCGGCAACGCCATCAATCAAGTGTTCTGCTGGCGTGTGGAAGTGGATCTGGTCAAACGTGAAATCCCGATCATTTAAATAAGCTAAACCGGTCCCAGTTGCTTTTAAAGTTGTGGTGTCGTCAATCACGGTTTTGGCTTGGTATAAGCCGCGCCAACTGATTGCAGATAATTGTGATGGTTGTGCCGTTGCCGTGGCAATGTCGATTGGGGATTGGTGGTCACCGCCAACTGGTTGCCAAGTGGCTTGGGTTGTATAGTCGAGTGTCATAGATAAAACCTCCGTTTAAAGTGATACTTTTATTTTCTCACCGTTGACAGCTTTGTCAATTAATGGTGAACATTTCTAATCGCTAAGTAGGCTGACCATGGTAGAATAAAAGTATTGATAATCTTATAGAATAGGTGGACTGTATCATGGCAAAAGAACGTGTGTTAACAATGCAACAAGGCATCAATTTCCGGGAATTAGGCGGCTACCCAACCCAAGATGGGCATACATTAAAATGGCAAAAAGTCATTCGGACGGGTAATTTAAGTCAATTAACGGAAGCTGATTTACAATTTTTAGATCAATACGGCGTCCGTTATGATATTGATTTTCGTTCACCTAAAGAAGTTTTAGATGATCCCGATCGCGTTCCTGGTAATGCAAAGTATCAATTTGCGCCAGTTTTCAATGTGGATGAAACGCGGAACTCAGATGGTACCGACAAGATGACGGCTAACTTAGAAAAGCATCCTGATAGTGGCTATCGGCATATGCTCAAAGTTTATCGGATGATTGCCACTGAACAACATGCGAAGAATGAATATCGACGCTTTTTCGATAATTTGTTAGCTAACGATCAACCTAATGAAGTGTTATTGTTCCATTGCACAGCGGGTAAAGATCGGACCGGGATGGGCGCCGTTTATTTGTTAAGTGCTTTAGGCGTTGATCCCCAAACGATTCGCCAAGATTACTTGTTGAGTAATGAAACATCGATCAAGCGGATTAACGGGATGGTCGCTAAAGCCCAAGCACAAGGCGTCTCACCTGAAATGTTGACGAGTATTAAAGCGTTGTGGTCAGTAAATGGTGACTATTTGGATGCCGCTTTAGCCGAAATCAAACGGCAATCAGGCAATATGCAACATTATTTACGGACGGAATTAAAATTAACTAAAAATGAATTAGCAGATTTGCGGCAACTGTATTTAGACTAAAGGAAGTGGTACGATGCGGTATTTAACGAGTCCTAGTCATGACATACGTACGAATTTAGCGATTGAAACGTATCTAATGGAACAGGCCGATTTGTCAGAACCGATTTTATACTTCTACGTCAATTCTCCTTGCATTATTGTGGGGCGCTACCAAAATGTTTTGGCCGAAATCAACCAAAAATACGTGACCGACCATGATATTATTTTGACCCGCCGGACATCCGGTGGTGGCGCAGTTTTCGATGATTTAGGCAATGTCAGTTTTAGTTTTATTACCCAAGATGATGGCCATGGTTTTGGTAACTTTAAACGGTTTACTGAACCGGTCATTCGTGCACTACACGCGATGGGTGCGACCGGGGCCGAGTTAAGTGGCCGCAATGATTTAATGATTGATGGTAAAAAGTTTTCGGGTAATGCCATGCATGTGGAAAATGGCCGGATGTTTTCACATGGCACATTGATGTATGATGTCGATCAAACGCAGATTAGCCATGCGTTAAATGTGCCGGCTGACAAGTTAGCTTCTAAAGGCATCAAATCCGTTAAAAGTCGGGTCACGAATTTGCGGCCGTACTTAGACCCGAAATACCAGCATTTGACGATTGAAGGGTTTCGTGATATTTTAGCCCGCGAGATTCTAGGTGTCCGGGACTTAGCTACGGCACCAACGTATCCGCTAGATGCCGCGGCGCAAAACGGGGTGGCCGAGCTTAATCAACGTTACTTTAAAAACTGGGAGTGGATCTATGGGCAATCACCTGCTTTTGAAGTCACGCATCGTAACCATTTTCCAGCCGGTACGGTCGAATTTCGGCTGCATATTGAGCAGAGTCGCATTGCCGGCATCACCGTTTACGGTGATTTCTTTGGGGCACAACCGGTCCAACCCGTATTAGATTGTTTGACGGGGGTAAAGTATACGAAAGCCGCAGTTACCGCTGCGTTAGCGCCGTTTGATTTGACGCACTATTTTGGTAAGATCGACCGGGATTCCTTGATCAAATTAATTGTTGATCAAGGTTCTGAAAATAGTTAAATATACTTTTGCTTTATATCGTGAAATCGTTTACAATATAGGCAGCAATCAGGAAAATATATTGTTTTAAATTAATTAGCTAAAGGAGTTATTTAAAATGCACAAGTTTGTTGCGATTGTCGGTACTAATTCTGATAATTCGACTAATCGAAAGTTATTGCAGTTTATGCAAAAGCATTTTGCAGCACAAGCTGATATTGAACTCGTTGAAATCAAAGGTTTACCACTATTTAATAAGCCTGAAAATAAGCAAGTTCCAGCAGCAGCCCAAGCAATTGCGGATAAAATCGATCAGGCTGATGGTGTCATTATTAGTACTCCTGAATATGATCATTCGGCACCAGCCGTTTTGATGAATGCACTGGAATGGTTGTCATATTACATCCATCCATTAGCTGATAAGCCAGTGATGATTATTGGTGCTTCATATGGTGCATTGGGAACTTCTCGGGCGCAAGAACATTTACGTCAGATTTTAGATTCACCAGAATTACGGGCACGCATTATGCCAAGTTCTGAATTCTTGTTAGGCCATTCATTACAAGCATTTGATGATGATGGCAACATGATTGACCAAACCAAGTTAGCGAAATTGGCCGGATTGTTTAGTGACTTTGAAACTTTCGTTGAGTTGACGAAAAAATTGAATCACGCAAACGAAGCCAACCGCGAAGAAATTCACGACCTGGATTGGGCCAACTTATAACGAGAGGAGTCTTATTTAATGAAGTTAGTTGGAATTGCCGGTTCTGTAGCAGATAAATCTTATAACCGGATGTTATTAAAGTATATTGCGAGTCACTTTAGTGACCAAGTGGATATTGAACTTTTAGATATTAACGATGTGCCATTGTTCAATCAAAGCGATGATCAAACCAATGGTGATGCGGTTCAATATTTAAATCATAAAATTATGGCCGCTGATGGGGTAATTATTGCCACGCCGGAACATAATCACACGATTACGGCTAGTTTAAAGAGTGTGATTGAATGGTTATCCTTTAACATTCATCCACTATCGGGTAAGCCAGTGATGATCGTTGGGGCTTCTTACTACGATCAAGGCTCATCGCGGGCTCAATTGAACTTACGCCAAATCTTAGAATCACCCGGTGTTGATGCCATCGTCATGCCTGGTAACGAATTCTTATTAGGCGATGTTAAAGAAGCTTTTGATGACAATCAAAACTTGAAAGATGACCGCACAGTATCCTTCTTAAAAGAAACGTTAACGAAGTTTATGAAGTTTGTGAAGGTGATTAATACGATGAATAAACCAGAAGATCCCGGTTGGGAAGCAGAAGACCTAGAAGCTAAGGGCAAAGTTGAAACGACCGTTGAAGGCGTGGACATGCATGCTGCTGACTGGGTTGAAAAAGCGGCTGAAAAGACGCATGCCGCTGAAGGTGATGACTACGTGAAGTTAGATCGTGGTTTGTTAACGGTCAACCAGTTGAATTACTTCTTAAATTCAATGCCAATCGAATTGACTTATGCGGATGCCAATAATCAATTCATCTATTACAATCACTTCTTGGAAGCTAAAGACATGTTGGCTTCACGGACACCAGGTCAAGCGGGTAACCCAATGGCTGACTGTCATCCTAAACGGGCGATTCCACACGTTAAGCAAGTGATCCATATGCTACGCAGTGGTCAAACGGACATGTTCCGTTTGCCAGTACCTGGCATGGGGCCCGATAAGTATGTAATGCACTATTACAAGGCGATGCATGATGCCCAAGGCGAATACAAAGGTATCAATGAATTAGTCTTAGACATTATGCCAATGATCCAATATTACTTAAAGCATACCGGTCAAATGTTAGTTAAAGATCCTGACGCCGATACAGATGCCGTTTCTGGCGCATCAACTAATGTTAAACCAGAAAAGACCGACGCGGTTTCCGGTGCTTCTAGTGATGCTGAACCAGAAAAGCCAACAGTGGATGAAGTTTCTGGTGCCTCAGCTGATGCTGAACCAGCACCAAAACCAACTAAACCAGATGTTGATGAAGTCTCTGGGGCTTCAAGTAATAGCTAAATTTAATAAATCAGTTTGCAGTCATCTTAAGTGATGGCTGCTTTTTTATTGTTCGGTTATTTACTAATAAATAAAATAATATTAGGATAGCGATTAAAATCATCTTTTCCAGCCTTAAGCGATGAATTGATAGTAAATTCAACTAAAAAAATTATTATATTAAGTGTTTGACTGACTAGGACTATTTTATTAAACACGAACATTAAAATGTTAATTTATAGATAAAGTTAAGAAATTCGTTGACAGTGACGACCTTGCTTGCTAAACTAATGGTGAAAACAAGGAAAGAGGGATTGAGATGGCGAAGGTTAGTTTAGTGATGGGTTCCATTTCGGATTGGCCAACCATGCAGTTGGCTGCCGCCCAATTAACCGCGTTGGGGATTGAATATGAGCGGCATGTGATTTCGGCACATCGAATGCCAGACACGTTGCAACAATATGGCCAGCAAGCTGCTGAGCGTGGCTTACAAGTAATTATTGCGGGTGCTGGTGGTGCCGCGCATTTACCAGGCATGTTAGCCGCCAATACAGTTTTGCCAGTCATTGGTGTGCCGATTCAATCAAAGGCGCTAAATGGGATGGATTCACTATTATCGATCGTGCAGATGCCTGGCGGTGTACCAGTTGCCACGATGGCAATCGGTAACGCTGGGGCAACGAACGCTGCCTTAATGGCCGCTCAAATATTAGGACTTCATGATCAGAACATTCAGCAAGCAGTACTTGAGTTTCGGCAACAACAACGGCAGGAGGCTGAACAAAGTGAACACCAATTCTAAGCAACCGATTTTACCACCTGCAACGATTGGGATTGTTGGCGGTGGTCAGTTAGGGCAAATGATGGCTTTAAGTGCCAAGAGTATGGGTTATCACGTCGGTGTTTTAGATCCGACACCCCAAGCTCCGGCGGCCCAAGTTGCTGACTTTCAAGTCACGGCCCCATATGATGATCAAGCCGCTTTAATTGAACTCGCCAAACGTAGCGATGTCTTAACCTATGAATTTGAAAATGTTGATGAAGCGGCACTTAAAGCCGCGCAACAATATACGGCACTCCCTCAAGGAACCGCGTTACTGCATATTACCGGTAACCGGCTCAATGAAAAACAATTCTTACACGATAATGGCATCCCCGTTACCCCGTTTGCGGCGGTAACCGATGCGCAATCTTTAAACTATGCGTGCCATCGAATTGGCACCCCATCTATTCTGAAAACAGCAGCTGGTGGCTATGATGGTCACGGCCAAGCTGATTTAAATCAACCAACACCGACCGATGCGAGTCTCGCATTATTAACGCAACCTTGTATTTTAGAAGCCCGGCAAACGTTCCGCGCAGAAGTCTCAATGATGGTCACGCGCAGTGCTGCCGGGGTCATTACGACTTTTCCATTAGTTGAAAATCGACATCAACATCATATCTTGCATACGACAATTGCCCCGGCCAATGTTGGCCCAGCGGTTCATGATGCGGCGCAAAAAATCGCCGTTTCAATTGCCGAAGCACTGAAATTACGCGGCGTTTTGGGTATCGAGTTTTTCGTTTTACCAGATGATCGCTTATTAGTGAATGAACTGGCCCCAAGACCTCATAATTCCGGGCATTATACGATTGAAGCTTGCAACATCTCACAATTTGAAGCCCATATTCGCAGTATTTGTGGCTTGCCGATTCCGGCAATTACCCAAACACAACCGGCTGTAATGCGTAATTTGTTAGGTGCGGACTTAACGGTTGCGCGGGAAAACTTAATCAATCATCCCGAATGGCATTTTCATGATTATGGTAAGGCTGATATTAAGCCACAACGTAAGATGGGCCATATTACGGTTTTAGATCAGGACTTGAATCACGCATTAACGACATTGGATATCTTGAAGGGAGCTCAATGAGCATGACTGCAATTGTAAAAGGTGATTTGTTATATACCGGGAAAGCCAAAGAAATGTACACCACGAATGACCCAGATATTTTATGGGTCGCATACTTAGACCAAGCGACTGCTTTAAATGGGAAGCGCAAGGTTGCAATCGACCAAAAAGGCTTATTAAATAATCGAATCTCTAGCTTGATCTTCAAGGACCTAGCTAAACATGGGATTCCGAATCACTTTGTGCAGCAATTATCCGATCACGTTCAATTAGTGCGCCGGGTCAAAATGATTCCGCTAGAAACGGTAGTTCGTAATGCGGCTTCCGGGAGTTTTGAACGTAAATTTGACGTTGATCACTTGACTAAATTCGCGACGCCGGTGATGGAATTCTTCTATAAGAGTGACGCATTGGATGATCCATTTATCAATGACTCCCAAATTGAAGCTTTAGGGGTTGCCACGCAAAATACCTTAACGGAAATGCGGCGCCAAGCCTTGTTAGTTAATCAACGATTACAAACCATTTTTGCTGAAATGGGCGTCCAATTGGTTGATTTTAAAATCGAATTTGGATTAACGGATCAAGGTCATGTCTTATTGGCGGATGAAATCTCACCAGATAGTTGTCGGTTGGTCGATGAAAAGACCCAACAGTCTTTAGATAAAGATGTGTTCCGTAAGAACTTGGGCGATTTAACGACGGTGTATCAAGAAGTCTTAACCCGGCTAGCAGCGGTTGAAGGGAGCCAACAATAATGTACTTAGTAAAAGTGTATGTGACCTATAAAGAATCAATTCTAGATCCCAAGGGTGAAGCGGTTAATGATGCGTTACACCGCCTTGGTTATACCAATGTTCAATCAGTGGTATTAGGCAAGTATTTTGAATTGAAGTTGGCTGCTAGCGATCGGCCATTGGACGCCGAAGTAGATGAGCTATGTGATCGTTTATTAGCGAATGTGAATATGGAAACGTACCGTTACGAGATTACCGAGATGGAGGCGCTATAAGCCATGAAATTTGCCGTACCAGTTTTCCCGGGTTCTAATTGTGACCATGATATGGTCAATGCTTTACGTGATATTTTAAACATGCCAGCTGATTTAGTGCCAGCGACGACGACTAATTTAGATCAATATGACGCGGTAATTTTACCGGGCGGCTTTTCGTACGGTGATTACTTACGTAGTGGCGCGATTGCCCGGTTTGCGCCGGTTATGACGGCGGTCAAAGCGTTTGCGGCTGCTGGCAAACCAGTGATGGGGATTTGCAATGGTTTCCAAATCTTGACGGAAGCGGGGTTGTTGCCCGGCGCTTTACAAGCTAATCGGTCTTCAAAGTTCATTTGTCAAACAAGCCCCTTAGTGGTCAAAAACACGACCAGTCAATTTACAACAGCTTATGAACCTAACCAACAAATTCAATTACCGATTGCGCACGGTGAAGGTAATTACTATTGTGATGAGGCCACGTTAGCTGAATTACGGGCACATCAACAAATTTTATTTGAATACGTGGATAATCCAAATGGTAGTGTGGCCAATATTGCCGGGATCATGAATCGTCAAGGGAATGTTTTAGGGATGATGCCACATCCAGAACGGGCAGTCGAAACGATTCTAGGCTCGACAGATGGGCTAGGTATCTTTCAATCATTGATTGCCAACCAGCAACAGGAGGTCTCACATGCTTAAAAGTATGGAATTAACACCAACTGATTTACGGGATACGAAAGCTTACCGCGATTGGGGCTTAACGGATGATGAGTATCACCTGATCACTGATCAAGTTTTAGGCCGCTTACCTAATTATACGGAAGCTGGATTGTTCTCTGGCATGTGGAGTGAACATTGTTCGTATAAAAATTCCAAGCCAGTGTTAAAGAAGTTCTGGACACAAGGTGAACAAGTCTTAGAAGGTCCTGGCGAAGGGGCGGGCATCATTGATATTGGCGATGGTCAAGCGGTGGTGTTTAAGGCCGAAAGTCATAATCATCCATCAGCGGTGGAACCGTATGAAGGGGCCGCAACTGGGGTCGGTGGCATTATTCGTGATATTTTCTCGATGGGTGCGCGGCCAATTGCCTTGTTAGATAGCTTGCGGTTTGGTGAACCAGAAGATGCCCATACGAAGTATTTGATCTCACAAGTTGTTGCGGGTATTGGGGGGTATGGCAATTGTATCGGGATTCCAACGGTTGGTGGCGATACGGTTTTTGACGCCAGTTACCAAAAGAATCCACTCGTTAATGCCATGTGTGTTGGTATTTTAGACCAAGCTGATATTCAAAAGGGACAAGCGACTGGGATTGGTAATAGTGTGATTTATGTCGGTGCTAAAACCGGGCGTGATGGTATCAATGGGGCGTCATTTGCCTCTTCAGAATTTAATGATGCCAAGGAAACGCAACGCTCAGCGGTCCAAGTGGGCGATCCATTTATGGAAAAGTTACTCATGGAAGCTTGTTTAGAAGTAATTCATGATCATCGTGAGGTGTTGATTGGAATTCAAGATATGGGCGCTGCTGGGTTAGTGTCATCCTCAGCTGAAATGGCCTCGAAAGCCGGCAGTGGCTTGTCATTGAATTTAGATTTAGTACCGCAACGCGAAACTGGGATGACGCCATTTGAATTGATGTTGTCTGAATCACAAGAACGGATGTTGTTATGTGTTAAAGCCGGTGCGGAAGCTGAAATCTATGCGGTATTTGAAAAGTATGGACTCGATGCCGTCACGATCGGCCATGTCACTGAAGGTCATCAATACCAGTTGTTCCATCATGACCAACTGGTCGCAGATGTGCCCGTTGACGCCTTAGCCACTAAAGCGCCAGTTTATCAACGGGATAAAAAACGACCTAGTCGCTTAAACAAGCAGAGTCACCATCAGTTTATGCCGCGGCTAGTCGATGCGACTGGCACATTAAAGAAAATGCTGCAACAACCAACGATTGCGTCTAAAAAAGCAATTTATGAAACGTATGATTCACAAGTGCAAACCAATACTGTCATCAAACCCGGTTCTGATGCTGGGGTGATTCGGATTCGACACACGGATAAGGCCTTAGCAATGACGACTGATGTCAATGGGCGGTACTTATACTTGAACCCACGAGTCGGTGGCGAAATTGCTGTCGCCGAAGCCGCACGAAACATTATTGCTTCCGGTGGTTTGCCATTAGGGATTACGGATTGTTTGAACTATGGTAATCCAGAAAAGCCGGAACAATTTTATGACTTAGATGAATCTGCGATGGGGATTGCCCGGGCTTGTCAATTATTCAATACCCCGGTCATCTCTGGCAATGTGTCTTTGAATAATGAATCGAATGGTGAAGCCATCTATCCAACGCCAATGATTGGGATGGTTGGTTTGATTAAACATCAACGTGATATCACGACGCAAGATTTTAAGCACGCCGGTGATGCGGTCTATGTTTTAGGGTCGACCGATGCTGATTTTAATGGTAGTGAGTTACAGAAAATGTTAACCGGTAAAATTGCTGGGGAACTCTTTGATTTTGATTTAGTGACTGAAAATCAAAACCAACGTTTATTATTACGGGCGATCCAAAAAGGCTTAGTGGCCAGTGCACATGATGTTTCAGAAGGTGGGCTGATTACGGCGATTGCTGAAAGCTGCTTTGGTCAAGGCTTTGGTGTGAAGCTAACCAGTGAGATTCCATCAACGAACTTTTTTGCTGAGACGCAATCACGCTTTGTTATTTCGGTTACCGCTGAACACCGGGCGGCATTTGAAAGTTTAATGGAACCCTATGCGACTTATTTGGGGCAAACAACGTCAGATGATCGGTTGTTTATTCAAACCGCTGATCAAGCCTTTGATTTGAAAGTGAGTTTTGCCAAACGACTTTGGGAAGGGGCCTTACCATGCCTACTGAAGTAAAAGGGTTAAATGAAGAGTGCGGGGTGTTTGGCGTTTGGGGCTCACCCGATGCGGCCCAATTAACCTATTTTGGGTTACATGCGCTCCAACACCGTGGTCAAGAAGGTGCTGGGATTACCGCCAATGATGCTGGGACTTTGAAGTCAGAACGTGGATTGGGATTGTTAGCCGATGTCTTCCGTGATCCAGCCCGCTTGAACCGGTTAACGGGGACGGCAGCAGTTGGGCACGTCCGTTATGCAACTGCGGGTAATCATGGTGTGGAAAACATTCAACCGCTTGAATTTAACTTTAGTGATGCCCAGTTTGCACTGGCACACAATGGTAATTTGACGAATGCAGTGAGTCTACGCCGACAACTCGAACAAGCCGGGGCAATCTTTCATGCCAGTTCAGATAGTGAAATCTTGATGCATTTGATTCGTCGTAGCACGGCGCCAACGCTAAGTGGTCAAGTAAAAGCTGCATTGCGCCAGGTTCAAGGGGGCTTTGCTTACTTGTTGTTAACCAATGATCGTTTATTTGCAGCTTTAGATCCGAATGGATTTCGACCATTGGTTGTTGGGCAATTGCCAGCGGGTGGTTACGTTGTTTGTAGTGAAACTTGCGCTTTAGATGCAGTGGGCGCGACCTTTATTCAAGACGTGCATCCGGGCGAGTTGTTAACAATCGACAGTAATGGCTTAAAAATCGATCAATATACGACTGAGACGCAATTGGCAATTTGCTCAATGGAATTTATTTATTTTGCCCGTCCTGATTCAGATATTTATGGGGTGAATGTGCATTCAGCTCGTAAGCGGATGGGAGCGCGACTGGCACAAGAACAACCGGTTGATGCTGATATCGTGGTGGGCGTACCAAATTCGTCTTTATCAGCCGCAACTGGCTATGCTGAAGCCAGTGGGTTGCCTTATGAAATGGGCTTGATTAAAAATCAATATTCGTCACGAACGTTCATTCAACCAACCCAAGCGTTGCGTGAACAAGGTGTTCGGATGAAATTATCAGCGGTCAAAGGGGTCGTTGCGGGTAAGCGTGTTGTTTTAATCGATGATTCGATTGTTCGTGGCACCACAAGTCGCCGAATCGTCAAACTCTTAAAGGACGCCGGGGCGAAGTCGGTGCATTTACGGATTGCGTCACCGCCATTACGCTACCCTTGCTTTTACGGAATCGATATTCAAACGACACGCGAACTGATTGCTGCCAATCAAACGATTCCCCAAATGTGTCAATCTTTTGGCGCTGACTCGTTAGGCTTTTTGAGTGAACAAGGTGTTATCGATGCGGTTGGCTTAAAGGTTGATGCACCGTATGGTGGGCTATGTATGGCTTACTTTAATGGTGACTATCCAACACCACTATATGATTATCAAGCTGAATATGACGAAGAAATTCGGCAGTTACAGTTAAAACAAGCACACTAATTGGGGGGTGAGCAGTTGAGCGATGCATATAAAAAAGCCGGTGTTGATATTAATGCCGGTTATGAAGTCTTAAAAACGGTCAAAGAAATGAGCGGCAACGCACAATTAGGGGCCTTTGGTGGTGCTTTTCCATTGAGTGACGCCCCAGATGCGCCAGTGTTAGTGGCGGGCACTGATGGGGTTGGGACTAAGTTATTGGTCGCGATTGCCGCCAAACAACACACGACGATTGGGATTGATTTAGTGGCCATGTGCGTCAATGATATTTTAGCGCAAGGCGCCCAACCACAATTCTTCTTGGATTATTTGGGCCTCGGTCATACTGATCAGGCCCGCGTAAAAGCAATTCTACAAGGCGTTGTCACCGGGTGTGAGCAAGCTGGCACGGCACTGATTGGTGGTGAGACGGCTGAAATGCCCGATATGTATGGTCAAGACCATTACGACTTAGCCGGCTTTGCCGTAGGTGTCGCGACTCGGGCCGACTTGTTGCAACCTGAAAATGTCCAAGCGGGTGATGTCTTAATTGGATTACCATCTAATGGCTTGCACGCTAATGGCTTTAGTTTAGTTCGTGATATTTTATTTAAGCAACATGACTTTGCGCTGGATCATATCTTTCCAAGTTTAGGTCATGAGTTACAAACGGAATTATTACGACCAACCAAGATTTATGTGGCGAGTGTGTTGCCATTATTAAAGCAAAAGTTGGTTGCCAGCATTGCACATATTACTGGCGGGGGGCTGATCGAAAACGTGGCCCGCGCGTTGCCGACCGGATTAGCCGCCCATTTCCAAATGGGTAGCTGGCCAATCCCCGCAATCATGCCGTTGCTGGCTGATTTAGGGCAACTGACAACTACGGATGTGCGAAATACATTTAATCTCGGCTTAGGCATGGTTCTAGTTGTTCATCCAGAACAAGTAGCGGCAGTAAAAGCAACTTTAACTACCCAACAACAACCTTTCTATGAAGTTGGTCAAGTGACGACCGGTTCAACGCCAGTTGTCTTTGAGGAGGCAGCGCATGCTTAAGCAACTTGCTGTTTTTGCTTCTGGCAACGGGACAAACTTTATTGCGCTACACGATGCAATAAAAACACGCCCAATTCCGGCTACGATTGCCTTACTGATTTGCGATCAACCTAAAGCCCCCGTGATCCAAAAGGCGCAGGCCTTAAATGTCCCGGTGTTAATCGTCGATTTTCATGATTACGCCAATAAGGCGGCGGCTGAGCAGATCATCTTAACGGCGTTACAAAAAGCGCAGGTGGATGCGATTCTATTGGCCGGTTATATGCGGATTATTGGCCCAACGTTATTAAATGCCTATCCTCATCGTATCTTGAATATTCACCCAGCTTTATTACCACATTTTCCTGGTCGGCATGGCATTGAAGATGCGTTTGCTGCAGGGGTCACTGAAACGGGTGTCACGATTCACTATATCGATGCCGGGATTGATACCGGTCAGATTATTGGCCAACGACCAGTGGCGGTAAAACCAGATGATACCCTCACTAGTTTAGCCACCCGGATTCACACCGTGGAACATCAATTTTATCCAGACGTCTTACAGTCACTCATTAATGAAGGAGCTATTTAAATGACAAAACGGGCCTTATTAAGTGTATCTGATAAACAAGGATTAACGGATTTTGCAAAAGGATTAGTGCAATTAGATTATGAACTGGTTTCCACGGGGGGGACTAAAAATGCCTTAGAAGCTGCTGGAATTCCAGTTATTGGCATTGAAACCGTCACTGGTTTTCCAGAGATGTTGGATGGACGGGTCAAGACCTTACATCCAAATGTCCATGCGGGCTTATTGGCGCGGCGCGATGTGCCAGCCCATATGGCACAATTAAAAGACGCTGGGATTACGCCAATTGATATGGTCGTGGTTAATTTATATCCATTTAAAGCAACCATTCAACAACCCGATGTGACGCAGGCTGAAGCTATCGAACAAATTGATATCGGTGGCCCATCGATGTTACGTTCGGCTGCGAAAAACTTTGCGGCGGTCTTGCCAATCGTTGATCCAGCTGATTATCAAGCCGTCCTCAAGGCCTTGGCTGACGATGCGATTACGCCAACGTTCCGGCAACGACTGGCAGCTAAAGTGTTCCAACACACCGCTGCCTATGATGCCTTGATTGCCCAATATTTGACGACTGACGAATTTCCAGCTAAGTTGACGTTGACTTACGATAAGAAACAAGCCTTGCGGTATGGTGAAAACAGTCATCAACAAGCGGCCTTTTATGAAAATGCCCTACCAACGCCATTCTCCATCACTAATGCGCAACAATTGCATGGTAAGGAATTATCCTATAACAATATTAAAGATGCCGATGCGGCTTTACGAATGGTCAGTGAATACGATCAACCCGCGATTGTCGCGATGAAGCACATGAATCCATGCGGCGTTGGCCTAGGGGATAACCTAGAACAAGCCTGGGATAAAGCTTATGCGGCTGACTCGATTTCAATCTTTGGTGGGATTATTGCCGCTAATCGTCCGGTTGATTTAGCAACGGCTGAAAAGATGCATCAATTATTCTTGGAAATCATTATTGCACCAAGCTTCGACGACGATGCCTATGCGGTTTTAGCTAAAAAGAAAAATTTGCGGTTATTGACCGTTGACTTTGATCAAGCGCATACTGCTGATAAGTTTGAAACGATTTCAGTTGGCGGGGGCTTATTACGTCAAGAAGTAGATGCTAAATTTGAAGCGCCAGCTGACTTTACGGTGGTGACGAAACAACAACCAACGGCGGCGCAATTGAAGGCATTAGCCTTTGGCCAACAAGTGGTCAAACATGTGAAGAGTAATGCGATTGTGGTGACAACCGCTGATCGGACCTTGGGTGTTGGTTCAGGCCAAATGAATCGGATTGATTCAACTAAAATCGCGATTGAAAAAGCCATGAGTAAACCAGGTTATGAAAATGCCATTTTAGCTTCGGATGCGTTTTTCCCAATGAATGACTGTGTCGAATTTGCGGCTCAACATGGGATTCGCGCTATCGTGCAACCTGGTGGGAGTATTCGTGATCAGGATTCGATTGATATGGCGGATAAATATGGCATTGCAATGGTCACAACAGGTGTCCGGCATTTCCGGCATTAATTGAACTTAAGTAAAGGAGGCGGTAAGATGGCAACAGTATTGGTAATTGGAAACGGTGGTCGGGAACATGCCATTGCTAAAGCAATGTTAGCAAGTTCCCAAGTGAGCGCGGTGTATTGTGCCCCGGGAAACCCTGGTATGACGCTTGATGGCATTCAGACAGTTGCGATTGCGGCTATGGATTTTGCAAGTTTAACTGACTTTGTCCGTCAAAACACGATTGATTTAACGTTTGTCGGCCCCGAAGTTCCATTAGCCGCTGGGATTGTCGACTATTTTCAAGCGGCTGGACTGGCTATTTTTGGCCCCCATCAAGCCGCAGCCCAGTTGGAAAGCTCTAAGGTATTTGCCAAATCCTTTATGCAGCGTCACCAGATTCCAACGGCCGCTTATCAGTTATATCATGAGTTACAAGCGGCCATTGCCTATAGTCAAACGGCGGCGCTACCGCAAGTTATTAAAGTGGATGGCTTAGCCGCTGGCAAAGGGGTAACGGTGGCAACGAGTCATGCCCAAGCAGAACAAGCCTTAACTGCCGCTTTTGACCAGACCGATACGGTGTTGATTGAAGCGTTTGTTGCCGGCTTTGAGTTCTCACAAATGGTTTTAGTGGGTGGTGACCAGTATGTTTTGTTACCGACGGCCCAAGACCATAAACGGTTGGCTGATCATGACAAAGGCCCTAATACTGGGGGCATGGGGGCGTATTCGCCCGTGCCACAAATTACCCCAGAGATTGTGCAACAAACGGTTGCCACAATTATTGAGCCCACGATCAAAGGATTAAAAGCCGATGGGTTGAGTTTTGAAGGTGTCATCTATGTTGGTGGTATTTTAACGGCTCACGGGGTCCAAGTTATTGAATATAATTTGCGTCTAGGTGATCCAGAAACCCAGATCTTATTGCCCCAACTGGAAGGTGACTTCTACCAAGTGATTGTTGACCTGTTGCAACATCGCCAACCAACGGTGCGCTGGCAAACCGCGGCAACCTATCTGGGTGTCGTCTTGGCCGCACCAGGCTATCCCGGTGAACCTACCAAAGGGGTGCCAGTGCCGACGGTGGCAGGTGCTGACTACGCTAGTGTTGCTGGTACGCCGGCACACTTAGTGAGTGCTGGTGGTCGAGTGATGATGGTCACTGCTAAAGCGGCAACATTAACGGCTGCTCAAACAGCGGTGTATCAGCAATTGTCACAACTAGAAACTGGGTCATTAGTTTATCGACATGATATTGGCGATAAGGGACTACAACCAATCACGTTTTAAGCCTGAATGAAGTGCGGGTACACAAAAACGGTTTACTTAACCACCATCATGGTTAAGTAAACCGTTTTTTGATTAAGCCACAAAGGCGAAATATAAGATAAAGATGACCATCATCGCCCACATTAACGCGTTGACTTCACGCCAACGGCCTTTAACTGACATGGTGATCGGGTAGAAAATGAATCCAACGGCAAGCCCTTCTGAAATACTATAAGTTAATAGCATCATAATCATGGTGAAGAAGGCTGGTACCGCGATTTCAAATTTTGTCCAATCAATATATTGGACGTTTGATAACATCAAAATCCCGACGATGATTAATGCCGAAGCGGTTACTGCGGATGTAATCACGGTTAAAACGGGTGAGAAAAAGGCAGCAATAACGAACAATAAGGCTGTAAATACAGATGAGAGCCCAGTTCGCGCGCCAACGGCAACACCGGAAGTCGATTCGACATAGGCCGTCGTTGGGGAAGTCCCAAAAATGGCCCCGATTGTGGTCGCTAAGGCACCACTGAATAACGCTTTACCAACGCCTTTGACTTCACCGGTTTTATGATCAACCATCCCAGCTTCGGTCGCAACACCGACCAAAGTCCCCGAGGTATCAAATAGCCCAATAATAAAGAACGTTAAAATGACGATGATCATTTGAAACGAATTGATTTGACCAAGATGGGTAACCGCGGCACCAAAGATTGGTTGAACACTTGGCACGCCACTAACGATCCCGGTTGGCAATGGAATCACCCCAAAGATCATCCCAACAGCGGCTGTAATGAACATGCCCCAGAAAATCCCCCCGGTGACGTTGGCAGTCACTAACATCACGCCGACGATAATCCCAAAGATCGCAAGTAAAACCGTTGGGCTGTGTAAGTTACCTAAAGCCACGGCATTAGATTTGTTAGCCACGATAATCCCTGACGTTTGTAAGCCAGAAAAGGCAATAAATAAACCAATCCCAGCTGAAACGGCATATTTTAACGCACTGGGAATTAAGTTAATTAACTTATCACGCAGCTTGGATAACGTTAATAAGATGAATAAAATCCCAGCAACCAAGACACCGGCTAAGGCAGTCTGCCATGGAATGTGCCATTCTTGCACCACGGTATAAGTGAAGAAGGCGTTTAAACCCATTCCGGGAGCTAAAGCCACTGGAAAGTTGGCGATAAGTCCCATCAATAAACAACCGACGATAGCTGCTAACACGGTGGCCGTAAAGACCGCCGTCTTGCTCATGCCGGCACTCCCTAATAGTTCGGGGTTTACGGCTAAGATATATGACATGGCCAGAAAAGTTGTCAGGCCACCAATCAGTTCACGACGGACTGAAGTGCGGTTTTCCCGCAAATGAAATAATTGCTCTAAAATTGTCTCCCGCTCCTAACATAATAAAAAGTTAACAATTCAACAATTATTCAGTATAACATACTGCTTTTTACGTGAATAACAAAATTTGTACCAACCGATTATTAGCGGGCAACAAAAAAGCTAGGCAACCCGTGGGCTGTCTAGCTTAACTGGTGATTTAATTTTCTTCAGTTTCATTTAAACCGATGCTTTCATCATCGACCTTTTTCTCAACGGCATGACGATTGAATAAGAGGTTCAATAAGACCGCGGCTAAACTCCCAACGACAACCCCGTTACTTAACATGATTTGTAAGGCGTTTGGTAAAAATTGGAAGATATTGGTTTCAACGGTAACACCTAAACCTAAGCCAATTGAGACCGCCGAAACGAGCAAGTTGTTGTTATTGCGGAAGTCAACTTGTGCCAACATCCGAATCCCTTGAACCCCAACGATCCCGAACATCACGACCATGGCGCCCCCTAAAACTGGGTCTGGAATAACGGTTGCTAAAGCCCCAATCTTAGGCAAAAGCCCTAAGAAGATCAGGAAAATGGCAGAGAAGTAAATCGGCTTACGGGTTTTGACGCCTGATAATTGTAAGACGCCGACGTTTTCAGAGAAAGTCGAGTAAGGAAAGGTGTTGAACAAACCGCCTAAAATAACGGCAATCCCTTCGGCACGATAACCGCGTTTTAAATCATCACTTTCGATCTTACGACCGGTAATATCACCTAAAGCAAAGAAGACCCCCGTTGATTCAACCATCGTGGTTAGTGAGACTAAAATCATCGTTAAAACTGAAGACCACTCAAAGTGCGGCGTCCCAAAGTAAAAGAGGGTTGGTAAATGGAACCAACTGGCTTCGGCAACCGGTTTTAAGGAGACCATGCCAAAGGCACCTGCTAGCAATGTCCCAGCTAAAATCCCAATTAAGATGGCAACGGATTTTAAGAACCCTTTCGCAAAAACATTGATTAATAAAATAATGGCAATTGTTAAAAAGCCAATGCCGAGTGCTGGCAAGTTACCGAAATCTTTGGCGGTCGCGTCGCCACCACCCAAGTTTTGAAACCCAACTGGGATTAAGGTAAAACCGATAATGGTAATTAATGACCCAGTGACCACTGGTGGAAAGAGGCTCTTGATTTTTGAAAATAACCCAGCAATTAAAAAGATAAAAATACCGGCACCAATAATGGAACCATACATCGTGCCCAAACCGTAAGTTTTACCAATTTGAATCAGCGGATTGACTGCTTGCACGGCACAGCCTAAGACGACTGGTAGCCCAATCCCAGTTAAGGGGGTCCGTTTTAATTGTAGTAATGTCGCAATCCCACACATGAAAATATCGATTGAAACTAAGTAAGTCATTTGTTGTTGACTAAAATGTAATGCGGCACCAATCAATAAGGGGACTAACACGTCACCTGAATACATCGCTAATAAATGCTGAAACCCTAAAATCGCCGCTTTGACGTTGGAGATTTTTGGCGTCGTGGTTACTTCCTTCAAAAAAATCTTCCTCCTCAATTCTGCGAAACTGCCTGAAAAAAAGGCCACCCCGGGCAAACGGGATGGCCTCGTTTGCTTATAGTCCAACGTTTACGGCGTTGGGTAGAAACTCGTCATCCATATCATGACATTATATAGGCAATTACTCGTATTTGAATGGGATAATTTTAACATAGATGAAAACCGAATACAAACAGAATTGAACAAATTAATGTTCGTGAAATCGCGAGTCTAGCTAATGTTGAAAATGAAAACGTTCACTTTTGTATTTGGCGGTTATGCCACAATAAGACAGCCATTTCGAGTGTTTGGGTTTGTTCGGGATCATCTAGGTTTAGACGCAACATCTTTTCGATTTTTTTCAAGCGATAAATCACGGTATTACGGTGAATTGACAAGTGACCAGCCACTTCGGCAATATTTTGATGGTAATAAAAATAACCATATAAGGTGTTTAAGAGGTTTAACTGTTCATTAGCACTGACGCCACCAACTAAACCACCCAAAACGCGTTCCACAAATGACTTGGCCTCGTTACTAGGAATTAAGGAAATCAATTCTTTCACATATTTTGGTCGGTAAATCGTAATGGCGTGCGGGCTATTTTTACTTAAAGCGAGTGCTTCGGCGGCCTCGTTGTAAATCGTGGCGAGTTCCGTCAGGGGCAAAGTCGAGTAACTATAACCAGCAATCAAACGGGCTTGTTTATCTAATTTAGGCTGGATAAAGTTGACCAAGGCCGCTAAAAAGTGTTGGGCATCTTGATCGTCGTTAATGAGTAAGACCAGTTGCTGCTTTAAAGAAAATGCAATGACATCGGCTTGATATTCTTTAATGAACCACAGAGTGAGCTGTTGGACCTGTTCCAATAAATGGTTGCTCAACAAGGTTTGGTGGTGCGTGGTCACTAAAATGGTGGCACAGTGAAACTTAGTGGTTGGTTCGATTCCCCGCGATTTTAAGGTCTTATTGACCAGGTCATTAGAAATCCCCCCATCCATGACATTTAGATAGAACCCACTTTGATTCCGAAAGGCGGATTCATTTAACATGTCGACGCGACTGTTAACGAAGCTTAACGAATTTAAAACGACTTGGGCTAACATTTGGTCGGTTGAATTTTGGGGATCTAGATTTAAGACCCCTACAAAGGCTTTATTTTCTTTATAGGCTGAAAAGAGCGGAATAATCGTCAATTGATCATGGTTGTAGGCGACGGTTGTCCGGGTATGTAGATTGAAATAATCGATTTTAGTTTGATTACGTAAAAAGTCAGTTAAGGCACTGCGCGTCATGGGTAAATTTTGCGAGGCACTGACTACCCGAAAATGACTATCCATTAAAAACAAGGGATGACCAATCAGTTCGGTACATTTATTGAGTACGGTCGTATCAGTCGGGTCTTTAATTAATAAGTCCGCCAAAGTCTGATTAACTTGCACGATGTGACTAAGTTCGTCAGTTTGGGAGTTCAAAATGATGGTTAACATGTTGCGCATCGTTTCTGAAATCAACTCGTCAGCGGGTGTCACGATAATTGGAAAATCGAGTTCGTTGGCAAGGTCAATGACATCACTGGGCAAATGATCGACATAACGACGATCCTTAAAGCCCAGTCCGGCACAGTTAGCTTGATTCATGGCTTCGATTAAAGCCGTTGGATTGGTCGTCGTATTAATGAAAGGATAGCCGTTAGTAATGAGAAATTGATGGGCTTTTAAAAAGTCGGCAATATCAGGTGATTCGATCATGCCGATATTGTTGATTTCTCGCTTCAGACCGCGTTCACCTGCAACGACCCGCATCTGTTGCATGGCTGGAGTTTGTAAAAGTGTTTGTAAACGCATGGCGTATCCCCCTAAAAATTGGTTATCTTTCACAAGTAGTATACCGATAATTTGGTAGTTTGACTATAAATAAATGAAAAATAGATTAAAATAGTATGAAATAATTGGCTGGTTTAACAAACTGTGACCGTGAATTTACATTAACTTGATCGCGGATGATGCATTTTTGGCTCATCATATTAATGAAGTGAGGTGGCTGTTCAACGAATCGGTGCGGCAATTGATCGGCTTGCGCGTTAAAGTCGAATCTCCCCCTTGACACGTTCGACACATTTAGTTACACTTATTGCAATTAAACAAGCACCTTTAAATTAGTCCTGTGAGGCTAACAAGGGGAACGGTAACTAGGAGTCTCCCACGCTTTTCGCAGGAAAAACGGGGGGACTTTTTTCGGTTCTCAAGGTGGTAATCAAATCGAAATGGAGCTGACTAAGATGGCACGAGAAGTTGTCGATGCAATGACGATGCGGCGCGCATTAACGCGGATCACTTACGAAATCATTGAACAAAATAAAGGGGTCGGAAATCTGGTCTTTATCGGGATTAAAACTCGAGGGATTTATTTGGCCCAACGTTTAGCGCAACGGTTGAAGCAGCTGGAAGGTGTCGATGTGCCAGTTGGCTCGTTGGACATTACGTTATATCGTGATGATCATCATGCGATTGATGTTCAAGGCCAAGCTAAGTTAAATGGTGCCGATATTCCTGTTGACATTAATAGCAAGCACATTATTTTAGTCGACGACGTCTTGTTTACGGGTCGGACTGTCCGGGCCGCTTTAGATGCCTTAATGGACCAAGGTCGTCCCGCTAAGATTTCTTTGGCTGTCTTAGTTGACCGGGGTCATCGTGAATTACCAATTCGCCCAGACTTTGTTGGTAAGAACATTCCAACCGCTTTAGATGAACAAGTTAGCGTTGCGCTCGAAGAACATGACGGGCACGACGGGATTAGTATTGAAAAGTTAGAATAAATTTGAATCATTAACCATTTAATTGTTTCCAGAGAGGAACGAAACGGTTTGACCATGCGTGGTCGATTAATCGGAGTCTAGCCTCTTTGCAAGCAAATTGCAGGAGCTAGACTTTTTTCTTTGGAAAAAAACAGAAGGAGACGGCAAAAGAGCATGCAAGCAACTAATTATCTTGTCAGTGTAGACCAATTTAATAACCAGGACGTGATGCATTTTATTCACTTGGCCCAAGCGTTTAAGCAAGGCTTAACGGTGACTTTGAAACGTCCAGCGTTTGCGATGAATTTATTCTTTGAAAATAGTACACGGACCCATACCAGTTTTGAAATGGCAGAACGTCGGTTAGGGATGCAAGTAATTCCATTTGATCCCAAGACGAGTTCGGTCACGAAGGGTGAAAGTTTGCTGGATACCTTGAAGACGATTCAAGCTATTGGGGTTGATTTAGCCGTTATTCGCCATCCACACGATAACTATTATCAACCATTGATTGACGCGCAATTACCGATGAGCTTGATCAATGCCGGCGATGGTAGCGGTCAACATCCGTCACAATCATTACTTGATATGCTAACGATTTACGAAGAATTTGGTCACTTTGATGGGTTAAAGATTGCGATTGTTGGTGATTTACAACATTCACGGGTAGCGCGTTCCAATATGACACTATTAACTCAACTTGGCGCGGAAGTTTACTTCAGTGGACCAGAAGCTTGGTTCAATGACGATTTTGCCGCTTACGGCACGTATCGCCCGATTGATGAGTTAGTTGGCGAGATGGATGTCATGATGCTCTTACGGGTACAACATGAACGATTACCACAAGCTAAGAATGCAGACTTTGACGCCCAAGCTTATCATCAACAATATGGCTTAACGGTTGAACGTGCTGCGAAAATGCCAAAACAAGCGATCATCATGCATCCAGCGCCGGTTAATCGTGGGGTCGAGTTAGCCAGTGACTTAGTTGAAGCACCCCAGTCACGGATCTTTCAACAAATGACCAATGGCATGTATATTCGGATGGCCATGGTTGCCCACGTCTTAGTTCAACGCGGATTGTTAGATAGTCACCAATTGGAGGAGATAAAAAATGTCAACTTTAATTAAAGATGCCAAGGTCTTAGAAGCCGGCCACTTAACGTTAACGGATATTCTGATTGAAAACGGTCATATTGAAGCGATGGGGCATGAGTTGCATACCAAATATGGCGCTGCGGACCACGTGATTTGTGCGGGCAAACATTTTGTGACACCCGGTTTAGTCGATGTGCATGTGCATTTACGTGAACCTGGGTTGACTGATAAAGAAACGATTGATACCGGGACGATGGCCGCAGCTCATGGTGGCTTTACGACGGTTGGTGCGATGCCAAACGTTGAACCAGTTCCCGACACACCCGAAAAAGTAGCCCTGATGGTTGCTGAAAATGCACAAAAAGCGCATGTCCACGTTGCCCAATACGCTAGTATCACCAAGCAACGAACGAGTGAAGAACTGGTTGACTTTGAAGGGGTTAAACAAGCGGGGGCCTTTGCCGTCAGTAATGATGGTTCCGGGGTTCAAACGGCTGAAACAATGTATCAAGCCATGTGTGGCGCGGCTAAAGCCGGACTTACAGTCGCAGCTCACGTTGAAGACGAATCATTAAAGGGTGATGGGGTCATGAATGCGGGGCCAGTTGCTGACAAACTGGGCTTACCTGGTATTCCAGGAATCTCTGAATCTTCACAAATTGCGCGTGATGTGTTACTTGCCGAAGCAAGTGGGGTCCATTACCACGTTTGCCACGTTTCCACCGCTGAAAGTGTGCGGGTGGTTCGTGATGCCAAGCGGGCGGGGATTAATGTGACCTGTGAAGTGGCACCCCATCACTTATTGTTAACTGATGAAGACATCACCATGGATAATCCGATGCTTAAGATGAACCCACCATTGCGTTCACCAAAAGATCGCGCCGCCCTGATTGCCGGGTTGTTAGATGGCACGATCGACATGATTGCCACTGACCATGCCCCCCATACGGATGCTCAAAAAGCTGGTTCGATGCGCACGGCTGCTTTCGGAATTACCGGTTTAGAAACGGCGTTTGCGACCATGTATACCACTTTTGTGAAGACCCGGATCTTGACGCTTAGTCAATTGATCGACTTGATGAGTACTAAACCAGCACAATTATTCGGGTTACATCAAGCGGGGCAATTAAAACCTGGGACACCAGCCGATTTAGCGATTATCGATTTAGAACATCAATATGAAATTAAAGCTGATCAAATGTTTTCAAAAGGGCATAACTCACCGTTTGTCGGTTGGCAAGTATACGGCGATGTCTTAATGACCTTAGTAGATGGCCAAGTCGCTTATGGAAAGGATCAACACGCATGAAACGATATTTAGTCTTAGCTGATGGCACCGTTTATCCTGGTACGGGTTTCGGTGCGCCTAGCGCAACGGTTGGTGAATTAGTTTTTAACACTGGGATGAGCGGCTACCAAGAATCCATTACAGACCAATCTTATAATGGTGAAATCTTGATGTTTACGTACCCCTTGATTGGGAACTACGGCATTAATCGTGATGATCATGAATCAATCACCCCAACGTGTAAAGGAATCGTGGTCCACGAATTAGCACGGCGGGCCAGCAACTGGCGGAGTGAAATGTCACTAGATGACTATTTAAAGCAAAACCAAATTCCAGGCATTGCCGATATCGATACGCGAGCAGTGACCAAGCATATCCGTGAAGTTGGCGCGATGAAAGCCACAATTGTTGATGAAGTCAAGGATGACACGGTTAGTCAATTACAAGCAACAGTTTTAAATAAAGCGGTTGTCGCTGAAAGTTCGACTAATAATGCCTATCCGAATCCAGCAACTGGGCCCAACGTGGTTGTGGTTGATTTTGGCTTAAAACATTCGATCTTACGTGAATTGGCTAAGCGTCATTGTAACTTAACCGTTTTGCCATACAATGCGACTGCTGGGCAAATCATGGCGTTAAATCCAGATGGGGTTATGCTGACCAATGGCCCTGGTGATCCAAAGGATGTGCCAGAAGCACTCACCATGATTCGTGAAGTGGAACAACACGTGCCGTTATTCGGGATTTGTTTAGGGCATCAGTTGTTCTCATTAGCAAATGGTGCGGATACGTTTAAGATGAAGTTCGGTCATCGCGGCTTTAATCATCCAGTCCGCGAGATTGCGACTGGGCGGATCGACTTTACGTCGCAAAACCATGGGTATGCGGTTGATCGTGACTCACTTGATAATACCGATTTGATGATCACACATGAAGAAATCAATGATGGGACGGTTGAAGGCGTTCGGCATCGGAATTATCCAGCCTTCTCGGTTCAGTATCATCCCGATGCAGCGCCGGGTCCCCATGACGCTGATCATATTTTTGATGAATTTATTGATTTAATGGCAGCGCACCAAGCTGCTCGGAAAGGAAGCCAATTCAATGCCTAAACGGACAGATATTCATAAAATCATGGTCATTGGTTCTGGTCCAATCATCATTGGCCAGGCCGCAGAATTTGATTATTCTGGGACACAAGCCTGCTTAGCCTTAAAAGAATTGGGCTACGAAGTCGTTTTAGTGAACTCCAATCCGGCAACCATTATGACGGATAAAGAAATTGCTGACCAAGTTTACTTGGAACCTATTACGTTAGAGTTTGTGTCACAAATCTTACGTAAAGAACATCCAGATGCCATTTTGCCAACTTTAGGTGGGCAACAAGGGTTGAATATGGCCATGGAACTTTCCGATTCTGGTATTTTAAAAGAACTCAAAATTGAATTACTCGGGACAAAGCTTAGTGCTATTGATCAAGCTGAAGACCGGGAACAATTTAAAGACTTAATGGAAAAACTCGGCGAACCCGTTCCCGCATCTGGGATTGCCCATACGACCCAAGAAGCGTTGGACTTTGCTGAAAAGACAGGTTATCCAGTCATCGTGCGGCCAGCCTTTACCATGGGTGGTACTGGTGGTGGGATTGCGGAAAACGCCAAAGCCTTAGCGACAATTGCGGAAAATGGGTTATCGTTATCGCCAGTGACACAAGTGTTGATTGAACAAAGTATTGCCGGCTATAAAGAAATCGAATTTGAAGTGATGCGTGATGCTGCGGATAATGCGATGGTCGTCTGCAACATGGAAAACTTTGACCCGGTGGGGATTCATACTGGGGATTCAATCGTCTATGCGCCGGTTCAAACCTTAGCTGACCGTGAAGTTCAAATGTTACGGGATGCTTCATTAAAGATTATTCGGGCCTTGAAGATCGAAGGGGGCTGTAACGTTCAACTTGCCCTTGATCCGAATAGTTTTAACTATTACATCATTGAAGTCAATCCACGGGTGAGCCGGTCATCAGCATTAGCCTCAAAAGCAACCGGTTATCCAATCGCGAAGATGGCCGCCAAAATTGCGGTCGGCTTACACTTAGATGAAATCAAGAATCCGGTCACTGGGACCACGTATGCGGAATTTGAACCAGCACTAGATTATGTGGTCTGCAAGATTCCACGCTGGCCATTTGATAAGTTCACCCATGCTGATCGGCGGTTAGGGACACAAATGAAGGCCACTGGCGAAGTTATGGCGATTGGCCGAAATATTGAAGAAGCCACGCTAAAAGCAGTACGTTCTTTGGAAATTGGGGTCAACTATATTGACGAACCAGCCTTAGCTAAGGTTGATGATGATACGTTAAGTGATAAGTTGATTCATGCGCAAGATGACCGGCTCTTCTACTTAGCTGAAGGCATTCGTCGCGGGTATAAGATTGAAGAACTGGCGGAGATTACGAAAATCAACGTGTTCTTCTTAGACAAGTTATTGCATATCATTGAAATTGAACGTGACTTACAAGCCCATGTCGATGATTTAGAGGTCTTAACAACGGCCAAACGGAATGGCTTTTCTGACCAAGTCGTCGCCGATTTCTGGCATGAAACGGCCGATACAGTACGCCAATTCCGGCAAGATAATCACTTACAACCCGTTTATAAGATGGTAGATACGTGTGCAGGTGAATTTGAATCAACAACGCCTTATTACTATGGGACTTATGAGTATGAAAATGAAAGTCAAGTGACGGAGCGGCCATCAGTCTTGGTCTTGGGTTCAGGTCCAATTCGTATCGGTCAAGGGGTCGAATTTGATTACGCAACAGTTCATTCGGTTAAAGCGATTCAAAAAGCGGGTTATGAAGCTATCATTATGAATAGTAATCCCGAAACAGTTTCGACCGACTTCTCGATTTCAGACAAGTTGTACTTCGAACCATTGACGTTAGAAGATGTCTTGAATGTGATTGACTTAGAACAGCCAACTGGCGTTATTGTGCAGTTTGGTGGGCAAACAGCCATCAACTTGGCGGCGCCGTTAGCTGAACATGGGGTTAAAATCCTCGGGACTAGCGTGACTGATGTCGATCGGGCCGAAGACCGGGATGAATTTGATAAAGTAATCAAGCAATTGGCTATTCCACAACCAGCTGGCGATACTGCCAGTGATGAAGCGACGGCCTTAGCGATTGCTGATAAGCTTGGTTATCCGGTCTTAGTCCGGCCAAGTTATGTCTTAGGTGGTCGAGCGATGGAAATCGTCAAAAAACGGGCGGATCTCGATTATTACATGCACAATGCGGTTAAAGTGTCCCATGATCATCCGGTCTTGATTGACCGGTATCTCGTGGGTAAGGAATGTGAAGTTGATGCCATTTGTGACGGTGAAACGGTCTTGATTCCAGGTATTATGGAACATATCGAACGGGCTGGGGTCCATTCCGGGGACTCGATGGCAGTCTATCCACCACAATCATTATCGGCGGCAGTCCAACATCAAATCGTAACTTATACGCAGCAATTAGCCATCACGTTAAATTGTGTTGGGATGATGAACATTCAATTTGTCATTCATGATGAACAAGTTTACGTGATTGAAGTCAATCCACGGGCGAGTCGGACGGTGCCATTCTTAAGCAAGGTCACGGGGATTCCAATGGCCCAAGTGGCCACCCGGGTCATCTTAGGTCAAAGCTTAGCTAGTCAAGGCTTTGAAACTGGTTTGGTGAAGCCTGGGCGGTTAGTCCATGTCAAAGCGCCGGTCTTCTCATTTTCGAAGCTGAATCAGGTCGATAGTTTACTTGGACCTGAAATGAAGTCAACCGGTGAAGTGATGGGCAGTGACCAAACGATGTCAAAAGCATTGTATAAAGCTTTTGAAGCCGCTAAGTTACATGTTCCAGCACATGGTAATGTCTTGATCACGGTTCGTGATGACGATAAGCCAGAAGCATTGAAGCTAGCCCAACGGTTCCATAACTTAGGGTATCAATTGATGGCGACCACTGGGACGGCGACTTACTTGGCTAACCACGACTTAGATGTGAAAGTGGTTGATAAAATCGATGGCGGTGAACATGACTTGCTACAACAAATGGAAGCCGGTCAAGTGCAGGTCGTTATTAATACGGTTTCAGATGAAGAACATGCGGCTGATGATGGCGCGTTAATTCGAAATACCTCGATTGCCCATGGGATTCCATTGTTTACGGCGTTGGATACGGTGGCTGCAATCTTACAAGTTTTAGAATCACAATCGTTTGTCACGCAAGCGTTATAGGAGGAGATAGTATGGGACGATTAACCGTTGATTTAGCTGGGGTGACCCTCGACAACCCTGTGATGCCAGCCAGTGGGACTGCGGCTTATGGCCAACAAATGGCCCAACAATTAGACTTAGGGGCTTTAGGTGGTTTGGTGATCAAATCCACGACTGCTGAAGCCAAAGTCGGTAACCCACGACCAACCACGGCACCGACGACGGCCGGTTGGTTAAATGCGATTGGGTTAAAGAACCCAGGCATTGACGTGGTTTTGAGTGAAAAATTACCATGGTTAGCGACCCACTATCCGAATTTACCGATTGTCGGCAGTGTAGCTGGTAATACGTTTGATGAATACGTCGCGGTCGCAGCTAAAATGGCGACAGCCCCAAATGTGAAGTTACTTGAAATCAATATCTCTTGTCCAAACGTTGAAAAAGGCGGCTTGGCCTTTGGAACCGATCCAGCGATGGTTGAAAACTTAACTCGTGAAATCGTCATGGCCGTTGATAAGCCAGTCTTTATGAAGCTAACCCCGAATGTGACGGATATCGTTCCAATCGCCGCGGCGGCAGAAGCCGGTGGTGCTAGTGGGTTAACGATGATCAATACGTTAACTGGAATGGGGATTGACTTAAAGACCCGCCAACCAATCTTGGCACATGGGACTGGTGGTTTATCAGGCAAGGCGATTCATCCGTTAGCTGTGCGGATGATTCACGACGTTCGCCAACAAACGAAGTTACCAATTATCGGTGTCGGTGGTGTCTTTACGCCAGAAGATGTCTTGGAATTTTATCTTGCCGGTGCGAATGCAGTTGAAGTTGGTGCGGCCACGTATGGTCAGCCAACGGCTTGCACGGATATCATCGCGGGCTTACCAGCTGCGATGGATAAATATGGGATTGAGAGCTTACAAGACTTAATTGCGGAGGTTCAAGGATGAAACGACCAATTTTTATTGCCTTAGACTTTCCAACCGGTCAAGCAGCCTTAGCCTTTTTAGATCAATTTCCAAGCGACCAGCAATTAGCGGTTAAGATTGGGATGGAATTGTTTTATGCGGAAGGCCCGGCTATCGTAAAAGCTGTCCAGGCGCGTGGTCATGCCGTCTTCTTAGACTTAAAACTACATGATATTCCCAATACAGTTGCATCAGCGATGCGGGTGATCGGCCGATTAGGCGTTCGGTACACAACGGTCCATGCCGCTGGTGGTCACGTGATGTTAGCAGCCGCTAAGCGTGGCCTGTTAGCCGGTGCTAATGATGCTGGGTTGCCAGCACCTAAATTATTGGCGATTACGCAGCTAACTTCGACGAACCAAACGATTTTAAATACCGATCAACAAATTGCTGGGACGGTTCAAGCTAGCGTCGTGCACTACGCACAATTGGCGCAAGCGAGTGATTGTGATGGGGTGATTTGCTCGGCACAAGAAGTCGCGGCGATTCATCAAGCCGTTGGCACAGACTTTCTTGGGATTACCCCGGGCATTCGACCTGCTAGTGCCGCTGCCGATGACCAACAACGGGTCATGACCCCAACGGCGGCCGCAAAAGTCGGCAGTAATGGGTTAGTTATTGGTCGGCCGATTACACAAGCTAGTGATCCAGTTCAAGCTTATCAACAAATTTTGACAGAATGGAGTGCAGCACAACATGACTGAAATTGCCGCAACAATTGCAACAGATTTATTATCGATTCAAGCCGTGACGTTACGGCCCAATGATCCTTTTACTTGGGCAAGTGGGATTCATAGCCCGATTTATACGGATAACCGGTTAACGATTTCTTATCCGGAAGTTCGTAATCATATCGCGAATGGGATTGCGGCCATTATTCGGGACCAATATCCTGAGGCTGAAGTCATTGCAGGGGTTGCCACTGCTGGTATCCCACATGCGGCTTGGGTCGCGCAAATCTTAGATTTACCTTTGATTTATGTGCGGTCAAAGCCTAAAGATCATGGGGCTGGGCGTCAGATTGAAGGGGTCCTAAAAGCCGGCCAAAAAGTGGTCATGCTTGATGACTTAATTTCGACTGGTGGTAGTGTCTTACAAGCCGCTAAGGCGGTTCAAGCTGAAGGTGGCGACATCTTAGCGGTCGGTTCAGTCTTTAGCTATCAGTTGGATGCTGCGACCACAAACTTTGCCGCGGCTAAATTGCCACTGTTCAGTTTGTCAAATTACACGACCTTAATTAAAGTGGCCCATGACGCTAATTACATTGACGATGCAGGGCTAGCCTCGTTACATGCTTGGCGTCAAAACCCAACAACTTGGGGCCAACAACACTAATCTAAAGTTATCGTAAAGCGCGCGACTTTTCAGTCGATGCGCTTTTTTTGTCACCGTAGATATGCGATAATTAAACATAAATATGAGAACGTTTGTTCATGATAGAGGAGGTTTCAATGTGAGTTTACAGTTTGTTTTAGGTGCGGCTAAAGCCGATCATCGGCAAGTATTATTGCGGTTGCTGCGCGAGCGACTCGCTGATCGACCACAAGATCAATTCTTTTACTTAGTGCCTAACCACGTTAAATTCGATACTGAAGTCGATGTCTTGAATCAATTGGCAACTGCTGCGGCGCAACCGGCGTTATACGCCCAGACGCAAGTGCAGATTTTTTCGTTTACACGTTTGGCCTGGTATTTAATGAAAAACGAAGCGGCTTATCAGTTGCCGCGGCTATCAAGTGCCGGAATTAATATGCTATTATTCAAAATTTTGCGCACGCATGCCGATGATTTACGTTTATTTGGTGGGGAAGTGGGACAGACCGGCTTCATTACCCAATTAGCTAAGGAAATCAATGAGCTACAATTAGCGAATTTATCACCAGCGGAAGTTGTTCAGTTAGCAGAAAATGCGCCCGCCGGTGATTTGCAAGCGAAGTTACATGATTTAGCAATCGTTTATGCTGATTTTGATGCGGCCACTGCGGGTCAGTATTTGAAGAATGCCGATGTTTTGGCGCAGTTGAGCCAATACTTGCAACATCAAGACTTGCATGGTACCCACGTGTATTTGGAACTATTTACTCAATTATCAACGCAAGAACAGGCGGTACTGACAACGATGTTAGAGCGTGGCGCCGAAGTAACGGTTAGTTTGGTGTTGCCAGCCGCACCTAAAAAAGCACCATTAAATGGGACGCTGTTTTACCAACCAGCCCGACTCTATTACCGGTTGTCCCAATACGCCCAAGTGCGCCAGATTACCCAAAAGCCAGATGTTTTAGCAACTCAAGTGCGGGTATCACCGGACTTGGCAGCGTTAGATGATTTGTGGCGTGGCCACGGGTACCCGGTGACCACGGCGCCGGCTAAATCAGCAATCAACGTTTTTCGGACTGATACCCGTCAAACTGAAGTTGCGCAAGTGGCCCGCTTGATTCGCCAATTAGTGGCTGATCAGGGCTATCATTATCGGGACTTTTTGGTTGTTACGCGGCACTTAACGAGTTATGACACGATGATTGCCCCCATCTTTCATGCCATGGAAATCCCGTATTTCTTAGACTTACGGCGGTCGATGGCTGATCATCCGTTAGTTGAGTTAATCAGTGCGCTATTTGATCTCAATGACAAGCAGTATCAATATCGCGATGTGATGCGGGTCTTAAAAACGGAATTGCTGTTACCGCAAGTTCAAGGCAAGCCCATGGCGCGCCAAGCTTATCGGCAAGCGGTTGATTTAACCGAAAACTTTATTTTAAAGAGTGGTTACAGCGGTCGCCGCTGGACGCAAGCGGAAGATTGGCAATATTTTCAATTTACAGCGGGCGATGCCGGCATCGAAACGGATGAGAATGTGGCGATTACTGCACAAATCAATTTGATTCACCATTTTGTCGCTCAAACGTTACCACCATTTTTTAAGCAACTTGCGGCCGCGCCAGATGGGCGGACCGCGGCGACGTTGTTGGTGAACTTCCTCATGCAAAATGGGGTCGATACACAATTAATGGCTTGGCGCGACCAAGCGATTGACGTTGGTGATTTAACAACGGCGAGTGAGCCTGAACAAACGTGGCAAACGTTTTGTGAGATGTTGGATGACTATGTGACGATGTTAGGGTCGGCCCCATTTGAGGTTGAAGACTTCTTAGCGTTATTGCAAGCTGGCTTTGAAGGTGCGGGGTATGCGCAAATCCCATCGACGTTAGATCAGGTCACGATTTCAGAAAGCGGACGCGAACAAAGTCAAAATCGCAAAGTGGTTCTATTGATTGGGGCAACGGATTTAGTGATGCCTGACCGGATTATGACCAATGATTTGTTGAGCGATACTGACAAGGATAAGTTACAAGCACCATTGGCCGACCTAGAAGGTGACCATTATTTGGCCGACTCAGCCGTCGTTCAATTGGGTGACGAACGCTATTTGAATTATTTGGCATTTTTGACGGCGACTGAGCGATTGTATTTGAGTGCACCACTAAAAGATGATAACGAAGCTGAATTGAATTTATCTAGTTACGTGGTTCAGATTCAACAACATTTCAACTTGAAAGTTCCCACTTATCTTGCGGCACCGGATCCAACCAAACCTAAAGTTGCACCATTTGTTGGGTCAAAGCGGCGGACGATCACTCATGTGATTCAAGTGTATCGTGACGTGTTAACCACGAATGCTGACCATAACCATGTCGGGGCGCCACTGCGGCCGGCACCCATTTGGGTTTGGCTACGCCGGGAGTTAAGTCAAGATGTTGAATTTGGACAACTGGCCCAACAACTTTTGGCCGGTTTGAGCTACCGAAATGTGCCAACCCCGTTGACTAAAAAGAGCGTGCAGGCGTTATATGGCAACCAAATTTATACCTCGATTTCTAAACTTGAAGAATTCTACCGCAATCAATATGCGTATTTCTTAAAATACGGATTAAAGTTGCGTGAACGCGATGTGTTTGAATTATCACCAGCTAGTACCGGTGAGTTTTTCCATGCCGTGCTAGATGGTGTGATCAAGTTGGTCCATGCGCAAGGCTTGACGTTATCAGCTGTTAACGATGCGACTTTGGAACAGTTTTTAAATCAAGTATCATTGGATGTTTTGGCTCAGCCACAATTCATCATTTTATCGAGTTCTAACCGGATGGCCTATTTACGCCAGCAGTTACTGAATACGGTGCGGCAGTTAGTCTTTGCGATTCGCAATCAAAGTCTACATTCAACGGCAACCCCACAACAAACGGAATTATTATTCGGTAATGTTGGTAAAGAACAGGGGTTAAAAGCGCTAGATTTTCAAGTGGATAAGACGCATAGCGTGCATGTCCGTGGTAAAATCGACCGTTTGGACCAAATTCAGGTTGCTGACCAACGGTATCTGGGTATTGTGGATTACAAGTCATCCCAACACAAATTTGATTTTCAACAAGCTTATTATGGCTTGGCGATGCAGATGCTGACCTATTTGAACGCTGTTTTGGTTAATGAACAAGCAATCGTTGGTAATGAGACCGACAAGATTAAGTTGGCGGGCGCACTATATATGCATATTCAAAACCCAACATTGAAACCAAGTGAAACCAAAGCGGGATTTGAAGCAGCGTTGTTAAAGGCGAATAAGTATAAAGGGGTCGTTGTTGATGATCCTAAATTATTACAGCAATTGGATACGGACTTACCAAAACAGACAGGCTACAACCATTCAAAGATTTATCCGTTTAGTCGTAAAACGGATGGGGCGTATGGCAGCACTAAAACGGCACCATTGGTTACTGAAGACCAATTAAATGACTTGTTGGCTAATAATCGGCGATTGATTATTGAGGCTGCCAAGCAGATTTTTGCTGGTGAAGTGGCGATAAATCCAATTCGCTTAAATGATAAACAAACAGCGCTACAATATTCGCCATATTTGGCGATTATGGCATTTGATGCGATGTTATCAGAAAATAATTATCGCGACCTACCCCCATTGAGCCCGAGTGAAGTTTTGGATCGACTGGCCGCTGATTTTGGAAAGGAGCCCAAACATGAGTGATAAAACGCAATATACGGCTAGTCAACAAGCCGCGATTGACCAACAGGGGAATAACTTGTTAGTGTCAGCCTCGGCCGGATCCGGTAAGACGACAGTGTTGATTGAACGCATTATGCAGAAACTAAAAGCCGGGATCGATGTCGATCAACTATTAGTGGTGACGTTTACGAATTTGGCGGCCAAGCACATGAAGCAAAAACTGGAGAAGCGGTTGAATGCGGAAATCGCGCAGTTCCTAGACCAACATGCTAAAGCAACCTTGGCTAGTCCAGAGATTCAACCTTTACGGCGGCAGCTCAATTTGTTAGGGGTCGCCAATATTAGTACGTTAGATGCTTTTTGTAATCGTCTGATTCAGCGGTATTACTATGTGATTGATTTAGATCCAGTGTTCCGCTTGTTGACCGATAATACTGAAGGCTTATTGATTCGTGACCAAGTTTGGGACACGGTGCGCGAAGACTTGTATGGCGAAGACGGTGACTTATTTGCGCTACTGACGGCTAACTTTTCTAATGACCGTAGTGACGATGGGTTAAGTCGACTAGTCATGCGCTTATTTGATTTTGCACAATCCACACCAGATCCAAAAGCTTGGTTGCAACAATTGCCCACAGCTTATCATGTGGACAGCGCCCAATTAACGACTTCGACTTTTTATCAGCAACAAGTGTTGCCGCAATTAAAACCACTCTTTCAAAATATGTTAACCACGATCACCCAGTGTTTAGATCAAGCAGAAAACAGTGATCTAAAGCCAGCGACCGTGAAAAACTTACAACAAGCCCAAGTTGTTTTAGCTGATTTGGTGGCTCGAGTTGCAGACTTAAGTTGGAATGAACTACGGGCCATCTGTCAGGACTTTAAGATTGGGACGATTGCTAAGAAGTATAAAGATGACGAGGTGCGCACGATGATTGGCACCGCCGTTAATGCGTCGGTTAAAGAAGTCAAAGATCAAATGAGCAAATTAGCCGACGACTACTTTGTGAGCGATGAACAACAAGTCTTAGATATTATGGCGGGAGCCGAAGCGTTAGTGCATGAATTAGTCAAAGCGACGCTTACATTTAAGACGGCTTTTGCCGCTGAAAAACGGCGTCGGCATGTTTTAGATTTCAATGATTTGGAACAATTGAGTTTGCAAATTTTAACGAGTCAAAATGAAAGTGGCCAAGCGGCGTTAACGCAATTACAAGCGCAGTTTTCAGAAGTAATGGTCGACGAATATCAAGATATTAACAGCTTACAAGAAAGAATCTTACAGTTATTATCACAAGCTGAACCGGGCAACATGTTCATGGTCGGCGATGTGAAGCAGTCGATTTATCAATTCCGTTTAGCTGATCCGTTGTTGTTTTTACACAAGTACCATGATTTTGGCAATCACCCAGAACATGGGGAGCGGATTGTTTTAGCTGAAAACTTCCGGTCAGTTGAAAATGTGGATAAGTTAACGAACTTGATTTTTAGTCAATTGATGGATGCGCCAGTTGGTCAAATTGAATACGATCAAGCGGCTTATTTGAAGTATGGGCCCAAAGATTATCCCGCTGACTTGCCACAAACAACTAGTTTGATGCTCTACCAAAGTGGTCAGGCTGACCAAACAACTGATGACGATACTAGTGAAGCCGATTTTTCAATCGATGATCCGGCTGAAGGTAGTATCATGATGGTTGCGCAAAAGATCTTGGCTTTAAAAGCCCAAGCTAAGCCAATCTATGACCGTGGCACTCAAACGTATCGGCCATTACGGTATAGTGATGTGGCCTTGCTGGTGCCGACTCGTAACCATAACTTGACGATTATTGATGTGTTTAAACGACTGCATATTCCGATTGTGGTAAATGATGCGCAAAACTATTTCCAAACGACGGAAATCCGCATTATGATGTCGATGTTGTCGATTATTGATAACCCGTATCAAGATATTCCATTAGTGGCGGTCTTGCGGTCGCCGATGGTTGGGCTCGATGAAAATCAGTTAGTTTATTTACGGATCCAAAATAAAACCAGTGATTATTTCCAAGCACTGCGCGACTTTCACACGAGTTATCCACAACGAGCTCATGATAATTACGGCGATGTCGTCTTTGATAAGGTTGATCGGTTTATGCGACAACTGACAGAATTTCGTGATTTAGCGCGGCGCAATCAATTAGTGACCCTGATTTGGCGGATTTATGACCGGACGGGCTTCCTAGATTATGTGGGTGGGATGCCTGCTGGTCCACAACGCCAAGCCAACTTACATGCCTTATATGAGCGGGCCCATACGTATGAAACTGGGAGTTTTAAAGGGTTGTTCCAGTTCGTACGGTTCATTAAACGCATGCAGGAAAAAGATGAAGATTTAGCTGAAGCAGTGGCTGAAACGAGTACTGAAGCAGTCAGCGTCATGACGATTCATGGGAGTAAGGGGCTGGAATATCCGGTTGTCTTTGTTATGGATATGGACAAACGGTTTAATCAGATGGATTTAAATGCCTCAGCATTACTAGACCGCCAAGCTGGTATTGGCATCACTTATTTGGATCCTGAAACACGGGTCAAATATTCGACGTTGCCACGTTTGGTGACGCGCCAAATCGTGGGGCAAAAACTACGAGCAGAAGAAATGCGAAAATTATATGTGGCAATCACGCGGGCAGAACAGCAATTGTATTTAGTCGGGACGGTTAAAGACATTGATTCAGCGGCCAAACAGTGGCGGCGAACGTTTAGTACGACTGACCGAGTGTTACCAGCAACGCTGCGAATTGCGGCCAATAGTCAGTTGGATTGGGTCGGTCTGAGTTTGATTCGCCATCCAGATTTCAAAGACTACTGGGCGGGAGACTTGCCACAATATCAATTTACCACGGCCGATGCGCACTTGACCTTGGAATTGGGTGATGAGACCACCGTTTCAGCTGAGACGATGCCAACTGAAACCGATGATCAATTAAGTGCTGTGGCTCAAGTTGAAGCCGATGTGTCGTTTGAGTTGGACGCCGCAACCAAAGCCCAACTACGACAAGTATTGAATTTACATTATGCCCACCAAGCGGCGACGACAACCACGGCGTATCAATCGGTCTCTGAAGTCAAACGGGTCTTTGAAGATCCCGATACGGCGTTGATGAATGCCAATCCGACAGTGAGTGATCGCGACGCACAGGTGCACAATCGTTATGTGGCGGACCATTTAGCGGTACCGCAGTTCTTACAAACGACCCAAGCGCCAACGGGAGCTGAAGTCGGGAGCGCGACCCACTTGGTCCTTGAACAACTGGATATCCATCAGCCCGTAACCACTGATGCAGTCCAAGCAACGATTGACGATCTGGTGGTCAAGCGGATTTTACCGGCAGCTGTTGCAACTTATATTAAAATTGAGACGATTGTTGGGTTTTATCAAAGTCCATTGGGACAACAGCTCTTGGCTCATCCAGATCAGGTTAAACGGGAAGTCCCATTCTCACTGTTATTGCCAGCCCAAACGATTTTTGAAGGCTTTGACGATGATCCCCAAAGTAAAATCTTGATTCATGGGATAATTGATGGTTATTTAGCGACCGATGATGACCTGATTTTGTTTGATTACAAGACTGATCACGTGGCACAGGCCACCAATCTAGTAGCTAAGTATGCCGGACAAGTGAAGTTATATGGTGCGGCCTTACAGTCTATGCTCAAACGACCAGTGACGGAACAATATTTATACGCGTTGACGAAACAAACGCTAGTGCCGGTTAAATAATAAGCGTAGGTCAAAGAATCGATTGAATCATTTCGATGATAATTAAAAAGACGCCCGCTGATGATAGGTTAACTATCATCAGCGGGCGCCTTTAAGTCAGGTCACTTTATGGTTGGACTGGTTTTATAACACAAGTTGGTAAGCGTTGCGTTGATCGTTAGGATCGTCGGCCATATAGACAATACCACGATAAGTAAAGCCAGCTTTGGTAATGATGTGTTGCATGCGTTGATTGGCCGCATGGGTGTCGATGCGAACTTGGTGGATGCCTTGTTGATAACTTAATGTCAATAAATTACTGAAATAAAAGTCGGCTAGATGTTGGCCATGATAACCACCTGCAATCGCAATGCGGTGGATAGAAGCATAGCGGTCATCATTAGTGTCGGCCCAACTGCCTTGATAAATGTTGGCATAGTTGGGGTCTGGTGTTGTTAATAATGCTGCAGTACCAGCAACTTGACCATCAACGATCAGCAACCAAGCACGGTGGGCATCGATATCTGCTTGGATATCGGCAGCCAGTGGATAGGCACCTTGCCATTGGGGAATGCCATCAACGGCCAAAAGATGTTTGCCTTGGGCGATAATCGCCTGCATAGCAGGTAGGTCGGCGTCGGTTGCGGCGCGGACATATTTAGGCATGTCAACCACTTCACTCTCTGTTTAGAATGGTTAATATTATAGTCTTTTTGGGACGGTGCGACAAACTTGAAAGCAGATTGATGGCTGTGACTTGGTAATTAGTTCTATAATGATAACTAACAATTATTGGGAGTGATCAGGTATGAAAGTTTTTGTGATTGGTGCACATGGTCAAATCGGTAAAAAAATTGTCTCGAAATTAGTTGCCCAAGGTGACCAAGTCTATGCTGGTATTCGGCAAGCTGACCAAGCGGAAGCGTTTGAAGATGCTGGTGCCCAACCGGTACAATTCAACTTATTAGCCCAGCCTGATGAACAAGCCTTAGCTTTAAAAGGGATGGATGCAGTGGTGTTTGCGGCCGGTTCTGGTGGTCAAACAGGTTATGATATGACATTGATGATTGACTTGGATGGGGCAGTTAAGTCGATGCAAGCTGCTGAAATTGCGGGCGTCAAACGCTACGTGATTATTAGTGCTGAATTTACGACTGACCGGGAAAAGTGGCCTAAAGCATTACGGCCATATTATGTGGCGAAGTTTTATGCAGATGAATGGCTCAAGACCCGCACACAATTGGATTATACGATCTTACAACCAGGTAGTTTAGTTAACGATGCAGGGACTGGTCGGGTCACGGTTAATCCGGCGGCGGGCGGTGCGATCACTCGTGACGATGTGGCGACATTTGCCGTGCAAACGTTAAAAACTGCAACAACGATTGGCCAAACGATTGCCTTGATCAATGGTGAGACGCCAATTGCTGAGGCCGTACAACAATAGTCAACATAAAAATCGACCAGCTAGCGTTTATGGATAACGCGCTAGCTGGTCGATTGCTTTATTTAGAATGTTGTGACCGATTAACGGCCCATAAAGCACCCAGGGCCACGATAACGAGTAATAAAAACGCCCAAAATGAACCGCCCATGCCCCACCAAGACATGCCAGTTGACCACCAATTACCACACATATGTGTCACCACTTTCGGTTGAAATTTACCCTCATTATACGCTATCTTTCGTACAATTACTGCGCTAACTTATGCGTTTAAAGTTGCCAGCAAAGTCGTTTGTTGTTGGTCTGTTAACGGCAAGATTGGTAAGCGTGGTTGGCCAACTAAAACCCCTTGTTGATTTAGGGCCGCTTTGACGGGGGCGGGTGATGGGTGACTGAATAGTGCTGCCATCTTAGGGCTTAACAGCCGTTGCAGTTGGCCGGCGGTGGCGACGTTGCCATGGGCTAAGCTTGTTTGTAAGCTGGCCATCGTATCACCATATAAATGACTGGCGACCGAAATGACCCCTTGGGCCCCATAGGCTTGGGCAATCAGAGTTTGGTCGTCTTCTCCTGTATAAACATAAAAATCAGCCGGTGTCTGGTCAACAATGGCAGCTAGTTCAGCGGGGGTCGTACATTGCTTGATCCCAATAATATTGGGGTGCTGGGCTAATTTGGCGACGGTGGCAACTGCCATTTTGACAACAACACGACCAGGAATATTATAAATCAAGATTGGCAACCCACCACGATCAGCAATTGCCGTGAAGTGGGCGATCATCCCTGCTTGGTCAGGTTTGTTGTAGGGTGGTACCACGACCAAAGCGGCATCGATGCCGACGATTTGACTGACCTGACGGGTGAAATCAATGGTAGCGGCTGTGTTGTTTGATCCGGTGTTAGCGATGACCGGGACGCGACCAGCAACGATACGGGCCGTTGCTTGATATAACGCTAACTTTTCCGTGGTACTTAAAGTGGGACCTTCACCAGTCGTGCCACCCACTAAAATACCAGTCGTATGATGAGCCAATAAGTGTTCGATCAATTGTGCTAAACGGCTATAGTCAATTGCATGGTGATCGTCAAAAGGGGTCACCATCGCCGTAATTAAATGAGCATTATCAAAATTCATGTTAAAACCTCCGTTAAACTAATGTTTGAGCGCGCCAGGTGGCCAACTGATTCATGCTATTGCGCAAGTTGGCCATGCTGGCAGCGTAACTAATTCGAAACCAGCCTTCGCCACTCGTGCCAAAGGCTGATCCAGGAATGACAGCCACGTGGGCTTCTTGCGCCAATTGGGTGGCAAAGTCCCAACTATTGCCGTTAAAATCAGCCGGTACTTGTGCGAAAACATAAAAGGCACCGGTGGGATAGAGATAGTTAATCCCGATTTCACTTAAGCGGCTGACTAAATAATCGCGGCGGGCTTGATAAATGTCGCGCATTTTGGGGCCATCATCTAAGCCATGGGTTAACGCTTCAATACCGGCAGCTTGACTAATTGAACTCGTCGATGTCACCAAGTATTGATGAGTCTTCTTCATTTCATTAATGAGCGCTAACGGCGCCATGATAAACCCTAAGCGCCAACCCGTCATGGCATGTGATTTAGATAAACCGTTGATGGTGATCGTCTTTTCTGGATAGAGGGTTGCTAGCGCAGTGTGCGGTTGTTCATAAGTGAGTTCACTATAAATCTCATCACTGAGCACTAACAGGCCAGCTTGCTTAATAACCGTTACTAACGCAGCTAGTTCAGCTTTAGTATAAGTGACGCCGGTTGGGTTGGTTGGATAGTTAAAAATCAAGACTTTCAAATGGTCGTGTTGATGGGCTTGAATCGTCGCTGCTAAAGCTGCTGGGGTTAATTTGTAACCAGCTTTAGTGGTGTCGATGGGAATCAAATTGCCTTGCGCCATAGCGACGACTGGCTGGTAACTCGTGTAACCTGGGGTGGGCATTAAGACCCCGTCGCCAGGATTCAAGACACTCAGCAAAGCCGTCGCGACTGCTTCGGTTGCACCAACCGTGGCGAGAATCTCATTTGGGGCATAAGTCAGCCCATATTTCTGATGAAAATATTGACTCGCTGCTTGTTGAAGTGCTTGAAAGCCCATCAAAGGTGAATAGTGGCTGACATCGTCGCGAATGGCTTGAATCCCTGCTTTTTTAACATGGGCAGGTGTTGGTAAGTCTGGTTCGCCAACGGTTAACTTAATAATATCGGGCACCGAGCTAATGGCCTCATCAAAGCGTCGAATCCCAGAAACTTGAATTTGTTGCATAATCCGATTAGTAGTCGTCATGGCAATCAACTTCCTCTCAAAGTAATTGTGTTCTATAATAAAACGCAAGTGTCATGAGAAAAAGAGACAATTTTAACTAAAATGAAAGGACAGTTAGCCGATGCCATTAGACCGTTCAGCAAAACAACCACTTTACTTACAGCTGTATCAACAATTACGTGATCAATATGATCCGACAAAACAAGCGCGTCAGAAGCTTTGGTCAATCCGTAAGTTGGCCCAAAGTCTGTCCGTTTCTAAGACAACAGTTGAGCAGGCCTATGACCAACTACTAGCTGAGGGCTATATCTATTCGGTGCCGGGGAGTGGCTATTTCTATCACGATATTCAACATTGGCCAACTAAACCAGCCAAGCCAACAGCCATTACAGCACCGCTAACGCCACAAACACCAGTTAAATATGATTTCCATTACGGTCGGATGCAACTCTTAGGGCCCAGTTGGAATGCATGGAAACGGGCCGTTCGAGAAGCCCTACGCCAAGCCGAACAACCACAGCAAGTCAGTGATCCGGATGCGCAAGGGTTACTGGCCTTACGTGAACAACTCGTGCGCTTTTTGGCGACGACGCGCGGGATTAAGTGTACGCCAGCGCAAATCGTCATTACTAACGGGGCCAAAGAAGGGCTTAGTTTGTTATTAAGTATTTTGCCGCGGGGATTAGTCGGGATTGAAAACCCGGGTTATCGGGGACTATCGGCCTTGGCGGCTGGTTATGGTCATACAACAGTGCCGTTACCAGTGACGAAACAAGGGGTCTCACTAGCAGCGATTCAAGCAGCGCGACCGCAAGTCGTCTATACGACACCGGCGCATCAATTTCCCTTGGGTTATGTCTTGCCGATTGCGCAACGACTGTCTTTGTTAGCATGGGCCGCTGAACAGCAATGTTTGATTATTGAAGATGATTATGACAGTACGTACCGCTATAATGCGCAGCCGTTGCCAGCGTTACAATCATTAGCGACTGCGAATCAAGTCGCCTATTTAGGTACTTTTGCCAAAGGGATCGATCCGACTTTACGCATGGGATACTTAGTTTTGCCACCACAACTGGTTACGGCCTACCAACAGCAGTATCAGTATCGGTCTGCGATGGTGGCCGGGTTATTACAACAAGCGATGGTCAATTATTTTGAAAACGGGGCTTATTATCGCCACTTAAGTCGGAGTCGGAGTTTGAACCGACAAAAATACCAACGACTCTGTCAACTATTAGACGTGACTGATTTGATTCATCCCATTGCAACTGGTGCTGGGTTGCATTTAGTCGTACAGATTCCGGACATCCCACAAGCTGCAGTACTAACAGCGCTAGCCCAAGCTGAAATCAGGATTTATCCGTTAGATTCAAATTGGCAAGCGATGCCGAGTCATGATTATTATTTGTTGGGCTTTACCGCGTTAACGGTTCGTGAAATCGAGGTCGCCGTGCCAAAATTGATTCAGGTGTGTGCAGACTTGCGGGCACAACAAAACGGCTAACACGATTATGTTAGCCGCTAGTTTAATCTTGATATTAAGGTTTAGGCGTTGGCTGCCCTGGAAAGGCGTGCTTTAATTCCCGCTCAGTTGCCAAGTTTTGTAAGATGAGACCGACGCCTAAGCCGATTGCTTGGACGTTCATACTTTGGAGCCAGGTGATCTTAAATAGTCCCCCGATAATGGCTGCGATTAGTAATAACGTAAAGATTTCGACACCCAGCATCGCATAAAAATGCTGCGCAAATTGCCACGTCTGTTCATCTTGGATGGCCCGCCGTGAGGTATAGCCTAACAGTGAGCGGAATTTGGGCATCCGATACCATTGGTAGACCCAGACGAGTAGAAAAATCAAGAAGCCCCAAGCTAGGCCAAAACTGTTTGCATGCATGCGATAACCTCCGCTAAATTAGCTTAAATTAACGCTTCGATTAAGCGCTTAAGGTCTATTATAACAATTTAGGTCCAGACCAGTCGATATGTCGCGGCAAAAGTCTTAAAAATGTTTGAAGAAAAATTAAAAACTTTATATCTTTTAATCCAGATAGCTAGCCGGATGTCATCGAAGAGGTTATAATATGGTCTGAATAAGAAAGGGAGTTATTTTTGATGCAAACTTCAAAGAAGTTAATCTCAGGTTTATTGGCAACTGTTACCGCAGTTTCATTATTTGCCCCAGCTGCTTTAGGTACAAATGGTCAACAAACTGTTGCCCAAGCAGCAACGAAGTCAACTAAGACGACCATCACCGTTAATGGTATTAACACGAGTAGCAAGACAGTTACCGGTACTGCAACTAAGGGTGCTAAAGTAACGGTTTATGCTAAGAAGGGCGCAAGTAGCTCGAATGCTGGCAAGAGCAAGATTGCTTCAGCCACAGCTTCATCAAAGACCGGTAAGTTTACGGTTAAATTACCAAAGACTTACAAGAAAGGTACTAAGTTATATGTTTACGCCACTAATGGCAAGTATTCATACATGTACCGGATCGTGACTGTAACGGCAAAGTCAACTAGCAAGAAGACCACGACGACTAGCAGTTCAAGCAGCTCAAAGACGTCTTCAACTTACGGTTTAGTAAGTAGCGTTGCTGGGACTTGGAAATCTTCAAGTTACAAGGGCTACTATACGAAGTGGACGTTAACGAGTGGTAAGAAGATCACTGTTAAACGCTACAAGTCTGGTGCTAAAACTAAGACCTTGTTAAGCGGGACTTACACCGCAAGTACCAGCAACAAGCATCTTTGGAAAGTTAATGCCAAGGTTGGCAGCAAGACTGAAACCTTCTACTTACGCTTCCGGAGCGCTTCAAGCTTCTACGTTGTTAACAGCAAGAACACCCGCGTCAAAGAAAACATTGGCCAAGGTGCCCAATATTACAGCTATTCAAAAGTTGCTACCAGCAGCAAATCTAGTGTCTTAAGCTTCTAGTTTAAGCGCTTAGTGTTAAGACGGTCACTCTTAGAGTGGGCGTCTTTTTTTGTTGGTCTGGTCCGTATGTCAGCTAAACTAAAAAAGCCCGTTTGCTTCACTTTTGACTCGAAGCTTCAATAATGAAGCTAGATCAAAGGGGATGGGTGGATGCAACGATGGTTACGGTTAACACTTGAAACGCTAGCTGGATTACCCATTGCCGGTGGCATCGTTGGTATCGGGCTGGCAGTTGGGATTGGGTTGCGACAGTGGTTAAAGGTGGCGCAATTCAAGTTAAAGGTGCTCGGTTGGCCAATCTATCAAGGGTACTATCATGGTGACCAGTGGGTGGGTCAGTTTAACGGGGGCAATCTCATCAAGTTGGGCCTGTTTTTTGCGCTGGCGAGTTTGTTGATCAGTGAATCGTGTTATGAGATTTGGCACCCCGAACCGCAGTGGCATTGGCGGCGGATTCACTGGCGGCATTAGCGATGAAGTAGCGTATACTAAAAGAAAAATGGAAAATGTTAGGTGAACAAACATGCAAAAAGAAGTTCGGTTGCGGTGGCTATTTTTAGCAAACTTGCTAAATAATGCCGGGGCCGCTTTTATGTGGCCGTTAACCACGGTCTACATGCACAATTATTTACATCAAAGTTTGACGTTTTCAGGGACCGTCTTATTTTGGATGTCATTAGCCATGATTTTAGGCAATTATGTTGGTGGTCGGTTATTCGATCATTGGCGGCCGTATTGGACCGCTATTTTAGGGGTCACGATTTCGACGGTGACGTTAGCGACCTTAATTTTTTGGCACAGCTTGTGGCCCTATGCGATTGGGCTAATTATCGTGGGCTTTGGTGATGGCATTAGTATGACGGTGGTGAATGCGTATGCGGCAACGGTGACAACCAAAAGTAATCGGTATGTGTTTAATATGTTGTATTTGGCCTTAAATGTCGGTGTCGTGATTGGGACGTTGTTAGTTGGGTATTTACTCGACTTAGGGATCAGTGTGGTCTTTATGGTGACGACAGCGTGCTACATTGGATTATTTATCATTGTCCTGGCAACATTTAATGTGCACTTGGCTAATAAAGACACGGCCGATGAAGTTGAACCAGTGAAGCAAGATACGACGCCTAGTCATAAGCGCCAATTGATCTGGCTGATTTGCTTGATGATTTTTACGATTTATATGAGTTATGCACTGTGGGAAAGCTTGTTGTCCGTGCACATGACGAATCTGGGGATTCCATTCCGGCGGTACAGCGAAGTCTGGACGATTAACGGGTTACTCATTATTTTGAGTCAGCCAATCGTAACGTTGTTTAACGAGAAGTTTAAGATTGGCACGCAAATTGGTTTTGGAATTACGTTATTTGCGTTGTCATTTTTAGGCCTAGTCTTTGCACGACAATATGTTGATTTTATTGTTATTATGGTCGTTTTAACGTTAGGTGAAGTCATTGGGTTACCAATCGTGCCAGCGTGGGTCGATGATATGGCAGCTGCTAGTCAACGTGGTAAGTATCAAGGGCGTTTTAATATGGCCTTGTCGTTAGGCCGAGCAGTCGGGCCACTGTTTGGTGGGATGATGGTTGCCCAGTTCTCATATTCGATCCTGTTTATGACGGTGACGGCATTGATGTTATTAGCGTTAATTGGGGTCTTAATAAAAGCTCGCCATGAACATTTATTAAATGGTTAATCAAAAAATGGACCGACATCTAAAAAAAGGTGTCGGTCCATTTAGGTTACTTACTATTTACTAAGCGCGTGTAGCCGTTCTTTCATGACGTTGTAGATGCGTTCCGTGTCAGCGGAAGTGCCCCGTAATTCATAATCGCCAATGAAATCAGTGTCTAATTGTTCCGCATAACGCCGTGCGGTTAAACAATATTGTTCGTTGAAGTTTTTATTCCCACTACCAACGACGCCTAAGCATAAGTCAGGGTTCAAATCGTAGTTTAAATATTCACCCAAGACGTTGGTCATTAATTCTTTGACCCCAGTATCGATGCCGTTACCCCCATCAAGATAGGTTGGCACAAAGGCAAAGTAAGGTTTGGTTTCAATGGCAAAATCAGTTTGTTCCGTAATTTCTTTTAAAGTAATTAATGGATTACTTTCATCAGCAGCGTGCTGCGTTTTAGCGTAATCTTGCATACCAGTTACAAATGAACGGGTATTTCCTTCAATCGAAATATAGATAATATTAATGACGTTTTCACTCACGGCTGGTTCCCCATTTCTGTAATTTCATATACTCAGTTTACGCTGTGCTTAATGCTTTTGCAAACAACTTCATATTAAAGTCGCTCACAAATGTAAGCGATGTCTTGAATAGGTACCGCTATGACGGATTATGGTGATGATTAAAAAAAGATGGTATTCGCAGACCAGTCTGAACTTTGACCAGATGAGTCTTATCAATTAAGCGAGTTGAGATTAGACCATTAGTTAGGTGAATTGCCTAACTGGCACTTAATTGGCCATTATCGATGCACCTAATATAATTATTTTGTTATTTTATCAATAACTATGTTAATAAAACGGGACTATCAGATTGATAGTCCCATACGAGATCCTGGTTAGTCGGTTGGCTGATCATCAGTGTCAGTCGTTGCGACTGGTACTGGTTGACGACGACTAACTTCGAACCAATTAATATATGCATTTTCAAAATCGAGGGCTTTAAAATCAAAGTCGGCAATTTGAACGGTGTCCCCAGCTTGAATCTTAGGGAAGTTATCCAAAATATAACCGGTTAAGGTGACGACATCGGAATCTTCGAATTCTTTTAAATCGGTTTTAAAGAACCGTTCGAAATCATATAAGGTCATTTTACCGCTCATACGATAAGTCCCATTATCTTGTTTTTCAACATATTCAGTCGAGACATTATCGATTTCATCGTTGACCGTCCCGAAAAGTTCTTCGTAAATATCTTTATCTGTCACGATCCCACTAGTCCCACCATATTCATCGACGACAACCACGATTGGGGTTTGTTTATCGATCATCTTTTGCAAGATTTCTTGAATGGGTGTCGTTTCAGGAATCGTGATGATATTTCGTAAGACTTTGTTGACACGAATTTCATCATCGACTTCACCTTGACGGATCAAGTCGTAATTATACACGTATCCTAAAATCTTATCCTTATCATTATTTGCAACAACGGGCAAACGGCTGAAGCGTTTTTGTAAATAAACGCGAATCGCTTGTTTAACGGTGTCGTTAATATCAATGACGACTAATTGCGTCCGGTCGATCATGACATCTTTAGCGATCTTGTCATTAAACTCAAAGGCCCGTTCCATATAAAGGTAATCATCACGATCTAATTGACCGCCAGAGACGGCATTGCGTGATAAGTTGAGAATTTCTGCTTGCGAATAGACATCATTATCTTCATTAGCAACGGGAATCCCTAACATTTTGACAACCCCGGCCGACGAGATGTTCAACAACCACACAAAGGGGTAGAAGAGCACGTGGAACCACCGTAATGGTGTCGTGATGACCGCCATCACCTTGAGGGGCATATCGATGGCGATATTTTTTGGCACGATTTCGGTGAGGACCACTTCTAAGTAGGTTAAAAGGAAAACCCCAATAACAATACTGATTCCACGTAAAATTGACGTGCTGATCGATAGATTGAAAACGTCTAGTAATTGTAAGACGAAGTGTTCAGTTGTCTGTTCACCAATCCAACCTAAGATAATACCGGCTAACGAAACCCCCACCTGTGTGGTGGAGAGATATTCGTTTAAGTTATGCACCATGTGTAGGGAAGTGGCAATCCGTTTGGAAGGCTTTTCCCGTTTCTTTTGTTCTTCTTCTAGGGCACTTGGTCGGGTCTGAACTAATGCGAATTCACAGGCCACGAAGAAAGCGGCGACAAAGAACGTAATGACAATAATGACTAAATTTAACATTATCTGGCCACTGTCCAAAGAATCATTCCTCATTTCATTTAAGTAGTTATTTAAATTATACCGCGAAGTAGCTATTATTATAAGGATAGTCATCATAATTTGCAATCTAAGCGAGATGTTTAACGTTTTCATAAATTGGTGCTAAACTAAAGGTATCTTAAGTCAAGGGAGATCTTTTGTGATGCCAGTAGAAACGAAAACTAAGATTCATGAGGATTCGAAGAAATTGGATTATGAAGATAGTGATGTTAAAAAAGCGATGGATTTGATTCGGAGTCAAGGCTACTTTACTCGGACTGACTTCAACCAAATGGACGATGAAGATTGGGCGGAAGGTTTTGAAAAGGCAGTCGAAGACGGCTTTTTAAAGGCTGACGGCGAAGATCCATACGTTTATTTTGAACAATTTGACTTTAAAGGCGGCGACATTGATTCCATCGTTTTTGACATGGATAAAGTCGGTACCCGCGATCATGCACTTGAATTGCTAGCGGCCGCTATCGGACAAAAAGCTTACTAAAAAATAGTCGTTTAACAGGAGGCCAACGCCATGCGTCAGCAATTATTCAATCAGTTTGATCGATTGTTACCGGTCAAGCTACTCAAACAAGTTCATCACGACATTAATCATGTGGTCACTTCTCATTTAATGATGAAAACCGATGTGGTCGAACACGACGATGATTACACGGTAACCGCCGAATTACCCGGTTTTGATAAGGATGCGATTAGCGTGAAGTACGCTGACGATTGGTTGACACTCAGTGCGACCCAACAGCCGGCTGGTCAGTACCGTGATGATGATGGTCGCGTTTTACGGCGCGAACGCCAAGTTGCCACAGCAAGTCGACGGTTTTATTTTAAAAACGTCGTAGCCGACCAGATTCAAGCACACTATGATGCTGGTTTGTTAATCGTCATGTTACCTAAAAAGGTAACGGATGATACAGGTAAGATTGAAGTTCAATAACAACTGATACTCATTAGAGACCCTGCAAAATTAATTGCAGGGCCTTTTTTTGTCATTGGATATCACACAAATTTACTGCTTCTGGGGCATAATGCGTGCTAGCTGTGCCCGTTTAAATTACGTCTGTTTCAAAAATAGCATTTTATGACCAAATAGGGACCTGTGAAAAGCGGAATCGGTGTCTACGATAATGGTCTTATCAATGATTATGCCCTTCTGGTAACGTTTACTTGAATAAAACTTTTTTTGGAGGGGATTACCATGAAGCTTAAAAAAGGTGTCGTGGGATTAGTCGCAATGACTTTATTGTTAAGTGGAACCGGCTGTAGTCAATCGGCGACGTATAAAGCGGGGACTTACACGGGGACGGGGCAAGGCAAAGATGGCCCAGTCAAGGTTCAGGTAACTGTTGATAAAAATAAAATAAAAGCGGTTAAAGTACTAAGTATTCAGGATAATAAGCAATTAGCCGCAAGTGCGACTAAGCAGATTACTAAAGAAATTGTGAAGCAGCAAACGACTAAGGTAGATGTTGTTTCCGGCGCGACTCATTCTTCAAAGGGGATTATTGAGGCGGCTAAAAAAGCACTAAAGAAAGCTGGTGCCAGTGACGCACAATTGAATAAGACTGCTAAAAAACAAGCTGTTAAAGCAAAATCAACTAAGACGGATGTTGTCGTGGTCGGTGCTGGTGCCGCCGGGACAGCCGCAGCATTAGCGGCCCGTCAACAAGGCGTTAAGGTTGTTTTGATGGAAAAAACAGCTTCGCCTATGGGTGCTGGGACGTTAGCTGGTGGGATGTTTGCAGCTGATAGTGCCCAACAAAAGGCCGCGCACAAGACAGTTTCGAAGAAATGGCTTTACGACAAGTATTTAGATGCATCGCAAGGTTATATGAACGGTGTTTTAGTTCGCCGGATTATTGATCAATCTGGTCCAACCGTTGATTGGCTCAATAAGAATGGCGCTGATATGAAGTTAGTGGATGCAGGGACTGGCGGTAGTTATGCGCATCAAGGTGACCCAGCAACTTTGCATGGTTATCAAAAAGGTGGCACAGTAGCCATCAAAACATTGATAAATAAGTTTAAAGCGGAAGGTGGCAAAGTTTACTTTAAAACACCTGCTAAAAAGTTGTTAACCAATCAGCATCATAAAGTGACAGGGGTCGTGGGGACAACAGCAACTGGGGCTAAGATAACGGTGCATGCTAAGAAAGTGATCATTGCGACCGGTGGTTATGGTGGTAATCAAAAAATGCTGAATCGATATTTGGGCAAACCCAATACTAAGGGCCAAGTGCTCCAAAATAAAGGGGACGGCATTAAGATGGCTTGGTCAGTTGGCGCTGGTAAAGAAGGCACCGATACGACGCATTATTTCTGGGAGACCTTTACGAATGCTGGCGTTAAAAAGATGACGCAACTTGTTGGTGATAAGTATTATATGCTGAACACGTTTACGGCCTATCCGAACTTGAGAGTTAATACGCAAGGCCAGCGTTTTAGCAATGAAACCGATACGACGTTATATGCTCGGCATGGTGCTGAAATTGCTGCGCAGCCTAAACAGACTGAATATGTAATCTTTGATAAAGGCATGCTGGATAAAATCAAAGCCAAAGGAACGGTGGCGATTGAAGATCAATTTGGTAAGTGGAAACATAATCCACAATTTTTTATGGAATTCAATGAACCATCAAGTACGAAGACTTCGATCAAACAAGAAAATACGCCCGTTGACTTTGCGCCATTACTCAATAAATTAACCGGTACCGGGGTTGTCTTTAAGAGTGATTCGATTGATGGCTTAGCAAATCAAATGGGGATTAATCAAGCAGCGTTTACGAAGTCAGTCAATCAGTATAATGGTGCTATTAAGCAAGGCAAAGATAAGTTGTTTTTTGCCAATACCAAGCGTTTAATTAAAGTTAAACAAGGTCCTTATTATGCCGTTAAATTTGTGGCTCGAAATTTAGGGACATTGGGTGGCGTGCGCATCAATGACCAGATTCAAGCAACCAAGACAAATGGCACTGCCATTCCGAATTTGTATGTTGCGGGGGCCGATGCTGGCGGCATGTATGGCAAAATTTATGTTGATTTTGAAGGCGGTACTTTAGGATTTGCTTATACTTCTGGGCGTTTAGCGGGGTTAAACGCAGCCAAATCCATTAAGTAGCCGTCAATATTGCGGGGGAATCAAAATGGATATTTATCATATTGGCGAGGCTTTAGTACAATGGCAACTGGATGCCAAGCATCGTCAAGCTTCTGGTGCTTGGGTGACATTAGCACCTAATAGTACGTCGTTAATTCCAATTGTAGCTGCTAAGTTAGAGAATGAAGATGGCAGTTGTCATACACATCAGCAAAGCCAACCAAGCATATTGTACGTTTTTGCGGGGACGGCGTCAGTTACAATTGCCTCTCAAACAATGACATTAACTAGTGGCAATCTACTTTTTGTAAAACCACATCAACAGTATCAACTGGGACCATTGAAGGCCGGCGATGTTTTAGTGACATTGTTACTGCCAGTCGATGCTGAATTGTCACAGTTATTACCGATTGCTGACGATCATCGCATGCACCAGCAGTTGCAGGCGATTAAGCAAGCTTACGGTACTTGGGGTTATGCCAATTTTAACAATGATAAAATCGATGATCCTGCTTATATTGTGGAACGGATTATTTGTGAAATCGTTAGCCCGGCGCAGTTTGCGACGGCTAGAATTGATGGCTTTTTGCACTTGCTATTAATTGAATTAATCCGGCGCAAAAGTTATGTCGCACCGAGTCGCAAGTCTTTGCCACATCAAGTGACAACGGCTGATTTATTGCAGTATATCGATCAAAATTATGACGTCTGCTCGTTAAAAATCATGGCACAAGCGTTTCACTATAATCCCAATTATTTATCTAATCGGCTAAAAACGGCAACCGGACAGAGCTTTATTCAATTGATTGATAGTCGACGAATGCGTGAAGCGTTAATCTTGTTAGAGAATCCACGTGTGTCAATTGATGAAGTTGTCACGTACATTGGTTACTCGTCGAAATCGTTCTTCTACAAGAAATTTAAAGAACGTTATGGTGAGTCACCGACTAAAATGCGCCAACGATTATTGTGTTAGAACGCAAAGATGATTTAGCTGTCTCAGATTAGCGAACTTTTACACCGTTCAATCGCTTTTCAGAGATTAGTATTGTTAATGGTTTTAAATAGGTTGACTAGTCAAAAAAAGAGGCCACCGTATTTTACGGCGACCTCTTTTTAGTCGACTAGTGCGTCAAGCTTAGTTAAGGCTTTAAGCTTTACTTGGCATCGTCCGTTGTGTCAGTGTCTTCGTTCGTTTGATCAGCGGCATCTGCTGCTTTATTAGCGTCTGAGATGCTCATGGTAATCGTCTTAGGCCGATCTTTGAAAATCACGATAGTGCCTTTACCTAAAAAGTCTTTCGGGCCATCATAAGCCATATCGTATTCGTTAGCAAAGGCGCCTTCTTTTTGTAATGTCATGAAGAAAATTTTGTGATCTTCATAGTCATCACTAAACATGACGGCCATCGTACTATCAATCAATAATTTTTCTTGGCGCATTGCCTTTAATCGGTCCCATAAGCCATTGATCACGGCTTGCGGTACACGTTCTTTAACATCGTCACCAGTGCGATGTTTTTTAGTCATTTCATACATGGAAGCCAACCACTTTTCTGTTTGAATTTAAAATATCGGTTTAAATCATACCACAAACGCTAATTTTAATGCCATTTATAAGTTAAGCTAGTTTACAAGACTAGCTTAACTATATATAATGATGATAAATGATAGGGAGTGATTGAGATGGCAACGAATGCAACGTATGCGGACTGGAAAAAGCGCATGGGTAAAGTGATTTTACCTAAGTGGACGGAATTACCAAACTTTGATTTATATATGGATCAAGTGTTGTTGCTGATCAATGAAACATTACAACCGTTGGACGTTGATCCAGTGACGGCCGCGATGATTAATAATTATGTGAAGCACAAAGTGATTTTGTCGCCCGTGAAAAAGAAGTATCAGATCATGCAATTGGCAGATATTATCGTGATTAGCTTGTTGAAACCCATTTATCCACTGGATATGATTCGGGAAGGTATCGATCAAGTCACCGCAACGGGTTATCCGAAACGGGCTTATGATGGCTTTATTACTGAATTAGTCGACCGATTACATCATGTTGATGAACCAGTCGCCGTTTCAGATCAAGATTTAAGTGGTAGTTTAACGTCAGCTGCTGCCCAATTGATCGTTGATAAATTACGTACTGATGAGTTGATGCGTTTGAATCAAGCACACGTCAAACCAAAACAGATTGAAAAATGAACAATCTATGTCAAAGGCCTTGGAATCCGCAAAATAATTGGGATAACCGGCCTTTTTTTAGTTGCTGGACGGGGTGGCTTCTAGTATGATTGATGAGGTGTCACAATCAATTGTAAACAATTAATTTAGGAAAATAGTCAGGTGACACAACAACTTAACGGGTGGTTGTGTCACAAGAGAAAGAGTGATTGATATGAAGGTTTTCATCAGTGACGATCTCGAAAAGCACCGTCTCTGGTTAACCGAAGTCATTACTGCACAATTGGACGACTTACAGTTCGATTATCAATTGGCATCCGTCTGGCAACCAGATGATGTTTTACAGGCAGTACAAGCCAGCAGTGGTCCTAATTTATATTTTTTAGATATTGTCTTAAAACAGACGACTAATGGGATAGAATTAGCTTCCAAAATCTGGGATTATGATCCGGACGGGTTCATCGTGTATGTAACCGTTCGTGATGATATGATGCCGGCGACTTTGAGTGCCATGACGACGCCAACTGGGTTCATTTCAAAAGTCGACATGTTCGACAAGGCCAAGTTTGTCCCACGGGTGCGTAAGGTGTTACAAGTAATCAAGAAACGTTTGTTAACTTTACAACAGGCCCCAGAACCAACTTTAACTTTAAAGAGTGGCGCGTTATTATTAAAGTTAAGACTCCGAGATATCGTTTATTGCGAGAAAGTGCATGGGTTGCGGACTTCGCGGATCGTGACGACAAATCAGGCTTATTTAGTACATAAAAATTTAAGTACGATTAAGACCCAGTTGACTGGGTGTCACTTTTTTAACGATTTTCAGAGTTACGCGCTGAACTTGGATTGCATCGTCACCGTGAATTTCAATAAAGGCGTTGTCACCATGACTAATGGCGATCGGTTGACCTTCAGTCGGGGGACGATCAAAAAGTTACGCGCGTATTATCAAACGCAGGAATAGGATGATTCAAATGATAACGGCGACACAATTGACCGCCATTGAAGCTTATGCCAAAAAACGACTTGCCCAAGATCACAGTGGTCACGGGACGGACCATTTAATGCGGGTCGTTAAATTAGCCCGGCGGTTAGCCGTAGCGGAACATGCTGATATGAACTTAACGTTAGCAGCCGCTTGGCTACACGATGTCATCGATGATAAATTAATGGCGGATCCGTTATTGGCCCACCAAGAATTGGCTAACCAATTGACAACGATGCACGTGATGCCTGGTGCCCAAAAAGAAATTTTCGATATTATCGACCATATGTCATTTAGTAAATCCCTAAATGGCACCCAGACGTTGTCTTTAGCTGGTCAAATCGTACAAGATGCGGATCGGTTAGATGCGATTGGGGCCATCGGGATTGCTAGAGCATTGTATTATTCGGGACATGTTGGGGAGAAAATCTATGATCCAACGATTGCGCCTAGAGAACAGATGACAAAAGAACAATATCGTAATGAACCCGGCACGGCCATTAATCACTTCTATGAGAAGTTATTCAAACTAGAAGGCTTAATGAATACCGATGCGGCCAAAGGCTTAGCTCATCAACGGACGAATGTGATGCGCGACTTTGTTGCCCAATTCAAGGCTGAATGGGAAGCTGACGATCGAGCTTAATCAAAAAAGATGTGCTGACAAGCCGCACCAGTGACTGGTGTAACTTTGTTAGCACATCTTTTTTAAGTTCGTCGTAAAACCCGTGTAATGAGCATCACGATAAGTGAAATGAGCAATGAATAGCTCAAAATAATCGCAATCGTGAAACCAAAGGTAATGACGGCTTGTAAAATAACCGTGGCGTGTTGGTCTAATAATGTCACCACCGTCGTAAAGACGAGTAGTAAAATCAGCGTACTTGAAAGCCCAAGCGCACTATTTTGATAATCAGCTGGACTTAAGTCAAAACCACCGATGACGATGAGAATCGTTAAAATCAACAATAACCCCATTTGGCCCCAGCTACCGATACCGGCTTGTAAGACTTGCCAGCTGGCTTGCCAAGCGGGGGCAGTCGGGTTAGCGGCTAATTTGATGATGGCATGGGCTAACCCGGGAAATAACCAATAATCTAATCCCAGTAAACTCGCCGTACAGCCAAAAATTGGGGCGACACCGATAAATAAGTTACCAATCGTTTGATAAAAGCTATGTTGATTCCATGTGTGATTGACATATCCTAACGCCAAATCATCATCGGCCCCATCGGCGCGATTCAGATGGGGCAACTTTAGCAACCGCACGGATTGGATACCATGGCGAAAAATTAATGCCATGATCAAATGACTGGTTTCATGAATGATAATTCCCAGACAGCCGAGATAGACCTGACTGTTAAGGCCAAAACGACTGACTAGATTACCCTTGGTTTGGCGATTAACGCGTGTCAGTAACCACGCAAACCCGGCTGGTAAGCCTAGTAAACTGCCTAAGACCAGCACATTGTTAATGATCAGTTGTTTCAAAGCCTCACTCCGCTAGATCGCCGAAAGTCCCATGCACAAGTTTGCGTAAGTCTTCGGCGTCAATTTCAATTGAACGGCCAATCTTGCCGGACGATACTAAGATTTTACCTTGTTTTTTCGCGCTATCATTGATGAAAATTGGAAATTTCTTGGTCTCCCAAATCCCAACCGGGGTGTTAGCGCCGTGTTGGTAACCAGTCGTCCGCTCCAAGTCTTTTAACGGAATCATACCGACTTTTTTATTACCGGATAGTTTAGCTAGCTTCTTGTAACTCAAATGTTCATCTAGTGGTAAGACGCCTACTAGTGGCCCCGTTTTGTTACCAATCAAGGCGAGCGTCTTGTAGATATGATGTTCATCAACACCTAAGTGATCAACTTGCAGTTGTTCAACATCGCCTTCAGTTTCGGTTGGAAATTCGTATTGTTGATAACTGACATTGGCTTTGTCCAAAATCTTTTCAACTAAAGTCTTGCCGAGTGCCTCTTTGTTTTTCTTCTTCTTTGACATTTTAAATCCTCACAATCATAAAAGTGCGTTCCAATTAATCAAATGGACCGCCGTAATTCCGCCACTGGTTGTAAAACTCTGCTATACTACAAGTAAGAAAGCAAGGCAGAGGAGGGACCAACATGGCCGATTTAGTTTATCAACAAGTCATGACGGATTTAAAAAAGCGAATCATGGCCAATGAGTTTGCTGATAAGAAGTTGCCCGATGAACGGAGCTTGAGTGAACAGTACCAGGTTAGTCGTAGTTCGATTAAACGCGCGTTAAACGTGTTAGCGAATCAAGGGTTGATCTTTAAGAAACGGGGCTCTGGTACATTCATTAACCCATTATATCTTAAAAACCAATCTTCATTTCAATACGAAGGGACTAACTTGGGCATCACCGATAGCTTGAACACAGAAGGTGCCCGTCCCAGTATTCAATTATTAGACTTTCAAGTGATTCCTGCAAGTCAAGAGTTGCAACAGGACTTATTTTTAGCAGCTGATGAGTTCGTATATGAGATTAAACGTTTACGGTTATTAGATGACCAGCCGTTTATGATTGAAACGGGCTATATTCCGATTAAATTAGTGCCAGAATTGAATCGTGAAGTTATTAGTGGTTCGATTTTTAACTATGTGCAAGCGACGAAACATGCAGCAGTGACCAAGTCATTCTTATCGATTGCGGCCGATGCGTCTAACGACAATGATCAAGCGTTATTGCATTTAAAACCAACTGAACCAGTTGGCGTGATGAGTGGGATCTTCTTCTTAGATGATGGTACCCCATTTGAAGTATCCAATATGCGGCTGCATTATCAATACATGAAATACACGACCTTCGTCAAAGTTTAAGGGAGCCAGTCCCTTAGATTGAAAATGTAATCGATTTCACTAGCCTCTTTTAAGTGAACCGGTAAACCAAAGTTAAGTTAACGTTATATCGGGGAGACTTAAATTTGGAGGATGAATGATGCGTAAATTAATGCTCAGTGCAAACAATGCTTGGGGGGACTGGCATGATCACCATGCCAGCACAAGCCGCAACGACCGCGACCGTACCAACGAAGTTCCGCCATACTTGGACGCAACGCTTAAAGAGCGTTAGTGATCCACGATATAGTAAGCTGACCAAACATAGTATCGATGCTGGTAGTAAAGGGTTCCATCATAAAATTGCCGGTAAGGATTTGAGTGTTAAAAAGGCCAGTGGTGGGTGGTATCGGATTGGCTTTGCGGGTAATGCCAATCCTTATGACAAAACTGCTAAGCGACAGATCGGTGGTAAGAAAGTGACCGTTTTAATGAAAAAGGCCAGTGCCAAGAGTTTACAGACCGATATTTTCCTAACGGGTAAGCGGACAATGACTTACAACGAATCATTTGTTAATTTGAAGTAAATCACCTTAATTGCCAATTGTTGCCAATTTAAATAAAAATAATTAAGTTATCCCCGACCGGTGCTATCACTTTGATAGCACTGGTTTTTACTTGTCTTATTTTTGCCAATTCGATTAATTGGACCGTTCCAATTGCCTAAAAGGTTGATTTTTAAAAATAACCTGATAAGATGGTACCTGTAAACGAAATTAAATGATGACAAGTAACCACTGCAAATTAAGGAGTGTCCATAATGACAACAGATTATTCAGCACCAGCATATTTGCAAAAAGTTGACCAATATTGGCGGGCAGCCAATTATTTATCCGTTGGCCAATTATATTTAAAAGCGAACCCATTATTACAACGGCCATTAAAGGCTAGTGATGTTAAAGTTCACCCAATCGGCCATTGGGGCACGATTGCGGGTCAAAACTTTATTTATGCCCATTTAAACCGAGCTATCAATAAGTATGGCTTGAAGATGTTTTATGTTGAAGGGCCAGGTCATGGTGGCCAAGTGATGGTCTCTAACTCATACTTAGACGGGACCTACACCGATATTTATCCAGAAATTACGCAAGATAAAGCTGGGATGCAAAAACTGTTCAAACAATTCTCCTTCCCAGGCGGCGTGGCGTCACATGCGGCACCAGAAACACCAGGTTCTATCCATGAAGGTGGCGAATTAGGTTATTCCTTGTCACATGGTACTGGAGCGATCTTAGATAATCCCGATGAAATTGCGGCGGTCGTGGTTGGAGATGGTGAAGCTGAAACTGGGCCATTAGCGACTTCTTGGCAATCAAACAAGTTCATCAATCCAATCAATGACGGGGCTGTTTTACCCATCTTGAACTTAAATGGTTTTAAGATTTCTAACCCAACGTTATTAAGTCGGACGTCTGATGAAAAGTTGACGCAATATTTCGAAGGCATGAATTGGGAACCAATCTTTGTTGAAGGCGATGATCCTGAAAAGATGCATCCTGCAATGGCTAAAGCTGTGGATGAAGCGATTGAAAAGATTCAAGCCATTCAAACTAATGCGCGTGAAAACAACGATGCAACGTTGCCAGTTTGGCCAATGATCGTTTTCCGGGCGCCTAAAGGCTGGACCGGTCCTAAATCATGGGATGGTGATAAGATTGAAGGCTCATTCCGGGCCCATCAAATTCCAATTCCAGTTGACCAAAATGACATGCAACACGCTGACGCGTTAGTAGACTGGTTAGAATCATATCAACCAGCCGCACTCTTTACTGAAGATGGCCAATTAAAGCCTGAAATCGCCGCGATTATCCCACAAGGGCAAAGCCGCATGGCCGCTAACCCGATTACGAATGGTGGGATTGATCCTAAGGCTTTGAATTTACCAAACTTCCGTGATTACGCCGTTGATACAACTGAACGGGGCGAAAATGTCAAACAAGATATGCTCGTTTGGTCAGATTACTTGCGTGATGTCATCAAGAAGAATCCTAAGAACTTCCGGTTATTTGGTCCTGATGAAACGATGTCTAACCGTCTATATGGCATCTTTGAAGCCACTGATCGGCAATGGCTAGAAGACGTGCATACCGATAGTGACCAATACGAAGCGCCAGCTGGGCGAGTCTTAGATGCCCAATTATCTGAACATCAAGCTGAAGGTTGGTTAGAAGGTTACGTCTTAACGGGTCGGCATGGGTTATTTGCCAGTTATGAAGCGTTCTTACGGGTCGTGGATTCCATGTTAACGCAACACTTCAAGTGGTTACGTAAAGCTAATGAACTTGATTGGCGGGCCAAGTACCCATCATTGAACATCATTGCGTCATCAACGGTGTTCCAACAAGATCATAATGGTTATACCCACCAAGATCCTGGTGCATTGACGCATTTAGCTGAAAAGAAGCCTGAATATATTCGCGAATACTTGCCAGCTGATGCCAACACCTTGTTAGCTGTTGGTGATGTGATCTTACGTAGTCAAGAAAAGATCAACTATGTGGTCACTTCTAAGCATCCTCGGCAACAATGGTTCAACATTGAAGAAGCCAAGCAATTGGTCGATAACGGCTTAGGAATCGTTGATTGGGCAAGTACTGATCAAGGTAGCGAACCAGATATCGTCTTTGCGGCGGCTGGGACTGAACCTACTTTGGAAACGTTAGCTGCGATTGAATTATTACATCAAAGCTTCCCTGACATGAAGATTCGCTTTGTCAATGTTGTCGATCTCTTGAAGTTACGTAGTCCTGAAAAAGACCCTCGGGGGTTAACGGATCGTGAATTCGATCATTACTTTACTAAGGACAAGCCAGTGGTCTTTGCGTTCCATGGTTATGAAGACTTGGTTCGTGATATCTTCTTTGATCGTCACAATCACAATCTTTACGTTCATGGTTACCGTGAAAATGGGGACATTACGACGCCATTTGATGTCCGGGTCATGAACCAAATGGATCGGTTCGACTTAGCTAAGTCAGCGATTGCGGCGCAACCAGCAATGGAAAACACGGGTGCGGCATTTGTTCAACAAATGGATGATATGTTAGCTAAGCATGCGGCTTATATTCGTGATGCTGGGACTGATTTGCCAGAAGTGAATGATTGGCAATGGACAGGTCTTAAATAAGTAAAAATTAAGTAGTGTCGGCGGCCAGCGATGGTCGCCGCTTTTTGTCTTTAGGTTCGATTGAGATGTTAGCCAAACGGGTAAATTGTTCTTTAAATGCTGCTTCCGGTCAGCAGTAATTCCAGTTGTCGTGGCGACCGGTCCGAACCTGAAAAGTTGCCGTGCAAGTGGTGTAAATGTCGGTAAAAATCACCGGCATTAACACCACTTGCACGGCAACTTCCATTACTGTTGACCTCCGGCTAAGATGGATTTGAACCAGTATAAAAAGAACCGCCACCATAGAAATTGGTAGCGGCTGTATTGTTCGTGTTATTCGAATCATAGGCACCATTAGTTTTTACTGTCTGGGAAGTATGTGGTGTTGTTAGTAACCCTCAATTTGTTCGTCGGCTTTAAAACTAACTGGTAGTGGTGCTTCAACGGTGGCTGCTTCGCCGGTAAAGGGAAGCTGTAACTGTAAGCGCCAAGCGTGAAGAAATAGTCGCGGAATGGCCGGTGAAAATTGGTCATCGTACAGCGGGTCACCAATAATCGGATGGCCGTTTGCGGCCAAATGAACCCTGAGTTGATGTGTCCGGCCAGTGTACAAGTCTAATTGGACGAGACTATGATGCGCAGTCGTACGTAACACGTGATAATCGGTTAATGCCGTCTGCGCATCAACGGTGTTGATCCAGCGTTTGCGTTTGTCAGTGGGGTGGTGGCCAATCGGGTCATCAAAGTGACCGGTGGTCGTTGTAAAATGCCCCCGGACCCAAGCGTAATAGGTACGATGAATCTGTTTACTACTAATCAAGCGGTCTAAGATCGGAACCACAATGGGATTTAAGGCCACTAGCATGGCCCCAGAAGTCATCTGATCGAGTCGATGAACCATGTAAGGGGCCTGATTAGTGGCTTGTAAGTCGGCTGCTAAGTAGTTTAGAATCGAGCCCACTTCACCAGGTTGATTTGGATGGGCCTTGATACCAGCTGGCTTGTTGACGACTAATAAGTCAGCTGTTTGATAGAGAATATCAGCCGTACCCGTTGTATCTGGTAAATAATTTGAAGTCGGTGTACGAAAGTCAGAGGGAATAAACTGCAAGCGTAATTGGTCGCCAGTATGCACCACCGTCGCAACCGAAGCGGGTAAAGCATTGACCCAAATGCGGTGACCTTGTCGTAATTGACCTTGAATCCGCTTGGGGACTAACCAAGTTTGTAAACAAGTTCGGACGGTTTGTTGGTCCAGACTGGCTGGAATTGTGAGTGTTTTAAGCCAAGCCATCATGTGTCTCCTTTGCATAAAAAAATAACGCGTGACCGCGTTATTTGAGGTTTGATTTACTTTTCTGGTTTAACGATTAAAACATCACAAACAGCGTTACGACTAACGTAAGTTGTTACCGAACCGACCATCAAACGTTCAACTGCGGATAACCCAGTTGAGCCGATCATGATTAATTCATTATGATGATCAGCTGGAAATTCGCGGGCAATGACCGTCTTAGGATTCCCAAACCGCACATGCATATCAACGTCGGTGACACCAGCGTCGATGGCTTCTTGTTTAAGTTCTTCTAAGCGTTTTTGAACGTCTTCAGAAAGTTTATAAATGACATCACCACTGACCGCACCGCCGTACGTGTCACTAAATTGGTTAACTTCAAGGACGTTTAAGATATCGAGGTGGGTGTTATTACGTTTGGCAACTTCGATGCCGCGTTTTAGCACTTCTTCGGTGACCTTGGAACCGTCAACTGGTACCAAGATATTTTGATATTGTTGTAACATAATGGTTACCCCCGTTTTTAGTAGCTAATTAATAGTTTTATTTTAGCATTAAATCGCGAAAGTGTAAGCCTTTTAGTTTAGTTGCTTAAAAATTCGCGCCTGACAACAAGCAAAAAAGTTGGCAACGCTACCAAAGAGACCTATAATAAAAGTATCAAATGGATAGCGATTACGACCGCTATTAATTTTAGGCACTCTGGTTGGCGTCAGCTGACTGAGGTGTTTTTTTAGAGTGTGAGTGAGGGCGGTTTGCCAGGGAGCATTGCCTAGCTAAGTCAATTAACCGGTGGGTTTCCGGTTGGTTGACTTAGCGTAGCAAGCGGAACTGGCAGCCCGAATGAACACGTTTCGGCAAATCAGGTAGAGCGGAAATACAACAGTTTCGCCAAAAACTAATCGCATCATACCATTATTGCAATCGCTTACATTGTATGCTATATTAGTGCTATCGGAAGAATCTAAGGTCAGTATCAACGTTACCCAATTGTTGTAACAAACCCGTCAAGTGATAGCTAGTGCAGTATACAGCGTTTCCGCTAATTTCGGATAACCGACTGACCAACTTCCATCTATTGATGGCACGAAATATCCGTGGAGTGTGTTAGCCGCCAATCAAAGCACACCGGGATACGGATTGTGGATCGATGATGTTTGGGGGATGAAGAATCCACACTAAATTTTAGTGATTCTTCCAAAAACTGGGCTCACATGGTGGGTCCTTTTTTTATTCTGTTGTATGATTAATTTATCTTAGAGCTGAGGAGCTGATAAACCATGTATTATGTTGCAATGAAAGATCATGAAATTGGCCGTAACCTAGCCACAGAACAATACTTAATGAACAATGTAGAATTTGATGAACCATTGGTCTTGTTCTACTATGAAGAACCATGTTTGATCGTAGGCCGTAATCAAAATACGTTGGAAGAAATCAACGCTGATTATGTGCGCGAACATAATATTACGGTGACGCGCCGGTTATCAGGTGGGGGCGCGGTTTATCAAGATCTCGGTAACTTGTGCTTCAGCTTTGTGGTCGACAGTGATAGCCAGGAATTTGGGGACTTTAAGACTTTTACGCAACCAATTATTGATGCGTTACACGACATGGGCGCGACAACCGCAACCGTTAGTGGGCGTAACGACTTGTTAGTCGATGGTCGGAAGTTCTCTGGTAACGCGATGTATTCACGTAATGGGAAGACCTTCTCACATGGGACGTTGATGTTAAATGTCGACTTGGAAGTCGTTCCCCAAGCTTTAACGGTACCAACGGACAAAATCGCCTCTAAAGGCATCAAATCAGTCCGGAGCCGGGTCACTAACTTGCGGCCATATTTGGCACCAGAATATCAAGATATCACGGTGCCTGAATTCCGTGATGTGTTATTGACCAAGTTATTTGGTGTTGACTCGCTCGCTGAGATTGCGGATAAAGAATATCAAGTGACGCCGGAACAACAAAAAGCCATTGATAAAATTTATGAAGACTATTATGCTAATTGGGACTGGGTTTATGGTAAATCGCCGAAGTTCTCAGTAAAACGGCGTAAACATTTTGACATGGGGACGATCGATGCCCGTTTGTTAGTTGAAGATGGCCATATCCAACAAATTAAATTTTATGGTGATTTCTTCGGTAGTGGTGACGTCCATGAGATTGAGGCAGCCTTAACTGGATTGCGTTACGATCATGCGGCGATTGCGGATAAGTTGGCAGACGTGGATTTGAACCGGTACTTTACGGGGATTCCACGGCCAGACATTATTGATTTAATCGCGCAATAGAAACGATTATAGGAGTGATTGTGTGAAGCTCACCCGTTTGGTGGCATTTGCGTTTGTGTCCTTTTTTTGTTACGGTATCGTCAATTGGATGATGTCGGCGTCGCAGTTGAAGCTGCAGACGAAACCGATTTCTACCGCTCACATGTGGCAGGGGTTATTGATCGCCTTAGTCTTATATTTATTAGGCGTGGTGGCGGTCTATTTGAACCGCATGCTTGGCTTCTATGTTTTGGGACTAGTGCTGGTAATTTACTCACTTGGCCTGATCAGTGCACTTATGTCGGGCTATCAAAGTACGACCGGCATGGAAATCAAATTATTATTAGAAGTCGTGGGGGCCGTTGGCTTAGCTGTGAATTTTTACACGGTGGTATTGCTGACCCGGTGGCGAAAAACTAACTAAACGAGGGATAATATGCAACGAAATGTACAAGATTTTATTGATGCCGTTAATGGCGACCAAATAACTAAAACAACGATGCAAGCAACTTATGCACAACTAAAGCCCCAAGTCTCGGCTTGGCTAACTGACTTTTTAGATGCAGTTGCGAAAGATCAACTAGTCCAAGCGGAACTCACAACTGATCATGAACCAGCGATTAGTTTCCGATTGGAGACGAGTGTGATCAACTTACCACTGGCATCAATTACCGAAATTGGTAAAGTGACGATGGCCGAAGATACGATGCCCATCAAACTTTACATGATTGCGGAATCCGAAGCGTTCCGCTCAGGGTTACGCATTGATGAAATTGGTGCGGCTGATGATGTTTTAGCTGATCGGGAGGGCGCGTTAAAAATAGTAACGACCTGGTTTGATGCGCAATTAGATCGTTTAGAAACGATTATGACGGCGGCCGACGAGGACTAATCTTTACACGTTCTTTATGATAGTTTTACAATCATTCGGTATGATAGTACTTGTGTCAGAGCCAAGATGTTACAATCAAATGACCAAAAGGTACCACCTTAACTCACGGAAGAAGCGCCTGGGGTTAAGGTGGCCTTTTTGATTGTCGCTTGCATAATAGGTTAAAAGATGATAGCATTACCAATGCGATGAGTCGATAGAGTCAGATCATCAGTGATGGTGGTTCCGCGCGAGCGGCTAGTGACTAAATTGATAGCGGGGTATGTTTTTCCGACGGATATGCGGAATGCTTGGGTCACTGACGTTGTGGAGCGTCACCCCCACTGGGTTTCCCAGTGCCGCGAAAGAATACGCTGACTGTTTTTAACAGTTGGCGTATTTTTTTGACTAAAAAAGCGACTGCCAATGGGTAGTCGCCTTTGCTAGTAGCATCGACCGGTCACGTTGAGATTAGGTCGTCATATCGAAATCGCTAGCTTGACCATATTTTAGTCAGCCTGACGGTAAAAGCGATTAAAACTACTGCGTTGACCCGCAATTTTTACCTAAATTAAGGTTAAGATTGTTCGGCCAATTAGCAACCAGATTGCGTTTATGGTGTGATTGGCGAATAATAACAGGGTGGGGTGATTGTCGAATGACGAAATTTGAAAGTCGACTAACTTTAGTTAGTGGTTGGGCGGCATTATTAACGGGGCTTTTAGGGCCATGGCTGATGTTATTGCATTCAGGATTTGGGATTGGCACGGGCTTTGTTAGTGTCATCATTACTGAATTATATTTTGATTTGCGCTGGAGTCACTCACGCTGGGGACAATTAGGTGCCTTAGCTGTAGCTGCGGGTGTCGCCGTCTTTGAAATCGTGTATTTCTTGTTAGTGGCGGCTTATTTACAGTAGTCGTTAAAATTGTTGATTTTAAATTTAATAAGTCATGTTAAAAGTCTGTGATGCTGTAGCCAATTAGGGGATAGCGTCACAGGCTTTTTTTTAGGTGTTTTTTGGTTTTATGAAAGCTGCTGTTTTGATGGGCATCAGTTGGCTGCTTCGTCCCATGCTATGGTCTTCATCGGTGAGACTATCACGGAGGCCATGCCACTAGGCTTCGTTGGCAAACAAATCAGCTTTGACTGGTGTCATGATGAACGTGTTGTTAACTTTGATAATATGATGTTTGTCGCCGATTATCGGGTTAAGTTCAGTTGGCATAATGACGCCAACTGAATAGCTCTTTTTCAATCATTGATAAAAGGTAATGCCAATCTGATGATTATATTGAGGCTTCAGTTGTATAATATAGTAATCAATAAAGGGGATTAATTCATGAAAACAATAACTAAGCGATTACTAGTAACAAGTGTTGCCGTCATGGGTTTATTTGCGGTTAGTGCTGGCTCGCAAACGACTGCATCAGCGGCCACGATTAAAACCAAGTACACGAAGCTGACGACGGCTGGAAGCAAACGGAATGTTGCAGCTAACGGTAAGTATGCCTTATATACGAAACCTGGGACTGTAAAGGGTGCTAAGCTGGTGGCATCAAAGGCCCAGATGAAGAAGTTTGGGACCTATAGCACGGCAAATCAAAAATACTATGCCACTTATAGCAAGAATCAAGCTTATAAAGGTTCAACGTATTACTTCCGGGCTTATGGCTACCAAGTCACTAATACTGGCGCCGTTTATTATAAGGTTGTCACCATGAATGGCAAGTATCGCGGCTATGTTTATGGTGGTAAGCGAGTTGGCACTTTTGCCGGCGGTATCAAGTCTGCGGCAACGACAACAACTGGCACGTCGGTTCCTGTCAACTGGACTGGTAGTGTTGGGATTTACGCCGGTGGGACGTTATGGAATTATGTCCCATACACGCAATATGGCACTAAGAAATTAGGGCACATGTCAGACCTGAATTCGACAACGATTCCGCATCTGGCACAGTTTAAGATTGATCAAGTGGCAACACGCACACGCGAACAAGATACGTATTATCACGTGGTTTCAACTGACAGCAACCGGCTGTCTGGCTGGGTTAAGAGTAGTTATATTGGTCAATACGCACAAGTAAAAAGTAACTGGGACTAGTTGTCCCATGGTAACGTCAATCAAAGGCAGCCTCGATATTGCATAAGCAGTGTTGGGGCTGCCTTTTTTTGGTCGCTTAACAAGTCATATAACATTAAGTTTAAAATGTAAGTTATTTTCTTGAGTTTTTCGCTTGCCTTAAAGCGCACATGAAGGTTTAGAGTGTGGTCATTGGTTAAATAAAACCAATTTAAATGTGTTAAATAAAGGAGTTATTAAAAATGAAAAATGTGTTAATTTTAGCCGCCAATGGCCAAATCGCCCGTATTGTGGAACGTCGTTTATTAGTTGAACCAGCGTTTCAAGATGTTCAATTAACTTTATTCTTACGCCAAGCGAGTCGCCTTAGTGACTTGGCAGATAATCAACGGGTCACGTTAGTCGAAGGCGACTTAACCGATGCTAAGGCCGTTAGTACGGCGATGGCTGGCCAAGATATCGTTTTTGTGGCTGTCGTTGATCATGATACGCAAAACCGCTTAACGAAAAATGTAATTGCTGCAATGCAAGCTAAGCAAGTCAAACGGGTGCTATTCACGAATGTCTTAGGGCTCTATAACGAAGTGCCCGGTGAATTTGGGCGCTGGAATGCAGAAATGATTGGCAGTGGGATGGCACCAGCCCAACGTTCGGATGCTTTATTAGCAGCGTCTGATTTAAGTTACACCACGTTGCGTTTACCTTGGTTGAATGATCGCGATGAAGTGAACTATCAACTGACCACTAAAGATGAACCTTATAATGGGGTCTCTGGGTCACGTCAAAGCATTGCGGATGTGGTGGTGCGATTGATTCAAGATCCTAGCCGTTATCAACGCGACAGTCTGGGAATTGCCGATCCAGCAACCCAAGGCCAAGACCGGCCAGTCTATTAGGTGAGTCGCGATGAATATTAAAGAAGCGAGTCAAAAGACTGGCGTGTCGTCAGCGGCCATTCGATATTATGAAAGGGAAAGCCTGATTCCACCAATCGATCGTAGTCCAGTGGGTAATCGGGAGATTGACGACCGTATTTTACGGCGGATTCGGTTTGTGACTCAAATGCGAGCGGCCGGGATGAGCATTGAAAGTTTGCGACGCTACATCGAATTATTCGATGCCCAAGCGGATAATACCAAAGAACAAAAGGCTATTTTGCAAGAACAATTGGCAGCGATGACCGAAAAGCGCGATGACTTACAAGCCGCGATTGACCATCTGAATTATAAATTGGCCCATTTTGATGACCACATGCTGACCACGGAAGCGGAATTACGGGCATTGGAACGGCAACATCAAACGGATATGACTGACAATAACTAACGTATTTAAAGTGACGACCAATGCGGCCGCCACTTTTTTTAAACCGTTGGCTTGACTTAAAGTCGACTTTAAGTTTTAAACTAACCCTACTAAAATAATAAGGAGTTAAAAGTAATGAATATTTTGATTTTAGGGGCCCACGGGCAGATTGCCCGCTTGGTTCGTCAACGTTTGTTAACGGAGACCGAGGCACATATCACGCTGTATTTGCGGCATGCCGAACGGATGCAACCGATTGACCCACAACGAGAAACGCTGATTGAAGGCGACGTCAACGACTATGCGACCTTGCAAGCTGCCATGATCGGTCAAGACTTGGTCTATGCTAACTTAGGTGGGACATTTGAGCCGATGGCCAAAAACATCGTGCGGGCGATGACAGCTACTGGCGTTAATCGCTTGATTTATGTGACGGGGTTAGGCTTATATCATGAATTACCAGCTAAGTTTGATGCATGGTTGGAACAATCAATTGGCCATGATGTGATGGAAGATACCCGGCGGGCCGCTCAAGTAATTGAAACTGCAGCGATTAATGCGACGATTATTCGAGCTGGTTATATGACGAATGCGGCTGAAATCGACTACGAATTGACTGAAAAGGGGACGACCTTTAAAGGCACGACTATCTCACGAGCCAGCATCGCAGATTTAATTATGAAAATTATGGTGCAACCAGATTTACATGCTAATAGTAGTTTAGGAATCGCTAAACCAGGGACTGACGGGGATTCACCGGTCTATCGCTAGGTTGATTTATGGGGTCGTCAGTATTGTACTGACGATTTTTTGTAAAAGAATGAAAATAACCCCTTGCCTTGAAGTGCAGATGAAGGTCTAAACTGCATTTATTCACTGAAAGACAAGGAGCATGAACATGACTAAGAACAAACGATTTGATTGGATTTTATTAATTATTCTATTTAGCTACTTTATGATTTTACTGGATAACTCGATTATCTTCACTGGGACGGTAAAAATCGCCCAAGATTTGCATTTGAACCAACAGACGCTGTCGTGGGTCAGCAGTGCGTATTCATTAACTTTTGGCGGCTTCTTATTGTTAGGCGGCCGGGCTGGTGATTTATTTGGTCGGCGGCGTATCTTTGAAATCGGCTTGGTGATCTTTGGTCTGGGGTCGTTGATCGTTGGCTTAGCAGCTAATGCCCCAATGATTATTGCAGCGCGGGCGTTTCAAGGCATTGGCTCAGCAATTTTAGCGCCAACGACGTTAGCCATTTTAATGGATACGTACACGGGCTCAGCACGGGTCCGCGCGATTGCGTATTATGGGGCGATGGCTGGAATCGGTGCGAGTGTGAGTTTGGTGATTGGCGGGGTCTTTGCCAGCCTGTTAACGTGGCGCGTGGGATTCTTTATCAATGTGCCCATCAGTATTTGGATGTTTTACTTGGCCGTACGGCATTTATCTGCCGATCAGGGTCAAAGTGGTCGTCTAGATTGGCTTGGGACCTTGACCTCATTAATTGGGATGAGTGCGTTAGTTTATAGCATCGTCGGGACTTGGCTACAGTTACCAGCACTAATCTTGGCCGTCATCATGTTAGCGATTTTTATTTGGCAAGAAAAACGAACGGCGCAACCGATTATGCCACTACGCTTGTTTAAAGATCGTGAACGGATCGGGGCTTATCTCGGGCGGTTCTTATATTTAGGGGCGATGTTAGGGTTTTGGTTCATTACCCCACAATTAATGCAAAATCAACTTGGCTTTAGTGCGTTAATGGCTGGCGTGGCTTTCTTCCCACTCACAATCGTGAACTTTATTGTGGCCTTACAAGTGGCGCGTTTAACGGCTAAATGGGGCAACGGTGGCCTATTGGTTGTTGGGATTGGGTTAACCTTAATTGGGATGTTTTGGATGAGTTTCTTTACGCCACAAACGGGGTATTGGTTGGGTATTGCTGCGCCAATGGTCGTTATCGGGATTGGTCAAGGCTTGGCTTTAAGTCCCTTTACAGCTGCTGGTGTCGCTCACACGAAAGGGGCGGATGCTGGTGCAGCTTCGGGGGTCGTTAATGTGATGCACCAAATTGGTGGATCAGTCGGCTTGGCGATTTTAGTGGCTGTTCAAGATTTGGTAACTAAACCATTGGCTGGTTTCCGGCAAGCGATATTAACAGGGAGTGGGTTATTGTTGTTAGCCTTACTAGCGGCAATCTTCCTGATTGTTCCTGGTGAACGGCAACGGTAGATCAACTTAATCAGAAAAAAGAAGCGTTTGGGCTGTCAAGGCTCAAACGCTTCTTTTAGGTTAAGGCTGATTTTCTTGATAAACATCATGTTGCTGGGCTTCTTCTAAGTTCGATGGTACGAAGCTGTCAGCTTTGTGATTGATCAAAATATCTGCATAATGGTCAACTTTATAGTTGATTGTTTTTAAATGCACTTGTAAATCGTTGATTTCATTGAGTGTGCGTGTCTGTTGGGCCTTCATCATGTCATAACGTTCTGGCACGGTTTGTTCACCTTGTTGAACGAGGTCTAAATAATGTTGAATCCGTTCGACCGGCATCCCGGTTTGACGCAGGCACACGATGATATGTAACCATTCGAGATCGACATCTTCAAAAATCCGATTATTATTTTCATCGCGCTTTACAAATGGCAACATGCCATGATCATGATAGTAACGAATACTATATGTTGAGATGGCCATTTTCTTAGCGACTTCTTGAATTGTATAGGACAACTCGAACCCTCCCTAAAAAGTGTGACAGTTAACTAAATAATAACTAGGTGAGCTCACGCATTTTTACCGATATAACGGTAGTCGAAAAATCACCTTGGGGTTACAGTAAGTATAATCATTACCCCTAGAAATGTAAATTAAAACGTTCGTAACGATTTAATCAACAAAAATGACTAAATGGTTGCCTTCGAGTGGGCCGAAGGTGTTAAAGTAAAACCAATCAATTAAGACAGGTGGTGAAATCAATGCGACAGTATGCGTTACAACTAAATGGTCATGATTTTGAACCAATGGGTGCATGGTCGACTGACGCCCAAGTGGTACTAACCAAATTAGTGGCGCGAGATGATGTTGACTTGTTGATGTGGGATCCCGACACCGATATGAGTGAGATTTATGAGCAATACGCGTTGGCAACCTTGGTGACCCGACTTGAAAATTCGGCCTATGCACGTTTGCTAGAGACCATGACCCAAGTTTTCACACAGTTAGGGCAACCAGTAACGGCGACCTTGCAACGCCAGTGGTATTTAACAAGTTATTTGGCCAGTTTGACGCATCAATCGTTACTGAATACCGCAGCCGCATTGTTGAGTCTGACTGTCTATTACTTGAAAACACCGCCATTAGCCGATACGACAAGTGCGACCCAACAATTACGTGGCCTGGCTGATCAAGCGCGATGTTGGCTGCTAGCGGCCAAAGTATCTGATTTACAATTATTAGCGACGCCCGAACCACTACAAAAGTTAGTCCAACATTTATTAGGTCAAACTGAAGCGTTGGATTACTGTTGTGTGAGTGGTCAATCCCGTAGTTGGCAATTGGCAAGTGATGCTTATTGGTTGAGTCGAATCACAACTGATCAGTTCAGCATTAAACGGCTACAAAATGTGATGGCTTTCCGCTTACTGCGAGCAGCATATTTGGAACACTCGTTGGATTAAGTCAGAAACATAAGGACGATTTGATTATTTTTTGTGAAATTCATCAAAAAAACGCTTGCCTTAGTGTAGGTCTAACCGACTATACTTGAGATAATCAATTGAAGGGAAGTGGCCGAATATGGCAGGCGTTAAGCAACAAACTGAATGTGAAATCATCAAACTGGTGGTTCCACGAAAACAACTGACTCAAGCGGTCACTTCGGTAAGCCTCAGCGGCCATCAGCATTATTTGATGGCGCAGCAACAACTGTTAACGCAACGGTTAGCTCAGTTAACGAGCCAAGTTCAAATTAATGTAGATATTCAACGTGCCTTACAAGCTGATTTACAGGCGATTCAAGCCCAATTGGCATTAGTCGGTTAATCGTTAGGACTTGACGTTGATTTCATGATTAGCGTATGATGAGAATATAATTAAAAAACATGTTGATGAGAAGAGTAATGTTGTTAGCTATTCACAGGAAGCCGTTGGAACTGAAAAGCGGTAATGGTGCGCAACATGAAGATGAGCTCGGAATGCCTAGTGATGGTTGTAAAGCTGTCCTAGCGGCACTGGCCGATACCCCAGCGAGTTGTGATTGCAACTTGATAAGTGTAACCGGGTGACTGGTTATAAAACTTGGGTGGTAACGCGCCATGCGCCCCTAGTCCTGTTGAAAGATGGGATTGGGGGCTTTTTTTGTAGAGTGTGAAGGCGGGCGGGAGTTTCTGAGCATTAGCCTAGCTAGTCAATTACCCTGGTGAACTTTCCAGGGTGGTTGACTAGCTAGGCTAAGCGGAGGAAACTGCCCGACTGAACACGTTTCAGCAAATTAAATAGCCAGCACCAGTCCCAGACTGACAGAACAAATTCCAGCAAATCAAGTCGCCATCAACACCAACAAAGAGAAAGAGGCCACTAATCATGACAAAATCCACTAATAACTTACATATCGAAACGTTACTCGCTCAAGCTGGTAATCGCACGGATGATGATAAAACGGGGGCAATTTCAGCGCCTATCTACTTATCCACAGCGTACCGGCATGCGGGACTTGGCCAATCAACTGGCTTTGATTATCCACGCGAAGCGCAACCGACCCGATGTATTTTGGAACAGACCCTAGCCCAGCTAGAAGATGGCGTGGCCGCTTTTGCCTTGAGTTCAGGCATGTCAGCAATTCAGTTGGTCTTCACATTATTTCATAGTGGTGATCGCATCATTATTTCGGATGATCTATATGGTGGGTCTTATCGTTTTTTTGACTTACTACACGATCACTATCATTTGGAATTTTCAGTCTGGGATGGTCAAGACCAAGCAGCACTAGCCGCAGCCATTGACCAACAAACGGTCGCGCTATGGTTGGAAACGCCGTCGAATCCCACAATGAAAGTGATTGATATTGCGGCGACCGCCAAAACGACCCAAGCCCATGGGATTAAACTAATTGTGGATAACACCTTTTATACGCCACTGATTCAAAAGCCACTTGATTTGGGGGCAGATATCGTTGTGCATTCAGCAACCAAGTATTTAGCGGGGCATAATGATATTTTAGCGGGGGCAGTGGTCGCCAAGTCACAAGCCGATGCCGATGCTTTGGCATTTAACTTAGTGACGACTGGGGCGGTCCTTGATCCATTTGATGCTTGGTTGTTATTGCGGAGCTTGAAGACGTTGCCATTACGGATTCGGCAACATGAAGCGAATGCCCAAACATTGGTTAAAGTCTTACAACAAGATCCACATGTGTCAAAAGTCTTGTATCCTGGTCGTGGTGGCATGATTAGTTTTTACTTGGCAAGCGGCGTTGATGTGAATAAGTTCTTACAAGCCTTAAACGTGATTTCTTTTGCTGAAAGTCTTGGTGGTGTTGAAAGCTTAGTCACTGTCCCGGCCGTGCAGACGCATGCGGACTTATCTGAAGCTGAACGCCAGGAAAAGGGTATCACCGCTAATTTGATTCGGTTGTCGACGGGCTTAGAGAATACGGCCGATTTAACCGCTGATTTAGCACAAGCGTTGACGGCCGCCGCTAAGTAAAACAAAACGCTTTACTTACTTTTTGTATGTGTTAAACTATGTTTATTGAAACGAAATGACATTATATGGAGGCATTGAGATGGCAACAGCAACTTTAAGTGATGCAGAGATTCGCGAACGCATCAAGACGGGTAAACACATGTTATTCTTTACAGCGGACTGGTGCCCTGATTGCGCCTTTATCAAGCCAGTGATGCCTGACATCGAAAAGAAGTATGATCAATATGATTGGATCACGGTTGATCGTGACGCCAACATTGAAATCGCTCAAGATATGGGTGTGATGGGGATTCCTAGTTTCGTTGGTATCGAAGACGGTCAAGAAATTGGTCGGTATGTGGATAAGTTCCGCAAGACCCAAAAACAAGTTGAAGATTTCTTAGATACTTTAGAAAAATAACGCATTTAGACGCGCACATTGTGGACAACGACCATGATGCGCGCTTTTTAATTGGTTTGATGGCAAATGTTTGCTACACTATTAACTATTAATTCTGGCAAAAAGAAATGGTGATATGTATGACAACAGCAACTTTTGAAGACGTTGTGGTCCGAGCAACTAAGCTCGATGACTTGCCCGTCTTACACGTATTTGCGGCCAGTCAGGCGCAAACAAAACTACCAACGATTATTGATTATCATGGCTGGACAACGCAAACGTCAAGTGAACTTGTCGCCAGTTATGCCTTAGTCCGTGCGGGGTTTCGGGTGATTTTACCGACAGCTTACCTCCATGGTAGTCGTAATGATGGCACTGATTTGGACCAACATCCAGAACACTTCTGGTCAATCGTTGGCCATTCAGTCGCTGAATTTCCACGGTTAGTTGAAGCATTAGTGGCCCAAGGGATTACTGATCCTGAACGCATTGGTGTGATGGGGACTTCGATGGGTGGTATTACGGCAGCTGGCATCATGACAACTCAACCGACTGTCAAAGCCGGAGTATCGTTAATTGGGTCACCAGAACCAGTCGCGTTTGCCAAAGACCAAGTCGCGCAAATTCCAGCGGCACTAAGGGCCCAATTACCCGAAGCTTTATTGACGAAGACTTATGACCAGTTGGCACAGTTCGACTTGTCAATGCATCCTGAAGCATTAGCGGGGCGGCCAATGTTCTTCTTTAATGGGACCGCCGACCAAATGGTACCGTATAAGTATGTGGCAGATTTCGAACAACGCTTTGCGCAAACGCCAGCGTTGCAACAAACCGTCTTCAAACATGCGGATGGTGGTGTGCATCATGTGCCACATAAAATGCATGAAGCTGCGGTGAGCTTTTTACATGATCATTTGAAAAAATAAGTTATCCCCTGTGGATAACGTTGGTGTCGTGATCTTGGTAACCCAAGACACGGCGCTTTTTTGATTGCCAAGTTGCCGAATAAAACGTCACTAAAAGTATCCCCAGCTAACGCGCGTATACTGAAGTCGAAACGGAGGTGGCGCGAATGCGGAACCGACAAGTACGACCGGTTTATTGGCAATTACTCGTTTATTTTGGCAGTATCGTGACCAGTGCCTCATTACTTGCGTGGTTTGAGTGGCTGAATTTGGGGAATTAAGGAACCGTCTTGCCTGTTGTTGTGCATAACCCTATGCTATACTCTGGCTGTACACACAATTAAGCGTATTAGAGGGGGACGCATGCGAAAGTTAATCACATTGGCACCAACTTGGTTATTATTGGGCCTATTAGTGACTGGTTTTTTTATCAGTACAAGCCAGCCAATAATTGGTCATAATTATTTAGCATTTAGTACTTTAGGGTTAGAGCTTTATCCCGTTATTGTCTTGTTTATTGCTGGCATTGCTAAAGCGGCCAGTGGCGTCAAGACATACTCATTGCGTGAGAAATGGTTTTATGGGTATTTACTGGGGTTAGAAATTGTGGTTGTTTTAGGGGCAATTTTCTGGATGGCACATAATTGAGAAGTGGTGAGTGTGATGTCGAAAATTGAAAAAAGGCGTTGGCAGGCGTTAGGGCTAAGCTGTTTGAATGTCATTTTATTGATTTGGTTGTGGGTGCCTAGTCATGGTCATTGGCCGCAACTTAACTTAACCTTAACGACCCTGACAACAGTGACGGTTGTTTATCTAGTCTCGCTAGTCGCACCATTCCTGTTGGCGACGACTTATCATTGGACTGCGTGGCAAGTAGCGGCACACTGGGCGTTAGCTTGGTTTAGCTATAATCTGTTGGCAGTTATTTGGCCGTTTTTGTTGAAAACTGTCGATAAACCGTTGGTCGGTATCGGGGCTTTATTTAGTTTTTTTGGACTGTTATGTGTGGATGCGCCGCCTAATCATGTGTTGGGGTTTCGAATTGGGTGGACGTATCGGTCACCGATCATTTGGCGTAAGACCAATGCATTGGGCGGCTGGTTACTCTTTGTGACTGGTGGACTATTGGTGGTCTTTAGTGCTTGGCGGTCGTCGTTAATACCAGTATTGCTGACGGGGATGATCTTGATTAGTGGGGTCATTCCGATTGGCTATGCGTACTGGTTGGCACATCGACCGAATCATTTGGTTTGAATCTAGACTGACCAGTTGATTGGGTGGTTAGCGGTCATGAGTCGTAAACAGTTTTGTTGATTGCAAGCCTAAACGGTGCTGTTATGACACCGATTGGTACTTAGTTGGTGCAATAATAGCAAGGAGGGCAACTAATGAAAAATGGTTCTGCTAAAGATAAAAAAGATCGCATCAGTATCCGAATTAATCATCAACGGCATTTAGCCGCACAAGCTGTAGCTGAAGATTTGGCTGAAATAGCTCAGCCAAATAGCTTAAAGCAGTAATGATGGCTACCAGTTTTGGGTGCATATAAAAAGGTAGCGTTGCTTGAAGTGAGTCAAGCAGCGCTGCCTTTTTTGATAGTTATCATATTTTTAGATTTCAATAATACGGTGATTGGCACTAGTTAAAGCTTTACTTGATGACATAAACTTGGTCATGAATCAAATCAAATGGCCGATAGTGGGCATTCAATTGCTCGATTGCGGGACCCGCTTGATAATCGGCATGATCCCAAAAAGCTTTAGAGCCGGTAGCGCCATACTTTTCACCGATACAAATCAGTGGGACTTGATGGTCACTGGCGCGCATGGCTTGAAGCAAGTCCCAGTCGATGGCAAGCTTATCTGGTGACCAAGCCATAATGACATAATCAATGTCAGCGGCGTATTTTTCAAACGCACTGACGGCATCTAGGCCTTCAATCGACGTGACCGGTTGTTTGCCAGTCTGATTATCTTTTTCTTTCGTCCAAGCTTTCGAATCGGTGGTGATCACGGTTTGACTTGGATGTAGCCGCTTGAGCCCTTTAGAAATATAGCCATTGCCCGCCATCACTTCTAAGACGGGGCCATTACCAACAAAGTCGGCCAAGTCTTTTAAGAACGGGGCACTAATATAGGCCCACATGCCATATTGGTCTTCAATGTAGTCGCGAAAGTCTCTTAAGTGTTGATCAACCGCTGGTAGTGCCGCTGATAGTTGGTTCCATTCAGCGTCACCTTTAGGATCATCCATGGCATATTGGGCGTTGATGCGCTTGAAGAGTTGATCTTGAAAGTCATCAGGCACTTGTAAGACAGGCAATGGTTGTGGAGCTAAGCCAGCTGCCATCAAGCGGTCGGCTTCTAACACGTGATTGATTAAAATGAGAATTTGCGGGTCATGCTGAAACAACTCCCGGTAAGCTTGCATTTGGACAATGTACGGCGTGCTCGCGGTGCTTTGTTTTTTGGCCCGCTTTTTTAATTGCTTTAATTTCTTTGGATTCATGTAAAACTCCTAGTTGTCAAAGTGTAAATCAAGTTCTTCTTGGCCGATGGCATCGGCCGTTGCGCGTTGTTGACGGCCATGGAGATAGCCATCCATTAGTTGAAACAATTCATAGCGGTCTTCACTAGAAAGTTGTTCTTGGTTGAAGGTCAAGGGTTTACCAGACAAGAAAATCCGGCCTAAGTCATATTCCTCTTGGTCAGCACGACCAGATAAATAATCGGTCGTGACATGGAAAAATTCTGCGAGTTTACGGACTTCTAAATACGATGGTGTCCGTAAGTTACGTTCCCAATTACCGATTTGGGCGGCTGTATTTTTACGATGGGTCAGTTCCGCATCGGGTAAATGATTTAAAGCAGTGGCGAGTTCACCTAAGGTCATCTTTTGACCACGGCGGAGGGCTCTTAAACGTTCTGGAAACATATTAAGTCACATCCATTTCATCATAATAGGGGCGCGGAGAGGGCCATAAATTCATCAATGTCACGCTTGATCAAAGCGACCCCAGCTTGCCAAAAGTCTGGTTGCGTCAAATCAACACCGAGATGCTTTTTAGCGAGGTCTTCGGTCGACATGTTGGCCGTATCACGTAGTAAAGCGATATATTGGGCTTCAAAATCAGTACTGTGCTTTGCTTGGGCATAAATTCCTAAACTAAATAGATAGCCAAAGGTGTATGGGAAGTTGTAAAACGGCACATCGGCAATATAGAAGTGGAGCTTGCTAGCCCAAAACATCGGGTGATACGTCGTTAGTGCATGCCCATAAGCCGTTTGTTGTGCAGTTAGCATTAAGTCAGAAAGTTCAGCGGGGGTAACGACGTGATCTTGACGGGCCTGGTAGAAGCTCGTTTCAAATAAATACCGCGCCCGAATATCTAGGAACATTGCGAGTGGATTTTGCATCTTCGCATCTAACAAATTTAGCTTCGTCTTCGCATCAGTCGCTGCCTTAACATTCGCATCGGCGACAATCAGTTCGGCAAACGTTGACGCCGTTTCGGCCACATTCATGGCATAATCTTGGCGCCAAAGTGGCAGGTCTTTGATGACATCGGAATGAAAGGCGTGTCCCAGTTCATGGGCCAAAGTTGCCGTGTCATTTGGTGAACCGGTAAAGGTCATAAAGATTCGGGATTCTTTGGTTTCAGGCAAGCTTTCCATATAACCACCGGGGCGTTTGTTTGGTCGATTTTCAGCTTCGATCCAACGGTGCTCAAACGCATGTTTAGCAAGTTTAGCCATCTTGGGGCTGAATTTTTGAAAGTTACTGATCACAAATTCGGCCGCTTGATCATAGGTCATTTGATTGGTCGTCGCCCCTAAACTTAATGGCGCTTCAATATCTTGCCAATCAAGCTGGGTCTTGCCCATTAATGCGACTTTACGTTTCAAGTAGTCGAGCAGTAAGCCTTGATTGTCGGCAACGACTTGATACATGGTATCGAGGGTGGCTTGACTCATACGATTCAAATCAAGTGGCTTGCGCAAAAAGTCGGTCGTGCCATGTGCCCGGTAGTCTTGCAACCGAAAACCAGCTAAATGATTCAGCGTGTCTGCAAACGGGGCTGCGTTTTGTTGCCAAGCAGCTTCCCAATGCTGCATCAAATCAGCGCGTTGTTGATTGGGCATTGCGGCGGCCAACATGTTTTGGGCTTGACCAGCAGATAACTGCTGAGTTGTACCCTGTTCATCTGTATAAGTGATCTTCATTTGACTCACTAACGTGTCGTAGTGATCACTCCAACCTTGAAAGCCATCAACAGCCAAATCATTGATCAACGCTTCTGTTTGATCATCGAGTAACGCTAAGCCTTGCTTACGCATTTCGGTAAGGTTGAAAGCCAAAGGTTGAAGCTCAGGTTGATCGAGAATGGCGGTAAAAGTCGCTTGTGGTAAGGCCACCAACTTCTTTTTGAACTGGGTCATCAAGTTTTCGCGCTGATTATCCAGTTGATAAAGCTGGTTCAAAATGGTGCCAGCCTTTGTATCGCTAGCATCCGCGGATTGAATCGCCACCACAAATACCTGACTTTGTAGTAAGCCCGCTTCTAATTGTTGTAACTCAGTTGTGAGTTGTTGAAACCAGTCAAAGTTAGGCGTATCCGCGTCAGCGCGCCAATTCGTCAGCGTGGTTTGCGTATCATGTAACTGGTGTTTAATCGTGGTTAGTTTGGCCTTGAGGGCGGGGGAGTCAATCCCACCAGCAAAAATTGTGTCTAAATCCCACGTTTCTGAATAGTGCATCTGCAGTCCTCCAAATATGCTCTAGTTATCTTTAATTATAAACGTTATCATGGTGATAGTGGCGATATTTCTATCAATAAATGGCATAAGGTTGGCGGAAAGTAAATGAAAAAATGGATCATCACGATTGGCGTGATTATTTTGATTATTGGCGGTGGCTTGATTGGCGCCGGTGACTATTTTTATCACGTGGCAATTGCACGGGGTGATAAGGCATTTATTACCCAAAGTACGAAACTCTCTAAAAAGAGTCCCGTCTACAAGGAAAAATATTGGTATGCGCACGTCAAAAAGCAAACGTGGCAGATTCAATCACATGATCACTTGAAGTTAGTCGCTTGGTATATTCCCAAGCAGGGGTCGCATAAGACGGTGGTCTTAGCGCATGGTTTTGCCGGTAACAAGTCCTTAATGGGCGCATGGGCTGGGATGTATCATGAATTGGGCTATAACGTTTTAGTCCCAGACGCTCGGGCAGCTGGTGCTAGCCAAGGTAATGCGATCGGGTATGGTTGGTTAGAGCGGCTGGATGATTTACAGTGGGCTAAAACGGTAGTGAAAAAGACGGCCACTACTCAAATCGTGATGAGTGGCATCAGTATGGGAGCGGCTGGTATGACGATGGCTAGTGGTGAACAACAAATCCCACAAATCAAAGCTTACGTGGTTGATAGTCCCTTTACGAGTGCCAAAGATATTATTAGTTATCAAGCGCAACAACTCTATCATTTGCCAGCTTTTCCACTGGTAGATGTGACTAGTGCGATTACGAAGATGCGGGCTGGCTATTCATTTAGCCAAGCCGATGCGGTGGCTCAGATTGAAAAGAATCGCTTGCCAATTATGATTATCAGTGGGACGAAAGATACGTTTGTGCCAACTAAAATGGCGGAAAAATTGTATCGTAATGCCCATCAACCTAAAACACTGTGGTTGGTAAAGGGTGCGGCGCATACAACGGCCATCACCCATGGGTATCAAACGTACAAGCAACATGTGCAACAATTTCTTGAGCAATATGTGAAGTAATCGCCACATGACTGACCTTCAACTATAGTGACTATCAAAAGGCCATAGACAAATAACTGTCTACGGCCTTTTGTCGCACTTAAATCAGTCATCAGTGAATCATGATGTTTTTGGGTCACCTTTTTTAAACGTGGACTTGTCAAGCTGAGATGATGATGTTATAGTGTAATAGTTAAATAGAACACTAGGAAGGCGTTACAAATTGAAATTTGACGATAAGGTCCCGATTTATTACCAAATCAAACAACATTTATATCATGAAATCTTAGCGGCCACGTTAAAGCCCGGCGATAAGTTACCGGCCGTCCGGCAACTAGCGGTAGATTTGACGGTTAATGTCAACACGATTCAGCGGGCATTGAGTGAGATGATCACTGAAGGTGTCATCGAATCTAGACGTGGTAAAGGCAACTTTGTTACGCAAGATACGGCCCGCTTAGCCCAATTAAAGGAGCAATTAGTCATGGCACAATTGGCACTGGTGTACGCACAACTGCACGCCTTGAATTTAAGTGATGATGAAATTATTGAAAGTTTAAAACGGTATATTGAACAGAAAGGAGCTGCACAAAATGACTGATGTCTTAACGATTGAGAATCTATCTTATAAGCGTAATCAAAAGTTGATTTTAGCAAATGTCGATTTAACATTAGCTGCCGGAAAAATCGTCGGCTTGTTAGGTGAAAACGGGGCTGGGAAGACGACTTTGATGCGGCTCATTACGGGTAGTGCCCAAGGTAACGGTACGATTACGGTGAGCGGCACGACGACGCCAGCACAACGCAAAAGTCATGTGAGCTTTTCAGAACAACTGCATGGGTTTAGTAAAAGTACGAAGTTAGCCCGCGTGGTGAGCTTCTATCAACTCGTTTATCCCGACTTTGACTTGAAACGCTACCAAGACTTAGCAGCATTTCTACAAATTAATGACGACTTGAAATTGAGTGCGTTATCCAAAGGGATGCGTGAAAAGTTTATCATCGCGTTGACGTTAGCGCGACAGGTTGAGTTGTACTTATTAGATGAACCATTCAGTGGTATCGATAGTATGAGTCGTAAGAAAATCATTAGCAGTATCATCCAATGGACCCCTGAAAATGCCACATTATTGATCAGTGATCATTATGTGACCGAGATTGCGTCCGTGTTAGATGAAATTGTGGTCGTCAAAGATCAAACGATTGCGGTCCATCGCGGCGCGGATGAAATTCGTAATCAGACTGGATTGGAAATTGAAGACTATTATGAAAGTTTGTACGAAGGAGGGGTTCAGCATGACTAGTTTTGGGTCATTATTTAAAGCGATGAGCCGTGACAAGTTTCGGCAAATGAATCAACTGTTAGCACTAGAATTAATTGCGACTGTGGTGACGTTGATTTGGGTCGCGATTAAAGGTGAATTCTCAAGTTCGACCTTGATGTTTGCCACGATGGGCTGGGCACCATTACCAAGCGTTGTCGGCGTCATCATACTTGCATTCGGTATTGAAAAGACTTATACAGCGGATTCGTTTCGCTTGATGCCGGTTGAAGAAACCAAACTTTATAGTACGAATCTATTAACGTCATTAGTCAATTTGGTGTACTTTACGATTATTCAAGCAGTCGTCTGCAGCATTGCAGTTTCCATTGCGTTCTTTAGTGATGGTGGTGCTAGCATGATGGGGAATATGCCACCAGCACGGGCAATGACTGATTTCGTTGGCATGCTCATTGCAGTTGTCGTGTTGTATTTGATTTTGAACTTGCTCATTTGGAGCACGATTTCGTTTGTACACCTGATTACGCGGGCCGCCAGCAGCTTCTTACCTAAGATGCGGCAACAAGTCGTCAATATCGTCATTTACGTTGTCGTGATTTTCTTAACATTGCGGTTATCTGGCTTTATTATTCATGGTGTTGCCTGGGTGTCACGAGTTGCCTTTAGTAATAATGATTGGAGTCAAATTTGGGTTTCAATTGTTGCGATGGCAGTCGTGATCTTAATTGAAGGTGCCATTAATGTGATCTGTTTGAAAAAATGGGTCGAAACAGACGCTAATTAAAGCTTGATTGTGGTGAGTCTGGCACAAAATTTTGGGCTACTGATTGTTGCCACTTCCATTACTGCTGACCTACAGCTAAATGACAATGATTATGCAAAGACGACAAAGAATCTGTCACATTAGTGCTGAATTCTTTGTCGTCTTTTGTGTGGATAATTAGGGCCATTAAGTGATGACATCCCGAAAATACGTTAACTTGCTGGCCGTCAAGGTTTGAAGATGATTGCCTCGGGCTTATCTTTTTGCGTGACGGCTAACAAACGAATTGCCGCAGTGGTCGTTTGATCGTCTAGCGGTTATAATAATGGTTTGTATCAGTGTTAGGTGAAATAATGGGGGAATTGAATATGAAACACACTTATTTATTGGCAGGACTTGTAGGGGTTAGTGCATTGGGGCTACTAGCCGGACCGACTGCTCAAGCTAAAACGAAAGTCACGGGACACTTGACCAAAACCACTGTCGAGTATGCCAATGCTGCCAAGACGGCCACGTTTAAGGGGCAAGCGAGCGCTAAGGTGAAAAAAGTTGTGTTAACTTATGGCAACACTAAAAAGGTGACAGCTAAAGTGAACCGACAACAGTTTAAAATCAGTAAAGCGTTTACCGGTTATCGAACGTTTAAATTGTATGGCACGAACCAAAAGGGGACCCGAATTACTAAGGTTTACACATATGGCGCTGAAACATACACCACTAAAACGCCACGAGTGACGCAGACTGATCGTAGTGGGGTCATGGGAACTTTGCTCGTTTCGATGCAAGTTCCAAGTGCAAGCGTGGTGACGATTTATCAGCACGATAACATGTTAACGAAACAATATAGTGGTGGGACCACGGCATTATTTCATTTGAGTGGGATTAATGCCACGAAGTACCATCTAACCGTAACGGCCCGGCAAGCTGGTCGTAAGACGAGTCCCACGGCAATTATCCCAGTGGTTAAACCCGGTTTGATTTTAGAAACAAATTATTAAAAAAAGGCGAGTCCGGATTTTTCCGTGACTCGCCTTTTAATTGTTTAAATCACTTGTGCACCTAATGTATTGGCAAAGTGCTCTAAGGCCCAAGCGTGACCGGTCGGATTGAAGCTGGCAACCGCGGAGCGATGAATAATCAAGTTATAGCCAAGATTATAAGCATCGACTGCGGTGTGTAAGACACAGATATCCGTACAAACGCCAACGAGATGGAGCGTATCGATCTTACGTTCACGTAGCCGTAAATCTAAGTCAGTCCCGGCAAAGGCACTGTAGCGGGTCTTATCAAATAACCAAACGTGATCATTAACTTGATGCGCGTCAAACCAAGGCTTGACCGGGCCGTATAATTCGCGGCCCCAAGTGTGCCGGACGTTGTGGGGTGGAAATAGTTTACTTTCTGGGTGATAGGGGTCATGTGGCGTATGCACATCAGTGGGCAGGAGTACCCAGCCACCAGTTTCAAGCATTTGATCGGCTAAGGTCACAATCTTTGGCGCTAAAACTTGCCCGGGTTCACCACATGTTAGTGCACCTTCAGTTGCAACAAAATCGTTCGTATAATCAATGATTAATAAAGCTTCATTTGCAGGCATCACAAGGCCTCCTAAAAGTTGGTTGCATCTAGTATGTCTGACTCGTCATTAAAATACAACTAAAGACGCATCATCGCTGAAAATGGGCTAACTTTTTTATCGTTAAAACTAGTGGCCTAATGAAAGATTGATTTTCATTAGGCCACTAGTTATGACGTTGTTATTAAAAATTAAGCCAAGTTAGCTGTGATTGCAGCGGTAATTTGGTCAGGTGTTAACTTGAATTCATGCCGCAGTTCGGTTGACGTTTCACGGTGATTAAATCGTTTTTCAGCACCAAAGGTTAAGACCTGCATGTCAGTCGGGCCATAGTAGCGGGCGACTTTTTCACCAAACCCACCACTGAGACTCGCTTCTTCTAAAGTCACGACTAATTGATGGTTTGGCGTTAAACCAGCTAACGTGTCGGTATCTAGCGTTGAGATATCGCGCGGATCAATGATTGTGGCATCAATGTCGTGAGCTAGAAGCTGTTGTTGCACTTGTTCCGCTAACGGCAACAAACTGCCGACACCGAGTAAGGCGACTTGACGACCAGTATGCAAGGTATGCATCCGATGGGCGTCAAAGTCAGCTGCTAAAGGTGCCGAGTGGACGGCATTACTTGGTACCCGAATCGCAACGGGACCGGTCGTTTGATGTAATGACCAAGTCATCATGGCGGCGAGTTCCTCTTTGGTTGTTGGTGCTAAATAAGTGAGGTTCGGAATGTTACTGAGCATTGCCACATCAAAGATGCCTTGATGCGTTGGATCACCAGCACTGATTCGACCACCGGCGACCATAATGGTGACAGGCAATTGATTGATGCCTAAGTCATGTGACAATTGGTCGTAGGCCCGTTGTAAGAAGGTGCCTGAATGAAAGACGATTGGGCGCAACCCTTGTTGGGCTTGACCCGCCGCAAACGTAATCGATTCTTGTTCGGCGATGCCAACATCGAAATACCGTTCAGGATGCTGGTTACCAAACCGTTTTAAATCATACATCCCAGGAATTGCGGCCGTAATCGCGGTCAATGGGGTGTGCTTATCGGTTAATTCAGTTTCCATCACTTGATGGATCACATCGGTATAGCTTTCACCGGTATTAGGCTGTAACGTTTCCCCGGTTGCCAGGTCAAATGGGACATGCCAGTGGAAAGCTTCTTTGTGGGTGATGGCTGGTTGATAGCCATGGCCTTTTTCCGTATGGACGTGTAACACCACCGGATGATCGATGTCTTTAATGGCTTTAAATGCTGCTAACATACTAGCGAGGTCGTTACCATCGTCGACATAGCGGTAATCTAAGCCCATAGCCTTAAACAAGTTGTTTTCAGCTTGACCGTTAGTCTCACGCAATTGTTTTAAGTTCGCGTATAAGCCACCGTGATCTTCAGCGATCGACATCCCATTATCGTTAACTAAGATGATCAAATTGCTGTGCAGCGTTGCGGCAGTATTGAGACCTTCTAAGGCCAACCCACCTGATAAGGAGCCGTCGCCAATCACGGCCATGACATTGCCGGAACGGTTGGTCAAATCACGCGCCACTGCCATGCCAGTGGCTAACGCAATTGAAGTTGACGTGTGGCCGATGTTGAAGTAGTCGTGTGGACTTTCAGCGGGTTCGGTGTAACCACTGACATCGTCATAATGGGCGGGGTCTAGCCAAGCTTGTTTACGACCCGTTAAGATTTTATGGGTATAAGATTGATGCGATACATCCCAAACGACTTTGTCAGTCGGTGAATCAAAAATCGTGTGAAAGGCGATCGTTAATTCAACGACGCCCAAGTTAGGGCCAACGTGACCGCCCGTTTGACTGACTTTGTGCAATAAAACTTGGCGGATTTCAGCGGCCAGAGCCGTTAATTGCGCTAAGGTCAGGCCTTGTAAATCGGCCGGTGTTTCGATTGTATTTAAAATTGGTGTGTTCATTTAATTATCGCTCACTTTCAGCTAAAGAATTTAACGATACTAATCCTAGCACCTTAGACTAGGTCTAACACAAGCGTTTTAATCAAAAAAATCAGGGAATTTATCAAAAAAGATAAATCCCCTGATTTAAAGCAATCAAGTGGTTAGCAGTTGACCGTGATACAAGTGGGGGTCGGGCAAACGATCCGGCGTCAACGGCTAATCAGATTAACGCAATCGTTATCGGGGTGGTAAGCGACCCTAAAGTGAGATGCAAGCATCTAATCAACTCAAGTTGAGATTTAAACGTGTTAGCCGAGATTGGGCAATCGGTTAGGTCTCAAGTTTTATTGACTTGATAACGCTGCTAGTGACCACTTCATTGATTTAAGTCTTAGTTTACTTACTTTGGTGTCATTCGGCTGGTGCTGACCGTTGGTAGCGTTATTGACGTAACGAATGCCAGCGATGTGTTGATCATTATTCGGCGTTAACCGATTGCAAATAAACCAGTTGGTCAGTTGAAATTTGCTCATAAAGCGCATTGCCGAGTGCATGGCTATATTTCTGAGTCGCGAGTTGTGATTGAATAAAGTTATATTCCAATTGAAAGGCTTGGATCAATAACTCGTTTTGGGCATTTTGAAAATCGCGAGTTCCCGATAAACGCCGATGCCGTTCATCATAAGCCCGGCGGACGATGCCGACCGCTTGTTGGTTATGGGTAGCATAGCTGTCATTTAAGAAAGTTACGATGGCTTGATAGGGTTTGGCTTCGACGGCCCGCATTTGATCCCAAACGTGCCGATTACGATCAATCAATTGTTCACGCGACAACCCTTTGGTCTTGATTTGATGAATCGCTTTACGGCGGGCACGGGCCTTGCGATTCCAAGACCAACGGCCAAAGACCACGAATTTAAAGAATAAAATGACCCGTTGACCGAACGATTGCTGGTTTTGCAGTCGCGTTTGACTGGCGACCCGCATGTACTTTTCAGCCACTTGTGGCGTGACTTCGCCATCCGTGACCATCTGTTCGACGGTGTGGGTTTCTAAGTCATAGGCTTGATCGAATAACTCGTTTAATTGCGCTCTATCCGGGCGACCATCAACAGCGCGTTGACCTTCTAAAATCATGATGACTTCACTAGCATTAGGGGTGTCACCGTAACGCGCGTAAATCATATGAATCGCACTGGTGACCATGTCGACTTTGGCTTGGGCTAAGTCTTCGGGGGTCACTTTATCAACTTTGGCCGGTAATAACACTGGTAATAAAATCGTTGGGACTAATAGGCTGGTTAAAATGACCACCGCAGCCACGAAGATTAAGTCGTTACGATAAGTAAAGGCATGTCCGCCTAAGGTGAGCGGCAATGAGAATGCCATGGCTAAGGTGATGGTTCCATGCACGCCACTAAGCGCCAAGACGAGACTGTTGCGGGCTTTTTCGTGATTATCCCAAGCGCGAATCTTAGCGAAGTCAAACTGGGTCCATAAGAACCGCACTAAGGTCATGACGAGATAAAGCAAGATACCGATGCCGACTAGAATCGCGACGGAACTCGTGTCACGTTGTTGTAAATGGCTGATGACACTAGGCAGCGAGACGCCTAGTAAGACGAAGACGATCCCATTTAAGATACTAGCGATAATTGACCAAGTGGTACTCATGACGATTTGCAGGCGCGACGTCGTTAATCGGAGGCGTTCTTGTTGCACGCCATGAATCAAACCGGTGGCAACAACCGCTAAAATCCCTGAGACACCGGCCGCTTCGGCAACCAAATAAACGACGAAAGGGGTCAGCAATGTATACGGTACGATTACCGATGGCGTATCCACATGCATATTAATCAGCTGGATTCGAATGGCCACGATGACGTAACCGAGGATTAACCCGACAATAATCCCGCCGACAAAGACATAGAGAAAATTACCGATACCATGCATCACTGAAAATTGGCCGGTCGTAACCGCAGCAATTGCCAAGTTAAAGGCCACGATACCGGACGCATCATTAAATAAAGATTCGTTTTCCAAAGTATCCATCACTTCGCCGGGAACTGAGACCTTCGTTGTGATTGACGAAACGGCGACCGCGTCGGTTGGGGTGATAATTGCCCCTAATGCTAGCGATAACGCTAAGGAAAAGGCCGGAATTAAGAAATGGGTGACCGTACCAACAATCAGAATGGTCACGATTGCGAGGACCACAGCAAGTGATAAGGTGGTCCCTAATTGATGCGATAACTTACGGACATTGGTATTTTGGCCATCATTAAACATTAAGACTGAAATAATGACCAGCAAAAAAATTTCCGGCTCTAATTCGAAGTTTCGATAGAGCGGAATGAGTGAGAGTAGTAGCCCAGCTGCAATTTGTAAAAAGGCGACTGGCACTAAGGTGAATCGCGCATAGATGGCGTTGGCCCCGACCACCGCGGCGATTAAGAGTAAGACTAGAAAAACCGTCGACACTCGAAATTCCCCCTTGTAAATTAGTTAATTTTTCTAAGTTTACCGCAATTTAATTAATTGTGACACTAAAGTCGCATTTGCCACTAAACCCAGTGTTCAGTTAAAAGTCGAATACTGCACTAGCTTTGAACCTAGTGACCAGTTTGTGTGTCTTAGCTATGAATGGGGTGGGGATTCAGTATAATGAAGCTATCAACTTAAGTGGAGGGCTTTTAAATGCTAACAATTGCTTATATCGGTAATGGGAAGAGTGCTAATCGCTATCATTTACCATACGCGTTAAAACTCAAAGACAAGATCAAAGTGAAGACAATTTATTCGCGTTCAGGTCGTCAAGCTTGGACGCCGATTGATGGTGTGCATTATACGACGGACATCAATGACATTTACGATGATCCCGAGATTCAATTAGTGGTGGTTTCAACGCCCAGTCACACGCATTATGCAGTAGCCAAAGATGTGTTAAATCATGGCAAGCATGTGCTAGTTGAAAAGCCCTTCACCGAAACCTCGGCGGAAGCTAAAGCGTTGTTTGCCTTAGCCAAGCAAAAAGGATTACTCGTCCAATGTTATCAAAATCGGCGTTTTGATTCAGATTTCTTAACGGTGCAACGCGTTATCGAAAGTGGTAAGTTGGGGGACTTGTTAGAAGTTGAAATGTCTTTTGATTATTTTCGCCCAGAAGTCCCAACTAATGTGGACCACTTCTCACTGGCGACGAGTTACTTATATGGCCATGCGTGTCATACTTTAGATCAAGTCATTAGCTATTTTGGGCGGCCAGACGATGTCCATAATGATGTGCGTCAATTATTAGGGCCGAATCGGATGAATGATTATTTTGATATTGATTTGTATTACGGCACGTTGAAAGTATCGGTTAAATCCAGTTATTTCCGGATCAAACCGCGGCCAAGTTTTGTGGTTTATGGCAAGCAAGGGATGTTCATGAAAGCGACTACTGATCGGCAAGAATATGATTTGAAGCATTTTTACATGCCGAACCATGCGGACTTTGGCGTCGATCGGCCAGTTGACTATGGGACGCTAACGTATATGGATGCTGATCAACAATATCATGAAGAAAAAGTGGTTTCGGAAGTCGGCGATTATAGCCGAGTTTATCAAGGGGTCTACGACAGTATTATTAATGGCCAACCCAAAATCGTTAAAGATGAAGAAACCATCTTACAACTGGAATTATTAGAAGCAGGCATTCAACAAGTCAAACAGTAATAGGAGGAAGTACTATGCGCTTAGGCATTTTAGGAACCGGTAAAATTGTCACGGACTTTTTAACAATGGTCGGTGATTTACCAGAAATTGAATTGGCTGGGATTTTGAGTGCACCGCGCAGTGTCACCAAAGCCCAGGCTTTGCAGACAAAGTATGGTATTGCTAAAGTTTATACGGATTATGATTTGTTGTTAGCCGATGCATCGATTGATACGGTCTATGTCGCGTTACCAAACGCATTGCATTATCAATTTACGAAACAAGCTTTGGAACAAGGCAAAAATGTCATCTGTGAAAAGCCTTTTACTTTAGATAGCACCCAACTAGCTGAGTTAGAAAAACTTGCTTTAAGTCAAGATGTTGTCTTGGTCGAAGCGATTACGAATCAGTACTTACCGAACTACCAAGCGATCAAACAAGCGTTACCAGACTTGGGCAGTTTAAAAATCATTGAATGCAACTATTCCCAATATTCATCGCGGTATGACCAATTTAAAGCAGGCGTCGTGTTACCAGCGTTTAACCCGAAACTGGGTGGTGGGGCATTAATGGATTTGAACATTTATAATATTCACTTCGTCGTGGGCTTGTTAGGGGCGCCAACGAGCGTGCACTATGCAGCCAATGTGGCGCGTGATATCGATACATCAGGTGTGCTGACGTTGACTTACCCCGGCGTACAAGTTGTCTGTATTGGCGCTAAAGATTGCGATGCGCCAGTTAAGTCAACCATTCAAGGCACTGATGGCTCAATTGTCGTTAATGGGCCCACTAATACGGTTGAAAGTTACACTGAACAAGTCCGTGGTGCTGCTAGCAAAACGCAGCAATTAAATCGTCATCCGCATCGGATGTTTGCGGAATTTGCACGCTTTGACCGGGTGATTGCTGACCACGATATGGCATTCGTCAAAACACAGTTAGCACACTCCAAGCAAGTGATGGCAGTGGTCGATGCGGCTTTAGCCGATGCCCAACTTAGCTTAGGTCAATAAAGATTGGCCGTCCATGTGGGCAAACGCCTAACTGGGTTCTGGAATGTCATTGTTTAATGACACTTATAATTTGCACAACATGACCCAGCGTCTGGAACAAGAACTTTTAGATACTGATTCGTTGTCGCTTCCGGTCAGCTAAATTATGATGATCATTCAGACACAATAAAGGAGTCACCACTAGCTAGAATAGTGGTGGCTCCTTTGATTCAAGTTGGCGCTAAAGCTCACTTGTTTTCTAACGGGCCGCCCTGAATCAACTGTTGCTTATGTTGTAGGTCAGTCAAATGGTGCTTCAAGTCCTGGGCATACATCACAGCGAATAAGCTGTCGAGTAAATATTCAAAGGCCGCTTGGGAGGCAAAAGTCCCAATCTTAGCAAAGCTAGTCTCAGCTTGAACGGAAACTAAGTCGTGTTGCACCAGTGGAATCAGTGGTGAGTTGGGATTGCCGGTTAAGAGTAAACTAGGTAAGTGTTGGTCATGGAAATACTGTGCGTATTGCTGATGGACGTGGGTCGTCCCGTTATATGAAATAAAAAAGGCACAGTCTTTAGGGCCCACGTTAGCGGCATTCCAAGCATCGTCGGCGTATTCATCGGCGATGATGGCGAATTTGTTGATTTTGATTAATTTATTTTGAAAACTACGAGCACGCATTTGCGAGTCACCCTGTGCAAAGATGAAAATACGTTGTGCTTGGGTCAGTTGCGCGGCTAATGCCCGCAGTGCCGGGACATCGAGTTGGGCAAACGACTTTTGTACGGTCGTAACGGTGAGGTCGGCCATCTTTTTGGCAATGGTTTGTTCATCATCGTCCGGTGCGACTGGAAAGTTGACATCCACAGCTTGAACCGTGTGCGCTTGCGTCACGGCGGCGGCACTTAAAGCGTGTTGAAAGTCACGGTAGCCGTGGTAACCTAACTTTTGAGCTAGTCGAATAATGGCCGAATGCGAGGTATATGTCGCCGTGGCCAAGTCTTTAATGTAAATGGTCGTTACGGCTGGCAAGTGGGCTAAAATATAGGCCGCGATTCGTTTTTCGGTTGCCGTAAAATCAGTGGTTTGTTGAAGTTGATCCAGAATTAACATGTAGACACCTCATTTGTGAGTATAGCTAAAGTATAGTTGAAGCAACTGAACTTGAACAGCCGTCAAGTTTTTTTGAAGGGGGACTTAAGCGTCATAACGTGTAACGGCTAGCTACAATGCGGTTTGACGTGACAGTTGAATGAAAAAAGTTTTAAAAAGGGGCAACTTTGTGCTTGACCTGGGACCGGTTTCATAAACTAATGTATAGACATTCTCAGGCGGTCACCGTGAGCATTGGTCGTGTCAAATTGTAATCGGTCACAATTGCGAGTGCAAAGGCCCCTATCTAACGGTACAATATGGAGGATAGGAGTGGGAAGTAGATGACAAATATTCATGATATTGCCCGGCTGTCGGGCTATTCCGTTTCGACAGTATCGCGGGTGATCAATCACCAAAAATATGTGGCTGATGAAAAGCGGGCCAAAGTAGAAGCGATTATGCGTCAACTTGACTACGTCCCCAATCGAGTCGCACGGGATTTAAGTAATGGTCGCACGAAGACGGTTGGGGTGGTCATGCCCTATGCCAATCATCCATATTTTGCACGAATCATTGATGGCATCGTGAGTGCTGCCTTTGCAGCCGGGTACAAGATTACCTTGTTACCAACTAATTATGACATGACGATTGAACGGCGATATTTAGATCAACTGCGTAGTAAAGCATATGATGCGTTGATTTTTACGTCGCGGAGCAGCTCTTTGGAAACATTGGAGCGTTATCGCAAGTACGGGCAGATCGTTTGTTGCGAAGATCCAGGGACTGATCGGACGTTAGCCGCGGCTTACACTGATCGCGAAGCATCGTATGTGAATGCTTTGCGTTGGGCACAAGCCCATGGCTATCAAAAGATGGGGGTCGTTTTGAGCCGTAACAATGTGATCAGTGCCAGCACCCGTGTGACGCGGAGCGCCTATCAGCAAGTTTATGGCAAACTCGCTAGTCGCGATTTATTTGTAGGCGCTGTAACTTATGAAGACGGCTATCGAGCAGGTGCTTACTTTGCAAGTTTGAATCCTAGCGTTGATGCCATTTTTACGAATGGTGATGATATCGGTGCGGGGGTCTATCAATACTATTTAGAACACGATTTAACGCCCTTGCCGATCATTGGGCAAGAGAATTTATTATCTAGTCGGTTATGTCAATTTTCAACGATTGATCATCACTTAGAAGCCTTAGGACGGGCGGCGTTTAAGCTGGCGACGGGTCAGACGACAACGCATGAGTTGATTAAATCAGAATTTATTAGGCGGTAATTAATAATGGTAGCGAGATTAGCGGTTTTTGATATCGATAACACGTTGTTGGCACGTAACAAGCAATTGTTGCGGAGCACGGTGACGAGTATTCAAAAGTTAAAACAACAAAAAATCAACGTGGCAATTGCGACTGGGCGCAACTTACGGTTAGCGCGGCCGATTATTAAAGCGCTGGATTTACAAGATTTCATCTTATGTAATGGGTCAGCGGCGTTTGCCAACAAGCAACAAGTACACCAACAGACGTTGTCATCAGCTAATGTGGCGGCGTTAGTCGCTGCTGCTGACGAACATCATGTGGATATGATTTTTGAATCTTTGGATGGGTTACATGCCCATACCAAGCCCAGTCAAGCCACACGACAAGTGTTACACGATTTCCGCGCACCGCTACCAGATTATGCCCCTGATTACTATCGGTCGCATCCGATTTATCAAGCGATGATGTTTTATCAACCAGACATGGATGCGAAGCTACCACATGCCGATGAGTTCTCGTTTGTTCGGTTTGCTCAAAATGGGGTCGATGTGATTCCACGAGTCGGCTCAAAAGCAGAAGGCGTGGCTAAATTAGCGGCTAAGTTACATGTGGATGCTAAAGATATCGTGGCCTTTGGTGACAATGATAATGATCGTGAAATGTTACGCAGTGCGGGTATCGGGATTGCCATGGGAAATGCGGAACCAGCCATTCAAGCTTGTGCAAACTTGACCACGACGGATTGTGATCATGATGGCATTCAAAATGGGTTAAAAGCAATCGGCTGGATTTAATCAGCTATTAGATCAGGTGAGCGTTGTGAGATCGATTAATCTTGTAACGCTTTTTTGATTGAATAAAGTAGTCATTGGCGACTGCCAAGATTGCTGGTACACAGCTAAAATATGAGTCAAAAAATGAGGTCACCGCAAAAAAGTACGGTGACCTCATTTTGATTATTCAACTAATAAAGGCTATCAATTCATGTCATTATTGACAGCTGATTAACTCGTGTATGCTCAATCAAGGGCATATTCAAGCTTCCGATTAGCGATTAGTGTTCTTTAAATAACGCCGTTAAATAAGTCATGAACGTTTGTAGGTAACGGTCAGTGTCCACGGTTAGTGCAACCGTGACATTCGGATTGGCATCTGTTAAGCGGGCAGGATCACCAATGGTTCGACCGTAGTCTTCACCGCTAGCTTGTACGAACATGTTCAACTTCAAGGTTGACACAAAGCTAGGATCTAAGGCAACCCCGACAGCTAAGGGGTCGTGTAAGGCACAGCCATGCAAATGGGGACTAGTGACCTTATAAGCATCGATATAGTAATCAACGATGTCAGCGAACTTTTCACCGGCAGTTGTCTTTAGGTCACGCCATTGACCAGTTTCTTTAGTCGTTAATAAGGTCCGCAAAGTAACATCCAAACCAACCATCGTTAATTTGATATCACTTGTAAAGACCGTATTAGCAGCTTCGGCATCTTGGTTAATGTTGGCTTCTGCAAAATGGCTCACGTTACCAGGAACGGTTAAGGCACCACCCATAATCGTAACGTTACCAATCGTAGTGGCAATGTCCGGAGCTTTTTCAATGGCAGCGGCTAAGTTGGTTAAAGGACCAGTTGGCACTAAGGTCAGATCAGCGCCGTATTGATGAACAGCATCGATTAAGAAATCAACCCCGGATTGGGTTTCAGGTTGTCGCTTAGGTGCGGGTAAGTCAACTTCACCAATCCCGTTTTTACCGTGGATTTGTGCAGAAATAGGCATCACATCAAAGTGTTCCGTGGTACTGGAATGTGGATCACCAACATAAACGGGCACGTCAGTTGCACCTAATAATTCTAAAATTTGTAAACTATTATAAGCAGCTTGTTCAACCACAACGTTACCGTAAGAACTGATAATCCCAATTAAATCTACATCTGGGGCCCCAACCGCATAGGCGATTGCCATTGCGTCGTCAATCCCAGTGTCTAAATCCAAAATCATTTTACGTTTTGCCATGAGCCAAATTCCTCCCTGGATCAATAGTTGATAGGTCTGTGAATTGTTTGGTAGTGGTCCTTTTGCCGTCGACCGGTTGGCGCTAGAAACGCTGGAACGTGTTGGACACGATTTTGAACCCGTCACAACCCGCCGGTTTCAAAACTCGACCTTTGACTAAGCCGGGCCAACCGACAGGCGACAAAGTTTGCACCACGCAAACAAGTTATAGTCTAATTGTAAACGTTCGCCGCGGGGGTGACAACGGTTGCCGCCAGATTCACTAACATTTATCACTTGAATTTGATGAATATTCCTTTTTGTCAAAGTGAAACCGCTGACTTATACTTAAAGGAAGGAAGTGGAAACCATGACGACGAATAATCCGATTATTGATGTGATGCAGGCGCGCCGTTCTGTGCGCCAATATGATGACCAGACTGTGATTAAACGGGCTGACTTAGAGAAAATGCTAAAGACGGCCTTTTTAGCCCCGACCGCGTTGAATTTACAACCGATTCGGGCGCTGGTTATTGAATCAGCAGAATTGCGGCGTGACTTGGCGACTGCGACGGGGAATACGAGCCAATTAATGACGGCCAGTGCCGTTGTCTTGTTTGTTAATGATTTAGAAAATCGTGACGAACGCAAGCCATTTTTGCCAGCCCAGCAAACTAGTGTGTCGACACATAGCGATATTGGCGCTTTAGATGCTGGGTTGGTGGCCATGCAGTTTATGCTATTAGCCAAAGATGCCGGGTATGATACGAATCCGATGACTGGTTTTGATCATGCTGCTTTTAGTAAAATCTTGCAGCTTGATTCCAAGCGTTATCAGCCATTACTATTAGTTTCAATTGGTCACGCTGCGCAAGCTGGTAAACTGGCCAAGCATAAAGCACTCAAACAACTAGTCGATTATCGTTAAAAGGGGTCTAAACGCGTGAATTTTGAAAAACAATATCGTTATATCGGGAAACAAACGTTAGATTTAACTGGCCAAACCACCCAGCCAGATGCCAAATATGCCGATGAAAAAGTCATTAAGGCCCAAATTGCGCAAAATATTAAGCAACTCACGGAGTTGCAAGGCAAACTTTATGCCCAAGATCGTTATGGCGTCTTGATTATTTTTCAAGCAATGGATGCAGCGGGGAAAGATAGCATGATTGCCCACATTATGAGTGGCGTTAATCCACAAGGTTGTGAAGTCACATCATTTAAACAGCCAACCGCAACGGAAATCGCCCATGATTATTTATGGCGGATTCATAATCAAGTGCCTAAACGTGGCATGATTGGCATTTTTAATCGGTCTTATTATGAAGATGTGTTAGTGAGTCGTGTTCATCCGAATATCATTGTCAATGAACATATTGGTGATATTGATAATGTTGATCAAGTTGATGAGACATTCTTTAAGCGCCGGTATAAGGATTTAAGATATATGGAAGACTACTTGCAACATAATGGCTATACGGTGTTGAAATTCTTCTTGCATATGTCGAAAGAAGAACAAAAGCAGCGTTTCATTCGCCGGATCGAGATTCCTAGTCATAATTGGAAGTTTTCGGCGGCGGATATTCGTGAGCGTCACTATTGGGATGACTACCAACGGGCTTACGATGATGCGATTTCGCAAACGGCGACCAAATCCGTGCCTTGGTATGTGATTCCGTCAGACAGTAAATGGTATTCGCGGTTATGTGTGTCGGAAATTATCAATCAACGGTTAAGTCAATTGCCATTGGCCTACCCATCACTGGATGCCGCTGACCAAGCGCAATTAAAGACCGCGTTGAATCAATTGGACCGTGAAACCGATTAACTTTTCAGAAACGCTGGCAATTTTTCAAAATTCGGATTAAGATAATGAACAACAGGTTCTCGATGCATTTCGGGAATGGTTCTGCTATAGTTAATGATGAGTGTTTTAATACTTGTCGTAACGTAGTGTTAGCTTCATTAGGAGGTCAGTTATGAGTAAGAATCATTGGTTCGCAGGCGCAGTCATTACCGCTTGTTGGGGTGCTATTTTTGGGTTAGTGATTGGTTACATTGGCGATCAAATCGTTAGTGCGATTCACCAAAGCTTCAGCTTACAATTAGGCACTTCCGCAATTGTCGGCGTGATTATTGCGTTGATCGTGGTCTTTGGGTTATATCCAATGTTAGGCCATCGTGAAGTTAAATAAGGTAAATAAAATCTCCAGGTGATGTCATTTTGCGACAATCAGCCTGGAGTTTTTGTTTGGGCAAAGATGGGCATTTTTTTATTTATAATAGGTAATCAACCGCATCAATCAACCAATATGTGAATGTTTTATGACTTTATGAAATAAATGTGATAAAAATATTGCTATTTTATAGTTAAGTTGATAAACTATTGGAGAGATGAAAATATAAAGGGGTGCCTACAAAATGAAAAAAATGCTAGGAAGCTTATTATTGTCAGGAACGTTATTATTAGGGGCAGTTTTACCAATGGTTGCACATGCCGATGCAACTGAAAATCGTTCAGGTTCAACTAGTGTCACGGCAACATTTACAGGAAGTACTAGTACTGTAAATCCAGTTGATCCAACTGATCCAAACAAAAACTTGGATCCAGAACCAGGAACTGATACTAACGGTGGTAAAGCCGGGGGCGGCTTGTCATTAATTTATGTACCTGCTAACTTGAGTTTTGGTTCAAACGAAATCGATGTTCAAAATGATAAAAACTATGCCTTAGATACGACTGATACCACGGCAACCAACTTGTTAAATAACAATGTGGTCGTTGAAGTTTCAGACGTGCGTGGGACCAATGCTGGTTGGAGCTTAACTGTTTCTGGTTCAGCGTTGACTGGTGCTGATAACAAGACAGCAGCTGGGGCGTCAATTACCTTGCCAGCTGGGAATGTGACTGCCAGTGGGGCAACGTCTAACAACGGCGCGACTGCGACTGCTGCGACCGTTAATTTAGATGGTTCTTCAACTAATGTGATGGGTGCCGCTGTTGATAATGGTGCCGGGGTTACAGTTAACCAAATGGACCCAACCGGAGTTAAATTAAATGTGAGTGCTAACACGGTTAGTGCCCAAGCTTATAAATCAACATTAACTTGGAACTTATCAGACACGCCAACTAAATAACTCAGATTTAACTTTAAAGGGTGGGCGCTGTAGGTACAGCGAACACCTTTTTATTACATAATAGAAATGGTATCATTGCGATAAGTATGTTACAGACAGGGGAGAATATTGATGAATCGTTTAAAAGTGAAGTGGCAAGGCCTCAGTTTGATTTTAGGATTGATGTTTTGTTTGACGCTGGCCGTTAATGGTCAAGCGGCAAAGACGAGTTCTAGCACAACTGCGACGAATAATATCGGGTTTAGTGTTGGGGCTAAGATTCCTAAAAATCAAATCAATGCTAAAAATTCATTCTTTGATTTAAAGATGAAGGCTGGTCAACAGCAAACACTAAAGACGGTCATCTATAATGTAACGAATCGTGATATCAAAGTTAAAACAGCGATCCATACGGCTTATACGAATAGCAATGGGGTCATTGAGTATGTGACACCAACTAAGACTTATGATGCATCATTACGTTATAAGATGAGCGATGTGACGACTTTAGGTAAAGTGAAAACAGTGACGGTACCAGCCAATGGCTCAAAGACTGTGACGGCTAATGTCACGATGCCAACGCAAACGTTTAATGGGGTAATGCTTGGTGGCTGGTACTTCAAGCGTGTCGATCAAAAAGCAACGAGTACGGTGAAAGGGTCAATGAATATCCAAAACCAATATTCGTATGTGATTGGCTTGAAGTATACCGAAGGACATGTGCCTAGTCCTAAGTTAGCGTTGGATAAAGTGACAGCTGGGATGAATAATTATCATCGCGGTATTTTTCCCTATTTACGGAATACCACGGCGGTTATCGTACCGAACTTAAACTTGAAGTCAACGATAACGAGCAAGAACAGCGGTAAAGTGGTCAAAACAGCTAAAAAAGCCAATGTGCAATTAGCGCCAAATTCCGTCTACAAGTATCCGATTTTAACCGGGAGTACCAAGTTACAGGCGGGAAAATATCATTTACATTTAGTTGCTAAGAATAGCCAACACCGGTGGGTCTTTGATAAAGACTTTACGATTACGGCGGCCATGGCAAGTAAGTATAATAAACAATCAGTGGATAACTCAGGAATTAGTTTGATTTGGTTTGTGGTTTTAGGTGCCTTGGGCATGTTGATCGTGGTGTTATTAATACTGTGGTTGATCTTTATCATTCGCAAACGCCGTCGGAAATCAACGGATGATTAAATAGGAGAGCGGGGTGAGCAGCATGCGAAAACTATGGGTTAGTTTAGGGGTGGCCTTAGGACTCCTAGTCTTATTTGGTCGGCCGGTGCTTGCTGATCATTCGTCGACAACAGAGTTGACGGTTCAATTTTATCAAGGCCCGAAAACGTCTCGGCAAGTAGAAACGGCTAAAATCAACGCGTTGATTCCAGATGGTCAAACGGTGTATCACCAAGTCACTAAGACGCCGGTGACCAAAAAGGCACAATCAACGGAGACCGATGCCAGTATGGGCGCTGCTATAGCGGCGATTAGACATGGGCGCCTGCCGCAAACAAGTGAGCGACAATGGCAGTTGTATCGCCTTGTGGGTGGTTTGTTATTATTGATGTTAATTTTAAGTGGAGTGCTTTGGTATCAATTGAAACGCTCTGATGATGGGAGTGTCAAACATGAATAAGTTGAAAAATCGGTCACAATTAATGGTCGTGTTGACTAGTGTCATGTTGGCGCTGCTCATCTTGGTCGGGCGTGTACAGGCTGATACCATGACAAATGTGATGTCAGGTACGGGGACAACGTTTACGCCTGAATCAACCGGTAACGTTGTTTTTGGGAGTTCGGGGTATTATGGTATCAATAGTTATCCTAAGCTAAAAGCAATTACTGCGAATAATGTGTCAAACGGTCGAATCACAACTAAAACAACTCAGGTTGCGATTACTTTAACGGGGACTGTGACAGCTAAAAATAATGTGTCAATGAATAACTTTTATTTTGACATGATGCAAAAAGATGGGACTTCGTTGCAAAGTGGCTCGACAACGCTTTTTTCCGGCAATAGTAAGACTTTTTCAAGTTCTGGTACAACGCAGACTATTACCGTTGATTTAACTGACTTGGCGAATGATTTGCCGATTTATGTTGGCTTTCGTTATAATGCGTCAAGTGGTGGTGGTGATATTGCCTACCAATTGGGGTCATTTACCAATGATGCAACGGCAGCAGCGGCTTTAAAACCAACAATCGATTCAACCGCTGGTAGTGGTAAAGTTAGTGCGAGTGATCAAAAGATTACTGGGACGGGGACCAATGTCGGTGATAAAATCACGAGTAGTGCTGGTGGATCAACCACGGTTGGCAGTGATAAAACTTACAGTCTAGACCTGGGTTCAGCGATTGGGAGTGCCAGCAGCGTCACCGTTACTGAAAGCAACGCAACCGGGGATAAAGGGACAGCCACTGCAGATGTTGTTCAAAAAACATTAGACCTGGATAGTCAGTCGACGAGTTTAGACTTATCCCCAGATGATGCGAGTTCGTTAGCATCAATGAGTGATAGTGAAATCGTTGCTTGGTTGGCCAAACAAACGACCTTAGGGTTAAGTCCAAGTTATTCGGATGGGAGTAGTACTAGTGACGTTACTTATGCAACTGATGATAGTGGGATTGCCGCTAAAATCAAAGCATTAGCAACGGGGGATAGTACGACTGTTAGTCTTTATGCAACCGATGGGACGTTGAAGTCTAGTGCAAAGACGATTACATTGACGAAACAAGCTGGGACGTTAACGTTCGGTACTATTTCAAGTGCGATTGGCTTTGGTGATTTGGAAGTGCCAACCAAAGAAACGATTTTTAAACCTACCAGTAGCTGGGATGTGTCGATTAGCGATACACGGGCAGCGGGTTCAAAATGGTATGTGTATGCGACAGCGTCAGCGATGACGTCTGCAAAACACACGTTAAAAGGTAATTTAATTTATCAAGATGGTAGTGATCAACAATCATTAACCAACACGTCAACCTTGATTGCTAGTGGCGAACGTAATAGTGGTAGTAATACGACTGATGTGACTAGTGATTGGGATAATAGTACCAAGGGCATCTTTTTAGACGTATTCCCTGGCGTCTATAATGGGACTTATAGTGGTACGGTTAATTGGAGTTTACAAGATACACCAGCTGAATAATGAAAAAATCTTCGACCATCTGCACGCTACAGCCTATTGTAGTGTGAAATGAAATGGCCGAAGATTTTTTGTTAGGAGCTAAACTTTTCGTGAACGCAAATAAAAGTAACCACCAATTAATGTGCCTAATACGAGACCAATTATGCCAGCAATAACGGCATTCCATGAGGGTTGCTCACTAGTTTGTGGTAAGGTTGCAGCGTTCTTACTAGTCGGCGTCGTTGTCGTCGTCGTAATAGTCGTTGTTGGTGTACCAGTAGTCATCGTTGATTGACTTGCTGTCGATGCTGGTGTGTTCGTTGCATTTGTCGATTCACCAGTAGCTGAACTTTCGGCATTCGGCCGATATGGCACTGTTCCGGATGTTTCTGGTGTTAGGCCAGGTCGACTTGGTGCTGCCGGAGTCGTCGGTGTTGTGGGACTAGGCTTTTCAGGTTCCGTTGTACCAGGTTTTTCAGGCTCAGTCGTACCGGGCTTTTCGGGTTCAGTGGTACCAGGCCTTTCAGGTTCGGTGGTACCAGGCTTTTCAGGCTCAGTCGTACCGGGCTTTTCAGGCTCAGTCGTACCGGGCTTTTCAGGTTCAGTCGTGCCGGGCTTTTCGGGTTCGGTGGTACCAGGCTTTTCAGGCTCAGTCGTGCCGGGCTTTTCAGGTTCGGTGGTACCAGGGTTCTCAGGTTCCGTTGTGCCGGGATTCTCCGGCTCAGTAGTACCAGGGTTCTCAGGTTCCGTTGTGCCGGGATTCTCCGGCTCCGTTGTGCCACCGGAATCGTCTGGTGTTAAAACGATATTATCTGTGGCTGTAGCCGTATGATCATCTTCATCAGAATAGACGGCACTGTTTCGATATACCTCGGCAATTGCGCCAAGTGCGGCTTGCGTTTGATAATTGATCGTTAAATCACTGTTAACGGTTTCATCAATTTTGAAAATAACCTGGTTGCCGTTGACTGTAGCCGTAATTGGAATTGGAATCCGTTCGGCGGTTGCAGTGACACTATTGGGAATATAGGTATGATTACTGCTTAATGTGTCGGTAATCGTAGGTTTGACAAGTGCATTCCCATTGCTAGTAATCGCTAGCGACCAATTTATTTTTGATTTGTCATTCGCATCCACCCAGCTAGCGGTCTTAGTCATACTAATCGGTTTGGTGGGTGTAGGTGTGCCTGTATTAGGCTCATCTTCTTCTGTACGATCAACATCCGCTGTCGCGGTAGCTTGGTTGCCATTATCATCGCGATATACGGCATTATTATTAAAGTCTAAAGTTGTGCGATTAGTTGTTTTAGACTGATACGTCAGCCTTAAATCGCTGTCATAAGTCCCAGCAAGTTTAAAAGTCAGTTGACGACCATTTACTGTAGCCGCAACTGGCACTGCCTCACCAGCCGCGTTAGTTGCGGAAACACTACCAGGTACATAGGTTTGATCAGCACTGAGTGTATCTGTAATGACTGGGTTGACAAGTTTATTCCCATTACTTGTAATATTTAGTCCCCAGTTAATGGTGTCTGGACTATCAGGGTCGACCCATGCTGCGGTTTTCGACATGGCAATCGGTTTGGTCGGCGTTGGTGGCGTGGTTGTATTGGTTCCCTTGCCGGGAAATTTGAACCAAACGTTACCTTGTTTGTTAGCTGTGTGGTAATAAAAGTAACTATTGAAGGTAATTGTCGCAACGTAGGAGCCAGCGGTTAAGTTTAACTGGCCGACCTTTGCTAAGCCAGTATAACTTGGTAGACTGGCGTCAACATCAAGATTGGGATTGATGTTTTGTGGTAATGTGACTAGGGCTGTGTCTCCAGGCTTGATCTGTGTTGCGTTTGGGAAACTCCAGCGATAGGAAATCTTGTAAGTGACATCAGCTGATAAAACGGCAGTATGTGACTGAACCTTGCCAGCTGGATCAGTAATCACCGCATTATCTGCGTCGAGCCCAGATCCGGTTGTGATGAGCGCCGCGTGACTTAACAGTGGGGGACTAAAGACCATTAAAGCTAACCCAGCAACTGCCAGTACTAAAAAATGCCAAAACTTTCGCATTGTTACTCCCTCCAATCAATTCTTACCGAGCCTCTCACCACTCGGCATCACTAATTTACCACGCTTATACAAGCGTCAAATATTGATAAGGATTATTTGGAAGCTTATCGAATTAGCTATTATTGTACTCAGTTGCTAAAAACGGTATGATGGACGGGCTAATATTTATTTTGAAATGGGGGATTTTGAATGGGCGCACCAAAACAACCAAGGTCACATCAAACGCATCGCTTTTTAGATGATACGACCAAAGAGATCAATGAATGGACCGGCGAAGCTAAAGCCGTTGAAATCCATCCATTACAGATGTTTTCGGAAGTCTTTGATCGGCATACGAAGGATGATGCGGACGAGCTATTCACGGCTGGGACGCAAGCAACAACGCCGCCATTAGCGGAAGTGTCGGATGCACCTGTGAAACCGTGGCTGTTTTCACGAGTTTTGATGGTGTTATTGATCACGTTTAGTTTGTTACTGCTATTATTTTACGCGTTTAAAAACGAACGGGCTTTACCAGGACTATTAGTGATGGGGTCTTTGACGGTGCCGTTTGCTTTGTTAATTTATTTTTTTGAAATTAATGTGTTTAAGAATGTCTCGATTTTAAGTGTGCTAGAAGTGTTTTTAATTGGTGGGGTGGCCTCAATGGTGGCAACGATGCTGTTGTATTCCTTGATACCGACTTCCAATGGGACCGATATTTGGTCGGCTTTGCTAATTGGTTTGATTGAAGAGACGGGGAAGTTATTGATTATTGCCTGGTTTATCAATCACTTGCAATTGAATTATATCTTTAATGGCATGTTAATTGGCGCCGCTGTTGGGGCTGGGTTTGCTGTTTTTGAAACGGCTGGTTATGGGATGGACTATGGCTTAGTCGTGTTGATCATTCGGTCCTGGCAAGCAGTTGGTACGCATACGTTGTGGTCGGCGATGGTTGGCGCGGCCGTGGTCTTTGCAAAAGATGATTACCGGCCATTGACCACGCAAACGGTGTTGCGACCAAAATTCATGCGGTTTTATTTTATGGCCGTGGCGTTACACGCGTTGTGGGATTGGCATTTGCCACTAGCCTGGTTAGATGTCTTCTATATCCATCAACTCGTCTTGATTGGACTAGCGTGGGTCGTTATTTTTGTGTTGATTGACTCTGGTTTACGTGAAGTGCGTACTTTACGACAAGCCGGGATTCCAGCTGAAGAACATATCTTTTTACCAGTACCCAAAGCTTAAAAAAAGTTGTGACCAGTATCGGTCGCAACTTTTTTGATTACTGATATAAAAAGGTGACGATTTCACGGTCCACGGCTGGATTAATGTGGAGCATTGAATGTTCAACCGTCAAGGGACCACCGTGCATGATGGTGGTTTTAGGCTTAAAGCCGTGCTGCTTTAGTGCGGTGCTAAAAGCTAAGACACCCTTTAAGCGAACCTCACCATCACCGGCTGTCTGCCAGATTTGACCTGCAATATTTAAGATCGGCAAATTAGACGGTAATTTTGACAAGGCAACTTCAGGATGCGGATAAGTGGAGGCAATTGTCACGAATTTGTGAATTCGAGGTTGAACCGTTTGATGGGCCGTATTGGCTAAATAATCAAAAATAATATTGCCACCCGATGAGTGCCCCACCGCATTGAACGTGTTAACGTGGTAATGCTGTTTTAAGTGTTGCATCACGACAGCTAGTTGGCGTGCTTGACGGGCTGGATGGTGATTGTCCGCAAAGACGACTTGAATCGTCGGGTTGTGACGTAACGGTGCGTACTGTTGAATGTTTAAATGACCATGATAAGTGACATGGACAACTAGTGCCTTGGTCATGAGCTTGGCGCCGCTCAAGCGATGTACAAAACCGTCAGTTGAAAAGGCCCGCGCGTAATCGCCAGCCACAAACACGGTTGGGATGGTCGTTGCCTTGACCTTGGTTTTGGTTAGTGGTGTGAGTCGATGTTGCCAGTACATCCCAGCACCGACGACGGTCACGACACTGACAGTGGCTAATAATTGAATAATTCGGTTATGTTGCATCCCCAAACGACCTTTCCCCATAGCGATTCGATGCATCTATTCACAAATCCTATTAAAACGCTGTCAAAAGCTTTTTGCAAATGGTTAGTCAATCCACTAAAATGAGATTAATTAATCATTGAGAAAGTTGGTTGCCGAATGGATACTGAATACGATTTAACAATTATTGGTGGCGGTCCCGTGGGGATGTTTGCGGCTTTTTATGCGGGCATGCGAAATGCCAAAGTACAATTGCTTGAAAGCTTACCGGAGTTAGGTGGCCAGGTTCAAGCGTTATACCCGGAAAAAATGATTCATGATATTGCCGGTTATCCAGCCATTAAAGGGCGGGAGTTAGTTAAGCAATTAACGGCGCAATTACAAGAGTTTCCAATCGACATCCACACAAAGAGTGCGGTGAGTGACGTGACTGGAAAAATGGGGGATTTTACCATTACGACGGTCAATGGTGATGTCTCGCACAGTAAGGCGATCATCGTTGCAACTGGGACGGGGGCGTTTGAACCGCGGAAGTTGGCTGTTGAAGGTGCGGACCGGTTTGAAGATCAACAGTTGTTTTATCATATTCCCAGCCTGGATGCCTTTCGTGACCATACTGTCTTAGTGGCCGGTGGTGGGGATTCAGCCATTGATATGGCCCTGATGCTAGAACCCGTTGCCAAGCAAGTTTATATCATGCATCGACGCAATCGCTTCCGCGGAATGGAGCATAGCGTGGACTTATTGGAAGCGTCATCTGTGACCATCAAAACGCCATTTTTAATCAAAGCACTGCATCGATTAGATAACGGGCAATTAGACTTGATGATGAAAGAAGTCCGTGGTGACGCCGAAGAACACTTGGCCGTTGATGATTTAGTGGTTAACTACGGTTTTATTGCAGATAACAAGGCGTTACAAGCTTGGCAAGTGACCCCAGAAATGGCACATCAATTGATTACCGTGAACACAGAAATGAATACGGATGTGCCAGGGATGGCAGCTATTGGCGATGCGATTACGTTTCCTGGTAAACTAGGTTTGATTGCCAGTGGTTTTGGGGAAGCCCCGAATGCGGTGAACCAATTAATGATGCAACTCTACCCTGAACGTCGGAGTCCATTGCATAGTACGACGTTGTTTGAAAAGCGGGCGCACGACCAAAAATAAGTTAAAACGCACTGCTAGTCTAATACTAGTGGTCAAATCAAATAGCGCGTCACGACTAGTTAAAGTTGTCGTGACGCGCTATTAAGTTATGTTGGTTATGGCCGAAGGCTGAGGTATCAAGCGCAAGTTACTTGGGGCGCAACATGATTTTATTTTTTAGATGGGTATACATGGCTAGTGATCCAAGGGTGGAGCCAAAGACCGCGGCGATTAACGTACTACGGTCTAAATTGCCTGCGGCGGTCATGCCAAAGATAAAGAAGACCAGAAAAGAGAAAAAGTTACTCAGCGTCTTAAACAGTGCCAGTCGCCGCCAATGCCGGTAATCAGCCGTGGTTCTAACCACAAACGGGTCAGTTAGATGATGACGTTTGAACAGATAGCTGTTCCAGCAAGCAGGTATGACGATGGCTGCCCCTAATAACCAAGTTGTTAGGCGCAATTGATTCCCAAGTTGGGCATCTTGCCAAATACTAATTAAAAAAACAAGTGTCAATAATGGCATCATCAAGGCGTAACTTAAGGCTAATTGGTGGTCCCGGTCATGACATTGATCAACCGTTAGTGGCCCAAATAAATCAGTGCTGGCGATGCGTAATAAGTGCGATAAACGGTGCATGTAAACCCCTCCCTTAGTATAATGACTTAAACCTATCCTCAGCATACCAAAAACCGGACCGCCTGCATATGGCGATCCGGTTTTAAATTAACCTGATTATTTCTTACTGCTACTACTGCTGCTAGTCGTTGACGTATCATCCGGGTTGGTAATTTGAATCCGGGTTGAATTGGTCTTCTTATGCGAGGCTTCTGGCGCATCAGTCTTATAGAGTGAAGTGGTGGATTTGTCACCATTCTTCGAATAGAGACTGGTTGACGCTTTCTTCAAGGCATTTTCAATCTTAATTTCTTTTTGTAACCCATCGGCATAGTTATACTTTGCGGCGTCGACTTTCTTAAAGTCTTTAGGATGGTAGAAACGCAATAAGTTTTTCGAGTTCAATGAATCTGACAAACTCAGTTCTTTATTGACTTTCTTTTGGTCCTTATCAATAACTTTTTGAATGCTGTCCGTCATTTCAACTTCTTCACCGGTACTGTTACTGTAGACTTTCCCGCTGAGAACCGTATATTTTGGTGTCACAAAGTCACGATTTCTAAATGCGACAACTTGGTCATGTTGCTTAGAGAACAAGTCGGTCCCAAATTGGACGTAGCGTTTGCTAGAAATTCCAAGTAAATGCAAGATGGTTGGTAAGACATCAATTTCACCACCATATGTGGATTCGACTTTACCACCTTTAGTCCCCGGCATATTGATCATAAATGGCACCCGTTGCAGTTGGGCATTGTCGTAGCTTGTCCAGTTTTTAGCGCTCTTACCCAAGATTGGGGCTAACGTTGTGTTTTCACTGTTTGACAAGCCGTAATGATCCCCATACAAGACGATCATTGAATTCTTAAGCAAGCCTGATTTCTTCAAGTAAGCATAAAATTCTTTAATCGATTGATCCAAATAATGAGCGGTTTGGAAATAGCCGTTGATGGCCGAATCACTCGTATCCGTCGTCTTAAACGTGGTATCTTCTTTATCCATTGTGAACGGGAAGTGGTTAGTGACGGTAATGTACTTCACGTAGAATGGTTGCTGCAGTCGTTGCAAGTACTTAATGGAATCCTTGAATAACAATTTGTCCTTTAAGCCATAACCGGTTGATTTATCACCGGTCGTATCAAAGTAACTGGCATCAAAGAAGTATTGATAGCCCATGTTTTTATACGTGTTGTTTCGGTTCCAGAAGCTGGCAACGTTACCGTGGAAGACCGCGGAACTATACTTAGACCGTTGCTTTAAAATCGCTGGTGCGGCTTGGAATGTGTTGTCTGACCCCAGTTGAGCAAACAAGGACCCGGTCGCTAAACCATAAGTACTGGTTTCAAGCATATTTTCGGCATCACTAGTTTTCCCTTGACCAACTTGATGGAAGAAGTTCTTAAACGCGTAAGTCGATTGACTATGATACAACTTATTTAAGAACGGCGTGACTTCCTTACCATTGATTTTTTTATCGATTAAGAATTGCTGGAAACTTTCCAAGTGAATCACAATCACATTTTTACCTTTAGCAATCCCGTACATTTTGCTATTAGGACTGGCATAATGTGACTTGGTAAAATCTTCAACTGTATCGAGCTCAGATTTCTTAGCGCTGGCACGTTGGTGATTCGTCCGTTCATCTTTAACGCCATCATAGATGGTGAAAGCGTCTAGCCCCAGGTATTTAACAATATAGTTATTATCAAATGTCCGGGTTAATAATTGTGGTCGATTGGCTTCGGCGAGCGTTAGGTTTAACCCAAATCCGGCTAAAGCGACTGACGTATAAGCAAAGGCTTTACGACGACGAATCGGTCGATCATCATGTTTAATGCGCTTGAAAATATAAAGGGCTAACATGGCGACGATATCGATCCAATAGAGCCAATCGTACCAATTGACTAAGGCAATTGATGACCCCGTTAACCCCTGACTAACTTTGGAGTAACCAGTGACAGTACTGACCGTCATAAAATCGGTGAACTCCCGGTAATAGATAACGTTAGCGTATAGTAAGACCGTATCTAACGTATCGATTAACAACAGGATGTAATAAAAAAAGCCGGTTTTACGGATATATAGTGCTAACCCAAATAATAAGACCGTAATGGCAATCGGATTGACCAACATCAAGAAGACTTGCAGCACATCGGACGCGCCGAGTGAGAATTCTGTCAAGTAAGCGAAGACTGTTTTGGCCCAAAACAAGATAATCAGTAGCCAAAAGAAACCCATACGCGTATTGAGACGTTGGCGGAGTTGCTTTAACATATTAATAAGACCCCATTTGTAACAGTTTTGGATATGACTCGAAAAGCAGTCATCATGTCATTTTACCATATCTAAGGAAGCTTAATCGTTAACATCTGGTTAAGTAGAAAGCAATTGACGCTAGTTGAAAAAAACGGTATTCTCAAGGCTAGATTAATTGGTGGTGAAGCGACATGCAAATTAAAACGAGTAATCAAACCAACTCGCAAGTTTATGCGGATGCAATCATGATTCGTGAAGCAGTATTTATTGATGAGCAACATATTGATCCCGCTTTAGAGTTAGATCAAGTGACGGCGGCCACTTGGCACTATGTCTTATATACCGATACGGCAGCGCCAGTGGCAACCGCCCGAATGACGCCAAATGATGACCAACAGTTACATATTCAACGGGTCGCAACTTTGGCGATTGCCCGGGGCCACGGCTACGCACGGGCCATCTTGCAGCAGATGATCACGGATGCCCGCCAACGAGGGTACCAGCAATTAGTATTGGGTGCCCAAGTGACGGCGCAAGGGTTTTACACCCAATTAGGGTTTGAACCGCAAGGCCCTCAGTTTATGGAAGCGGGTTTAGCGCATCAAGAGATGGCGTTGACACTATGAACATTGCAAAAAGACTAGACCTAAAGGAATCAGTGCTGGTGCCTTTAGGCTTAGTCTTTTTTGATGTGTGATAACGCGTCAGTGTTAATTCCAGTGTTAGTTAGGTGCAAACAGACGCTTATTAGTCGCTCAGGCAAGAATCAGGTTAATCTATTAATTCTCAGCTCGTTGTTAGGCGGTGCAGACTGTGAACCGGCAATTATGGTTAAGTTGCGTTAAAGTTAAGTTACGAAAATTGAAAGGACGGATCTAGCGATGACTTATGCAATCGGCGACGTGGCGGCCCAATGCGGGGTGTCCGTGCCAACGTTACGTTTTTATGAAAAAGAAGGCTTACTACCACCCATTCACCGCGATGCGGCTGGACGGCGACAATTCAGTGATCAAGATGTGGCACTCGTGCGGCAGATCGTTAATTTAAAACGGGCCGATGCGTCACTAGATGATATCGCAGCGTTTTTACGGTTATACCAAGCTGGTGACCAAACGATGGCGGACCGAGCTGATTTTTTTGCTGATCAAGCCGATAAATTGGCCGATAGAATGGCCCAATTACAAGTGACTCAAGTCTATGTGCAATATAAGCAATGGTATTATGACCAAGCAATGGCCGCCGGTGGGTTAGCGGACTTAAAAACACCGCAAGCTGAGTTAAATCAACAGTTTGCCACTTACTTGACGACCACTGGGCAGACAACCGCTTTAGCCACTTACAACCGATTGTTAGCGAAATATCCAGCTGGATTATGTGCGGTTGATTTATCACATATTTTAGTGCCCGCGAACTAAATCATTGACCTCAACCCGACTTCAGGTGCTAGATTTAATTTATTGAAATTGAGGAGGTCGTAAAAATGACAAAAGTATTAGTGGTGGTTACTAACAATCAACGGTTTGGTGCGTTAGATCGGGCAACCGGCTTATGGTTAAGTGAAAGTGTCCATTTCCAAGCGGTGATGGCTGAACATGGGATCGATGTTGATTATGTCAGCCCTAAAGGTGGTTACGTGCCGTTAGATCCCGGTAGTCTAACTGATATGGATGCAACCACTTGGCGCTATTATAACGATGCTGACTTTCGCAATCGTGATTTAGCCCAGTCATTCACGCCGGCTGAAGTGAATCCGGCTGATTATGCCGCGATTTATTTTGCGGGTGGTCATGGGGTTTTATGGGACTTCCCAAATAATGTTGACTTAGCTAAGTTAGCTGATGTGATTCATCAGAATGGTGGCATTACCGCCGCTGTTTGCCATGGCGTGGTCGGCTTATTGGGATTGCATGAAACCGATGGTCGCGAATTAATCGCTGATAAACATGTGGCGGGCTTTTCTAATGAAGAAGAAGCCATTAATCAATTAACCGATGCAGTGCCATTTTTGACGCAGGATGCATTAGTAAAGGCTGGTGGTTTATATACGAGTGCCGCTGCTTATACGGCACACGTGGTCGTTGATGGCAATTTAGTCACTGGTCAAAATCCACAATCGGCTAAGGGCGTCGCTGAAGCCGTCGTTAAGTTGTTGCAAGCATAGAAAGGACTTTGAAATGACAGAATTATCAGCAGCATTGACGTTTAAATCTGGGGTCACAGTTAAAAATCGGTTGATGATGTCACCGATGACGACCCGGCAAAGTTTTTTTGATGGTGAAGTCACGCAAGATGAAATCGCGTATTATGAACGGCGTGCACATGGGGTCGGTGCGATTATTACTGGTGCGGCCAATGTGGTAGCTGGTGGTAAAGGCTGGCCTGGTGAACTCAGTATTGCCGATGACCGAATGATACCGCGGTTACATGACTTAGCGACTGCCATTCAAGGCGCTGGGGCTAAAGCCATCGTTCAAATCGTTCATGCCGGTCGGATGACCACGTCAGCGACTTTAGGCGGGAAACAAACGGTTTCCGCCAGTGCGATTGCTGCCCCTCGTCCTGGTGCTGAAACGCCGCGAGCCATGACTGATGAGGAAGTTCAAGCAACCATTACGGCATTTGGTGCTGCAACGCGACGGGCGATTCAAGCCGGTTTTGATGGGATTGAATTACACGGTGCTAACACGTACTTAATTCAACAATTCTTCTCACCACATTCCAATCGCCGGACGGACCAATGGGGTGGTGACCGTGAACAACGGACCCACTTTATTCGAGAAATGCTGAAAAGCGTCTTTAGTGCCGTACAGCAATATGCGACCCGACCGTTTTTAGTTGGCTATCGGATTTCGCCAGAAGAATTTGAAACTCCAGGGATTCGGTTTGCCGATACGTTAGCTTTATTAAAAGAATTGGCAACTACGGATTTAGATTATATCCATATCTCATTAAATAAGTTTGATCGCGTCGCTCGTTCTGATGGTTATCAAGACAAGCCAATCTTGGCCTACGTGCAAGACGCGATTGGTGGTCAAGTGCCCCTAGTCGGGGTGGGGAGTGTTCGGAATCGGCAAGATGTTGAGACCGTCTTAGCGCATACCGACTTAGTCGCGGTTGGTGAACAATTGTTATTTGATCCCGATTGGGCGACTAAGTTGTTGTCACATCAAGATGCGGACATCGTTACGGGTGAATTTTCAGAATTGTTCAAGCAACAACGTGACCAGTTCAGTTTGCCGTTAGCCACATTTTTAGATGAACGCTACCATTCAACCCCTAATATTTAAACTTAGGTGAGGGTGATAAGTACTGAAAAAGTGCGTCGATAACTGTATCGGCGCACTTTTTTAGTGGTATGCTTATGAAGAGAGAAATGGGAATACCTGGGGGTTTTAGGATGGAATTACCAAAACCAGTCACGGTGGCCGATGTTGCTGCGAATGTTGATCAACAATTAACGTTTATGACGATTGTGATCAATGGTCAACAATACCCCAAACCACAACCGGCAAAACATGGCTTATTAGCCAAGGCACTTAGTCGGGATCCGTTTGCAGTCGGGCAATTAACGATTACGGCCGGTCGTTTGCAGTTAGCGGATGAACATGACCAAGAGTTTCGCTCATTTGGACCAACGGTGATAACGGGTGTTGAACTTGGCATCTATCATTCGGTAACCAATGATTACGGTCCAATTGTGAAGTTTAAGCCGCGTTTTACAGCTAACTTAGAAGTGACGACCAATGCGGCCACTTATCATATCTTGAATAATGACTTGGCGGTGCTACCGGTCTTATTCAACTGGGCGCACGAGTATCAATTACCAGTACAAGATCCAATGCAGTTGCAACCAATAGCGGCAACGATTGATTGGTCACAGGTGACTGAAACCCAGGTCAAGCAATGGGCCCAGGGCACTAAGTATGCAAAACGATTTCAAATTTCGGGGGCTAAACCCCGTGGATAACCTTTTTTTGACACACCTTACGTGGTTAAGGTGTGTTTTTTTAGGGTGAAAAATCATGTTAATAAGTGAGCATGATGATGGCAATGACCCAACTTTTACGTGCTTGTCTTAGATCAATAGGTCAATGAAAATTCACATAATTAATTGGAATTGCTGATTTGACAAGGATTAACCGACTTTGTGGCTTTTTTAATTATGATTATTTTGCTTATATTTCTTTGCGATTTGTTCGTGAATTAATCATATTATTTTCGTGACGCCGTTATATTTGCAAGCAAAAAGCATGGTAGGATTATTACCAATGTTTCTGGTATGAACAGTTTTTGCCAGGTCAGATTGGTGCCAGTCGACGCACCGCAAATAATTACTTAGGATGATGACAATGGCAAAAAATTTGATGCAACAATTAATGTCCCGCTGGCACCCGAAGAAAGCCGTTTTAATTCTCGGCAGTGGCCGATCCGGTACCTCAGTCCTCACCAAATGTATTAGTTTTATGGGCATCTCGCTAGGCACGAATAATTTATTAGGGCCTAGTAAAAAGATCAACCCGAAAGGCTATTTTGAAAATAAAGACGTGATTAAAATTCACAAATCAATTGGGAGCACGATTCGGTATCGACCAGCGTTTGCCGGTTACTACTATAGTCCCAAAATAAAAAAAGACCGTGAAAACCTCACCACTTACTTAACCGACTTCTTTGCCGATGAACGCTATTTAGCGATTAAAGATCCGCGGATGAATGATTATATTGAACTTTGGCAACATGTCTTAGCTGATATCAACGTTCAACCCGCTGAAATTATCTTGATTCGGAATCCCATTGATGTGGTTAATTCTAATAGTCGGGCTTGGCATCGAGACGCGACGTTAGCGCTTCGTCAATGGCAAGTCCGGACGTTCTTATCTTTGCGAGATACGAAAGGTCAAAACCGAATTCTCGTGACGTATGAAGATCTATTCAATCAAACCTTACCAACCTTAAAACGCATCGCTGACCAATTGAAATTACCATGGCCCAGCGATGAGACCACTTTACAAGCAGAAATCGATGGGTTCATTGATCCAAATCTGCAACACAGTGATAGTGCCCAAAGCTTGGCGGACTTTAAAGCCGACCAAAATATCGATCCCGATGCCAAGGCTTTATATTTATTAGGGGTGCGAGCAGCCAATGATCCTGCCTATTTTGAATCTGCAGAATTTGATGCCGCTATTAATCAGTTGGCTGACCAATATGTGACGAAGCATGGGTCGTTGTACCGTGACTTCAATAAAAAGATTCCTGGTAAGACGGTTTATGTCTTTGGGTCCGATGCTGCCGCCGTTGAACAGGTCAACCAACAATTAGATCAACTTGGTGTGGTGATGCAAACCGCTGATAACACCAAAGGCCATCGTATTCAGGCCCAGTTAAGTAAGAAGCTGGCTAAAACGCAACCTTTAGATCCTGATTATCCCAAAGATTTTGCGTTAGTCAGCGATAAAGAAGATTTAAATAACTTTATTCGTAAACATGCCAAGCATGATGATCTTTGGGGGCTGGGCGACGTTGTCACCAGTCAAGTCGTTGAAATGGTCATGGCAGTCAGCGACGAAATGGGCCTGACAACCCGTAACTTAGTGATTACGGCTGACTTTGATCGCCTGCAAGGTGATCCAGCGGCCCTAAAAGCCGCATTACGCTCAACGGTTCGCGTGCTGCGAGCAGTTAAAGACCAAGCTTACTTGATCGTGCCAGCGGCTGCAGTGACCACAAAAGGGGCACAACAACAATTGGCTGAGTTCGTCCATGCCGATGAGTTTCCAGCGGATAAGCCATCATTAAGTGATGACTTTACGGCTCCGTTGACATTAGGTCAGGTCGCGCAGGCATTGACGACCCTTACGACTGCAGCTAGTCAAAATGCCGCTGGGCAACAACGATTGAATCAATATCTCGACTTATATTACGACAAAATTTTAAAACAGATAGGTGATTAAAATGACAAACGTATATGGTATTTTACCCCATGGGGGCCAACTGATTGATTTAAAGGACTATTCGACTGACGCGCAAACGGCGGCCGCTAAATTGCCTAGTTTAACGATTAATAATTGGAATTTATCGGATTTAGAGTTAATCGGGATTGGTGGGTTTAGCCCATTGACTGGGTTTATGACGGAAGCTGATTACGATTCAGTGGTAGACAACATGCATTTGCAAAGTGGGGTCCTTTGGAGCATTCCAATCACCTTGCCAGTTGATCAAGCCACGGCAGATACGATCGCACTTGATCAAACGATTGCGTTAAAGACCGCTGACGGTACGATTTATGGGACGATGACGGTGACGGATAAGTATCGCCCAGATAAACAAGTTGAAGCTCAAAAAGTGTATGGCACAACTGAAACGGCCCATCCTGGGGTCAAACGTATGTTGGCTAATGGTGAGGTGTACTTAGGTGGGCCCATCAAGTTATTGAAACAACCCAGTCATGGTGAATTTAATGACTTCTATATGGAACCCATTGCAACGCGCAAGATGTTCCATGATTTAGGTTGGCAAACAATCGTCGGTTTCCAAACGCGGAACCCGATTCATCGGGCACATGAATTTATTCAAAAAACAGCCCTAGAAAGTGTCGATGGCTTATTGTTAAACCCACTGGTTGGTGAAACGAAAGCCGATGATATTCCAGCGGATGTGCGGATGCACAGTTACCAAACAATTCTAAAATATTACTATCCTGCTGATCGCGTGCGTTTGGTGATTTATCCAGCGGCAATGCGGTATGCTGGGCCACGTGAAGCGATTTTACATGCCATCGTGCGGAAAAATTATGGGTGTACCCACTTTATCGTCGGTCGTGATCATGCGGGTGTTGGTGACTATTACGGCACCTATGAAGCCCAAGAATTGATTACGTCGGTCGAAGATGAGATGGGCATGCATTTCTTCAAATTTGAAAATTCGTTTTATTGCAAGAAGTGTGGGTCAATGGCGACCGGCAAGACTTGCCCACATAGCGCTGATGACCATATCTCATTGAGTGGGACTAAAGTCCGTAAGATGTTGAGTGACGGGGTCGTGCCACCAAAAGAAGTCTCACGCCCAGAAGTGGCCCAAGTCTTAATCGAAGGTTTAAAACGAAAGGCGGCGTTAGCTAATGACTAAAGCAACGAATATTACGTGGCAATCAACGCAAGTGAATAAGGCGCAACGCCAAGCGTTGGTTGGCCATCGGAGTCCGGTCTTGTGGTTTACAGGATTGTCTGGTTCTGGTAAATCAACGATTGCCAATGCGGTTGCCCAACGGTTGTATGAAGAACAAGTGAATAGCTATGTTTTAGACGGCGATAACATGCGTTTTGGCTTGAATAGCAATCTCGGCTTTTCAGCGGCAGACCGGCAAGAAAACATTCGCCGCGTTGGCGAAGTGGCCAAGCTCTTTGTCGATGCCGGGGTGATCACCTTAACGGCATTTATCTCGCCATATCAAGCTGATCGTGACCAAGTTCGCGACTTGTTAGCTGCCGGTGAATTTATTGAAGTGCATGTAGACACGCCAATTGAAGTTTGTGAATCACGCGATGTCAAACAACTTTATGCAAAAGCACGTCGTGGTGAAATCAAAGGTTTCACCGGTATCGATGCACCTTATGAAGCGCCCACGGATCCGGAAATCACGATTGACACGTCCAAGCAACCATTGGCGGCGTCAGTTGAACAGATCATGCGTTATTTAACCAATCATGGTTATTTAGATTTATCCGCTTAGAAGGGAATTGTGTCGATGTTAACCGAAATTCTAGCGCTAATTGAACAGCATCAACAGATTTATGTGTATCGCCATCAAAATCCTGACCCCGATGCGATTGGCAGCCAATTTGGGTTGGTCCAGTTATTAAAGACTTCTTTTCCAGCCAAACAAATTTATGCTGGTGGTACCCCAAGTCAGGCGCTGGCTTGGTTAGGCGATGCCAGCGTGCAGACGTTACAAACGCCAACCGCAGCGGATTTGATCATAATTGTGGATTGCGCGAATCCGAGTCGCATTGATGGTCCGGTACCACCACAAGTGCCAGTCATTAAAATTGACCATCATCCCAATCGGCAACCCTATGGGACGTTGAATTGGGTCGATCCATCATATTCCAGTTGTGCGGAAATGATCTATACGGTGTATCAAGCCCATCATCAGCAATTAACGTTAACGGCCGCGGCAGCGACCCATTTGTATGCCGGTATTTTAGGTGATACGGTTCAATTTTCGACGCCGGAAACGTCGGCACGGACACTGAATATTGCAGCTAAACTGGCGGCATTAGGGGTCAATGTGAGTCAAGTGAGTCATCAAGAAACCGACTTAACGCCTAAAATCAGTAAATTAGCTGGTTATGTTTTAAGTGAATTAGTTGTCGATGCCCACGGCGTTGGTGTGTTAACATTAACGCAACGGACGCTGCAACAACTGGGGTTACGTTTAGATGAAGTCGATGCAGTTGTCGCCTTACCCGGTCGATTGACGAACGTGCAAGCGTGGCTATGGTTTATTGAACACCCAGATGGCACGTATCGGGTGCATCTGCGATCTAAGCAGCGCCCAATTGATGGGGTTGCCCAGCGCTTTGGTGGCGGTGGTCATCCGCTGGCTAGTGGGACGTACGTGCAAAATATGACGATTGGACAACAACTTATTGAGCGTGTTCAAGAGATTTTTTAAGTCAAACGTGGTTTACTAAAGAGTAGAATATAAAAAATTAAGCGTCCGCTATCCCAGCAATTTGGCTGAGACGGGCGCTTAATTTAGCAAAGGTGTCGATGATATGCACAAGAAAAGTTGGCTTGTGGTGATTGTTGTTGTCATTTTAGGCGGGGCTGGTTGGTATGGTTACCATGCGACCACCACTAAAACGACCACAAGCAGTAGTAGTAAGATTCGTTCTGACAGTGCGGTTAAAAAGGATATTAACTCGCGGTTAGTTTATGGTGAAATCAACAAGCAAAAGTCGGAAACGAAGACTTTGACGGCCACGGCTAAGAATACCAAGTATACGTTGAATAATATGTATACTAAGGTGAACCCATACGGGAGTTCACCACTAACGGCAGTGGCCATTTTCCACACGAAACAAGCGGCTAAGGTGACCTATACCGTTGTTGGTAAGACTGCTAAGACGTCGATTACCAATAGTACGAGTAAGTATACGAAAAACCACAGTCTCCAAGTGCTTGGTTTGTATGCTAACTATAATAACAAAGTCAAAGTGACGGTTACTTACAAGAATAAGACAACCAAAACGAAGACAATTCGCCTGAAGACGCAAAAATTACCAAGTTCATTGTCGTCAATTAAAGTTAACGTCAAGAAGAACAATAAGTCGAAGATGGTGCTAGGTAAAGGCAATTCTAAGTTGACCTTTATGGTCCGGACGACGATTTCTGGTAAAAATAAGTCTAAGAACTTCTCATTTGGGATGGATGCCGATGGGACGATTCGCTGGTATACCACGCGACCAACGTCACATATCTTTAAACAGTTGAGTAATGGTCATTTACTCATTTGGACGAAATCCAAGAAGAGTAATTCATACTTCAATGAATTAGTTGAAATGGATTATACTGGTAAAATCTACAAGACCTACCGTTTGAACCATAAGGCATGGGGGAAGACGGCTGGATCTAAGAAACAAAATCATAATCAAATTCATCATGATGTGACTGAATTGCCAAATGGTGATTTGATTGCGACCGTCTCTGATGGTGGTCGGAAGTATGTTGAAGATACGATGATTGTCATCTCACATAAGACTGGGAAGATTACCAAAGTTATCAATATGAAGAAGATTTTACCGGCTAAATTCTATGAAAACTATTCCGCAACGAAGTCGTCGAAATATATGGGTAAGACCGACTGGTTCCATGAAAATTCAGTTTATTATGATTCAACGGATAATAGCTTGATTATCTCTAGTCGGAACCAAGACTTGGTTATGAAGATCGATTACAAGACCGAAAAAATCAAGTGGATCTTATCTGGTAAGAAACGCTCTGCTTGGCCGAAGTCGTATCGGAAGTACTTGTTAACGGCGAAGGGTAAGATTTCGTGGCCAGGTGGTCAACATGCGGCAATCGTTGATCCAACCACTTTGAAGAACAAGAATTCATTGAATTTGTTGATCTTTAACAACAATGTGGCGGTCGGTGATACTAAGTCGTCCTTAGCGAAATCATCTGGTAAGTATTCAGAAGGTGTCGAATACCATATCAATGAAAAGACCAAGACGATTAGTCAAGTTGGCAGCTATGGGAAATCCCTGGGTAAGTCTAACTTTAGTAATATCATTGGGTCAAACCGTTATCTCAGCAGTTCTAACCGACTAATTGACTTTGGTTGGCTGGAGAACGGGGATGCCGCGAATATCATTGAATATGATACGAAGACTAAAAAGCAAGTCTTCAATGTTAAATTAACCAATCTTGGGAGTGGCGGTTATGTCTATCGGGCAGAACGCTTCTCACTATATCCCACAAGTCGAACTTATGGGACGAATGAATAATTAAGTTTAGGGTTAAGTAACGGCCCCGTCGATATGATCATCCAAGTGATGGTCGTATCGACGGGGCCTTTTTTGTCAAGTGTTTATGGGGCACATGTTGATGCTTGTTACTTATTTGGGGCTAAAAAAGTTAATTAATGCTTGATTAACTTGGCTAAGTTCACTGACAGTTAAGTGATCAATCGGGGTGTTTGTAAGTCGGACTGATGGATCAATAGCTCGTAAATGTTGTGTTAGTATCGTGCCGTGGACACCATGGTTGTCATTAAGTTGAATGAACAATGGCGACTCAAGAAAACGCGGTTCAGTTAAGAATTTCTTGCTTGAACTGATGGGGACAACGATAACTGTATTGAAATATTGATTGTAATTTGCATTACTGACAATGACACAAGGCCGTTTCTTTTTTTGTTCAGTACCTTTGGCGGGGTCTAAATCAACATAATAGATTTCACCGGTTTGATAGCTCATTCTGGCATATCCTCGCTGCCAACATCAGCACCCCAACTAAGTTCATCAGTGCTGAGATTGCCGTAGATATGTTCTTGTTGCTTAACTGTGTTCCAGAAGTCATTGTCCTTTTTTAAGGTAACCGTGCCATGATCTAATTGGAAAACAACTTTATCATGATCTGATAAGTCTAAGGATTCACGCACTGCTTTAGGAATAGTAAGTTGGTTTTTGGATGATAATTGCGCTTTTATGGTGACAACATTTCTCATAGCTTCCATCTCCTTACTTTTTCTTACATAGAATAGCATGTTAATTATTGTTTGTCGACAAATATGGATTCAGTTTGACTACTGTGTTCATAAATAAAAAGGTGCCATCCACATTCGTTTAAAAAGTCTTCGGCTACTGGTTCGAAGGCTTTTATCCCAAACTTGTCTTTTTGTGTCAAGTGTCTTAACAATTTAAACATAATCTTCTTAAAATCTAGATTTATGGGACAACTCTTTCACAATATGACGCGAATTTGGGCATATTTGTTGCTTACAATAAATAGTTGTAAGTTGCTAGATTGTCAGCAGTTATCACTGTTAGCTAACTGCAATAACAACCGTTAGGCACCAGTAGGGGTGCTTAAAAATGTTGCAAAAGCGTCGACTCACTAAGTCGCGGATTGGAGTTTTTTGTAAATGACTGTTCAAATTGCCATTGTATTAATCACGTTACTCGTGACCTTTGTGTTAATGGCCATGGAAGTAACGACCCCGAATGCCGTGATTTTGTGTGCGCTGGGTTTCTTATTATTGATTGGCGTCTTATCACCAAGCGATGCCTTGGAAGGCTTTGCTAACGATGGGTTAGCGACGATTGCGTTAATGTATATCATTGCATATGCCATTGCGAAAAGTAATGTGATCAATCGGCTGTTTAACCGGATCTTAGGTAATGGCCAGCATGAACGCGGGGCGCTATTAAAATTACTAACAACGGTTAGTGTAATTTCGCCGTTTATGAATAATACGCCAATTGTGTCGACCTTAACACCGATGGTTCAGAAGTGGTGTAAAGAAAAAGGGTTATCAGCGTCCAAGTTCTTAATTCCACTTTCGTATGCCACGATTTTAAGCGGGTTGTTAACCGTCTTAGGGACCTCCACCAACTTAGTGGCGCAAGGGTTATTGTCCAAGTACCATTTAAAACAATTTGGGACGTTTGATTTAGCTATCGTTGGGATTCCGATTACGATCGTCGGGATTTTTTATTTGATGACGATTGGTTATCACTTGTTGCCCAATTATAAAAATAGTCCGATTGATGAAGTGATGAATGTACCGAATGATTACTTGATCGAAATGTCGATTGGTGATGATTTCCAATATTTAGGCCAAACGGTTGAAGCCGCTGGGTTACGAGATTTGGAAAATGTCTTTTTAGCGGCGATTAATCGTGATGGCCGACCAATCGTCCCGGTCAGCCAAGCCATGCACTTACAACTAGGTGATAAGCTGTACTTCACCGGGTCAATCAATGAAATTAATGATTTGTTGCAAATTAAAGGCTTAATGCCTAGTACTGAAAAAGTGAATATGGCAGATATTACCAATGAACAGGCCAAAATTGTCGAATTGTCGATTCCAGAAAACTCCATGTTGATCAATCAAACGGTCAAATCAGCTAATTTTCGGAATCGCTACGGCAGTGTCATCGTCGCGATTCATCGAAATTCGGTGCAATTGCACGGTCAAATTGGCCGGATCAACTTAAAAGCTGGGGATGATTTGGTCGCGATTACCAATAATGATGTTGCCCAATTGGATGCGTTAAAAGATATCCATGTTTTCAATTCACAAACAACGCAAAATGTTTCACCAACGTATAAAGACTTTTTACCGATTGTCTTATTGATTGCGACCATTGCGGCTTCGACCATCGGCGTTATTGATTTATTTGTTGGTCTAGCTGCGAGCTGTGTTTTATTATTCTTAACGAAATGTGTGTCCGTCAATGATGTGGTTAAAGCTGTGGACATGAATGTCCTATTTTTAGTGGCTAGTTCATATGGACTTGGCTTGGCGATGTCTAACGTTGGCGCAGACAAGTTTATCGCTAAATCATTGGTGACACTGACGGGGAACTCGGCCCCGATAGTGTACATGTTCTTGTTGTATTTTATCACCAACTTCTTGACCGCTATCTTATCCAATGCTGCGGCACTATCGTTGATGTTTCCAATCGTGGTCTCGGCAGCCAAAATCGTTAACTTGCCAGTAATGATGCTAGTGATGTTGATTACGATTGCGGCGACCGCCGACTTTTCAACGCCAATTGGTTATCAAACCAACTTAATTGTGTATGGTCCTGGCCATTACAAGTTCACGGATTATTTTAAAGTTGGGATTCCATTGAATCTGATTTGTATGGTCATCTGTGTGCTCGTGACTTATTATGCGTATGTTATTTTATAGTTGAATAATTGGATGAACATCATCGCTAGGTTGCTTGGATTAAATGCAAGCGATCGATTGTGAGATAAGTCGTCCTAGCAGTGGCCTGTTCTTAGCAGTTTGTGAGAGCAGACCATTTTTTATTGTGACCTGCTAACCGGCTGAAAAAGGCGTGATACTAAGGCCGGAGTGTCCTAAATAGGCTTAATCTTTTAGTGAAAGTAAAGTTAACTTATTATTTTATTGATCTTTTACCATAATTAATCTTGATATTTCAACTGATTTGAACCTATACTAGTAGTTGAAGGGTTGAATTGAATAACCGCTTTACATTCAACCATAGCTAGCATTATTAAAAAGGTATCGTAACTAGCGAAAAAAATTAATTGGGATTAATTTTGGAGGCATTGTTATGGGTAGAAATTATCGGAAGTATGGTATTGAGGGGAAAACACATTATAAGCTTTATAAATCTGGCAGAAGATGGGTAACCGCGGGTATTACGCTGTTCTCGCTGGGCCTGGGGTTAACATTTAGTCAGCCTGGGCAAGTCAAAGCGGCAACGCAAAGTAGTGTCAGTGACGCCGATAGTAGCTCAGCTGTTAATTCATCATCAGCAACTAGCAGTCAGTCAGTGATCTTGAAGGGTTCAAGCACGGCAGCTTCATCAAGTAGCAGTTCATCATCAAGTAGTAGTAGTACAATTAGTGAGTCATCATCAAGCACTAGCCAGGCAACAACTAAGACCGGATCTGATACGGCAACAACTAGTGCTGATCAGACTAGTCAGCAGTCTGAGACCGACACCACGCCAAAATCAACCACCAACGAGGCTAACACTACAAGTCAGACGTCAACTAGCGCGACCGGCACATCATCAAATAGCCAAGCTAAAGTGACCGCATCAACTAGTAGTGCGTCTAATGCAACAGCAACCACAACTACTGAAACTGCCTCGTCAACAGCACCAACCACAGTGACAACCACACCGGCAACCACGGGTACCTCGACGGTGACTGATACTGATTCAAGCAATTCGACTACACAAAGCAAGCCAACTACATATGAATCAGCACCAAAAGCAGTCGTACCGGCAGCAACAACAACGGTTGAAGCGACGGATACGACAACAACTGGTGTAGCAACAACTAAACTTAATTCGGCGGCGTTATCAACGATGACGACGGCGATGGCCACGGCCGTAACGAATAAGCAATTACAACGCTCGATGTTATTACGTGCCGATACTGTCGCCACAAAGTCGGTGGAACTTTCTACGACGGGGGTGCCAACTTTTGCGTACGAGAATCTATTTACGCTAGAAAGTAGTGTGGCCGTATTAAGTGGTCCTGACCACGTCGTTGCCACTGGGGATCCTGATGCGGCGTTATATGCTAAGAATGCGGCTGGTGATTATTTATGCGATGCTAATGGCAATAAGGTTAACTTAATATATGAGTTGATTGCTTATGGTGATTTAATCGACGATTTTACGGTAGATTATACGAATGAAGCTGGGGTTACGACACAAGCTATGCCTGAGCAGGTCTGGACAGACTTGCCCAATGCCGGTACTTATACGCTAACAATAACGCCCTATGGTGAAGCTGAGATTAAGACATTATATAATGCTGGTTGTTTTTCTGATTATACATTTGCAGCTGATACTGATGTTGCGTCATATATACCAACTTCAGCCGACTTTACTGAGCCGGTGAGCTTTCAAATCGCAGTCACCCCTAAAGTGTTGGCACATAAAACGGCTGGCGTGACGAATAATGTCCTCAATTTAAGTAGCGTCGTAGCAAATTATAGTGGTGATACCACGACATTGCCAACGGTCACTGCTTATGGCAACAATACGTCCCTTCTTTTTAAGACCGATAGTAATGGTAAAGTTGTCGCAGCATCTAATGATACCGCTGCTAAAGGAACGACAGTGTTAACCGCTGATGATTTTAATTATATCTATACGAGTGGGACCAATGTAACTGGTCATGATGCCGGTAACTATACTATTGCGCTAAATGATAAAGGCATTGCGGATTTAACAGCGGCATTAGGTCAAAACCTTATTTTTGATGGCTACACTGCTGATGGTAGTTATGCCTACACTAGTAGTGCGATGATTCAAAAAACTGCTTTGACAGTTACGACCACATCGAAAACTGTTGATTATGATGGGGCGGCTCAAGGCACTACGGCGACAGTAACTAGTGGGACTAACTATGATAATTTAACCTTTAATGCGGTGGCTAGAGCTGATGGGACGACGGCAGCGTATACAGCCGCTGGCACTTATGCGATGACTAGTACGACGAGTGCTGATACGCATAATTATCAAATTACAGTGGTCGATGGCACCCTAACGATCAACAAGGTAGCAGCAACCATCACGATTCCAAGCCAAACTTATTGGGCTGATGGCACCACCAAAGACTTGACTGCAACCGTCACTGGGACCGTTAATGGTGAGACTTTAGCATATACGTTGACTGATGGGTTACAAACGGTCGGCACTAAAACCATCACTGCAACCTATGATCCAGCGGATGCCATCAATCAAAATTATGATATTACAGTTGTTCCTGGAACCTTAACGGTTGGCGATGTGACTGTCGAATATGATTATGGTACGCAAGATGCGGCTGGTCATTTTGTCGCAACTGTCACAACAACGGGGAAGGCTAGTCATGGTACTGACGCCACGGCGAGTGATTATTTAACCTATACGACAGTGTCACAACCAAAAACGGGCTATACGCTGGTTTCTGATAATACAGGCTTAGCTGCTAATGGTACGTTAACTGGGACCGGTGGGGTGGTTAAATATGTTTATTTAGCCAGTACTGAAAATGCAACAGTCACGTTTTACGATCAAAGTGATCATAAGACAATTGCGACGACGGCCATTAGTGGTCAATACGGCACGACTGATTCAACAACGACCGCCGCGCTAATTGCAGATTATGAAAAAGCCGGTTATCAAGTGGTTAGCTCAACGATACCAAGTACTGGCATTGGGTATGATACTGATGGGACGGTGCCACAATATACCGTTACGTTGACCCACAAAACCGTTACAATCGATGCGGACAACCCTGGTACACCTGGCACTGCCATTGATGAAAATGATCCAACTGGTCCTAAGTATCCAGCGGGTACTGATGCTGCTGCTTTGAATACCACCGTTAAACGGACAATTAATTACGTTGATGTCACAACTAAAGCACCAGTAACGCCCGCATTGACCCAAACGCTTGCCTTTAAGCGTAATGCAACGCTCGATGAAGTTACTGGTGTGGTAACCTATACGGATTGGGTGACGGATGATGGTGTCACGACCGGCAACTTTGCAGCGGTGACGTCACCAGTTGTGACCGGATACACGCCAGATCAAACGGAGGTTGAGGCCACAACAGCGACAGCGAGTGCTGAAAATCAGACTGTCCAAGTGGCTTATACTGCTAAAACAGAAACCGCGACGGTCACGTTTATCGATGTCTCCACTGGTCAAAAAGTCACCACGACAATTAGCGGTGCGTTTGGGACGACCAGTGCTTATTCGCCACAAGCAGCCCTTGATAGTTATGCTGCAGCTGGCTACCAAGTTGCGCATTCAGATTTGCCAACTACGGGGATTACCTTTGATCAAGATGGCGTCGTTAAAACGTATCAGATTGCGTTGTCACACAAGACAACCAGTGTTGACAGTGCACATCCTGGCACACCGGGTCAAGCTATTGATAGTACTAATCCCACTGGTCCTAAATATCCAGTCGGGACTGACGAGTCAGCGTTAACGACCCAAGTTAAACGGGTGATTACTTATGTCGATGCAAACGGGGACCAACTTGCAACGCCAACCACGCAAACGGTCACCTTTACCCGGACTGCGACGATTGATCAAGTCACTGGTACGGTGACCTATAGTCAATGGTCGATTGCGGGGACCCAAGCGACGACTGGGACATATGCAGCAGTTAAACTGCCACAACTGGATGGCTACACGGCTTCTCAAACGATTGTGCCAGCTGATGATGCCGTAACCGTGACGGCTGGTGATGCCACGGTTGCCGTGACTTATCAAAAAGTGGCTACGACGCAACCTGTACAACCGACCCAGCCGACGACTGATGATCAAACTAGTCAATCGGTGTCAGGTACAACGCCACAGCCTGGTCAAGCAGCAACTGAGACGCAGGCCGCTCAAATTAAGCAATCAACAACTGAGAAACGGCCAGCTAAATCAGTGACTGTACAACCGACGACCAAGACCACTTTAGTCGCCAAGCAACAAAGCAAGTCATTGACACCGCAAGCTGCGCAACTTAGTCAGTCAGCAACTCAATCAGCCAAGCCTTCACAACCAGTACCGTTAAGTACGCAAGCAACCACTACGACTGCACAATCGGTCGCCGCTAGCCAAGTTAACGGTGTTGTTAATAATGATCAGCAGCGGCAACAAGCTAGCAAGGCTAAGACTTTGCCACAAACGAATGACGATCGTGATGCCAGCTTCAATGCTGCACTATTAGGAGTGTCATTAGCGGCATTACTAATCGGATTAGGATTCATTTCTCGTAAACGTCATGCCTAAGCTGTTGTAAGGTTTAGGACTAGGTCGCATATTAAACGCCGCCATCGATAGATAAGCAATCGGGCTTTATCTATCGATGGCGGCGTTTTTCTAGTTGATTTAAAAATGAGTCTGAAACAAAAGTCTTTGAATAGTGTCCTCTAGCAAGCTAACATGTTTCTCGTACCGGGACCAGCTTGCGCCAAAGCGCGGTCACCAGCTTCGTTTTTGAGCCCAGCCAAGACCGCTGATCTCAAAAAACGTCCTTGTGCTAAGCCGAGAAATCCCCTCGACTTAGCACAACGTCGGTACGTTCACATGTTAACTTGCTTCCGGGATGTCAGTGCTTTATGACACTTATTATTTGAACAGTACCATAAAGGAGCCACCACTATTCTATTGTTAGCGGTGACTCCTTTATGGTGTCTAAGTGATAGTCGTAATTACTGCTGACCGGCAGCGACAACTAATCAGTATCTAAAAGTCTTGTCCCAGACTCGCAAGTAACTTATGAGTTAGTATTTGAATCTGATTTAGTAGCTTTAGGCTTTTTAGCCTTAGGTCGTTGTTTGAAATGCCGTTTGAACCATGGTCCCCAAGTCTTCATATTCAACTTAGGTGGATTAACGGTCCAAGCAATCAAACCTGGTAAAATCAATGGGGTAATGAGGTTGCTTAAGATGATACCCACAACTAACATCACGCCAGTCGATTGTAGCAGTTGTTCTGGCATCCCGAGCATTGGTAAATAGAAGACCAATTCGAACAAGCTGACTGGTAGAATCAAGCGACCACTAAGGGCAAAATGATGTTTCAAATCGTCAGTGGCGAACTGATGTAACCAATCTTTGCGATTGACAGTTACCGTACTAATGAGTAACCAATGTAAGGTCAATAAGATACTACCCCAGATGAGGGTCAACCAAGGTAAGTTCCCCATATTGGCAAAGCTGGTATAAAGCAAGCGTGTAAAGCCCCAACTTGCCATAATGATCACACCTAAGCCGATGACCAAGTATTCGCTGAGGACAATTGAACGCAAGCCTAACCAGAGGCAGATGCCAATTAGAATGAAGGCTAATAAGCCCCACTTCAAGTAGTTAGAGATGAAGGTCTTACGAATGCTGCTTTGCGTGACCGTTTCACCACTATACGTGATGCCAGCTTTTGAGAGGGGTGTTGCTAATAAGCTGGCATTAACCGTCTGTTTAACCGCGCTTAATGCATGGAAGCTAGTGGTACTAGTTGGTGCGGTTTTAAAGGTGACGATTAACTGCGTTTGCTTACCATTTTTGCTTGTATTCGTGGTTAAACTGTTTTGGAAGAGGTCACTGTTGTAAGCATCATCTGGAATATAGAATGCTTTACCAACTTCACTGGCTTTCAAACTAGCCAAGTACGTACTAGTCGAGTTGACGGAACTATTGACTGTACCGACTAATTTAACCGTTTTAGCAAGGCGCTTCTTAACGGATTTAAGCTTGGTGTTCGTATCAGTATACATTGAGACGACACTATCTTGATTCATTTGAACGGTGCTGGTTAAATCAGTAATATCAGCAACTAAGCTATCGGCTTTGTTTAATTCCCGGTTCAAAGTTCTTAAAGCACTGCGGCTACGTTTATTCTTACCAGTAATGTTACCGGCCGTCATTTCGGTATTCACTAACGAACTAGAGATACGTTCATTGTAAGTTGATAACTTGTTAATCTGCTTTTGTAGTTTCTTTAACGCTTTGATCTGTTGGCCGACCTGGGCACTTGTCAACGTTTCTTGATTATTTTTTAGTTGTTTTTGAATCTTTTTAAGATCCTTTTGATTAACCGCTAAGTTGGCATTAATAGTGGCTAACTGATTGCCAACGTAATATTGGGCAACTTTTTGACCAGTCGGTTGCGTGACTGAAACCACTGATTTAACGCCAGCGACATGTTGTAATTTAGTCGTCAAAGCATCAAGCGTTTGTAAGTTGTTTTGAGTGGTTAAGTTATGATCAGCGTTGACATTGATAACGACTGGTGTTGCAGCACCAGCGCCAAAATGAGCGGTAATGACTTGATTACCATCTTCGGCATTGGTCGTTGTTGCTAGTAAGTCAGGTGTCAATGAATCATAGGAAAATTGGGCACGAGCAAACCATAGTCCGGGCACGATTAAGATTAAAGCGACTAACCAACCTAAGACTGGTTTCCAACTACTAAAGATTCCGAATTGGCCCCATAAATTTTTAGGATGATGCCCCCAAGACCGATTCCCTGGCCAACGTAAACCATGACCTAAAAGGGCAGCGAAGGTATAGTTTAAGGTTGGCACAGCCAGGGTTGTTAAGACGACGGCTAGTGCGACGATCCAACTAGAAGCAACTGCTGGTAATGCCGTAAAGCTCAAACCAACGGCCATCAGCGCGAGGCTGATTAGCACGATCAACCATTTCTTAAATTGTAAGGCCAGCGTCGCCAAGGCATCAGCTTCTAAGCTGTCGGCATCCTCGGCATTTGCCAAGTAATCGCTCATGTATGACCAGGTTAAAACAGTACTTAAAACGAGGACCACGATACCTACTATGAGCACACTATTGCCGGCAAATGGTAACCGCCAGAAATCAACCGCATTTGCGGCGATACTGGTCGTCGTAATTAAAGCGATTGTTTGAATCAATAAGTTAATTAATGGAATTAAAAGTGAACGGAAAATAATGCCGAGCAATAAGAGGGCACAAATCGCGCCAATGACTAAGATGGTAATGGTGTGATTTAATTGGGCTTGTTGTCGTTGTGCGGCAATTAAATTCGTACTGGTCACATAAGTCTTTAAACCGCTGACTTTAGCGGCATCGTTTAATTGATTAGCAACGACTTTTAGTTCGGATTGTTGCGTATCAATTGAGACCACGGCCAACTCAGTCGAGCCATCGTTGGACGTTAATAATTGCTGATCATTAGTTGAAGTATGTATCGTCCGGATTTGCTTGATACCATAATATTTAGCCTTTTTGTTAATCTGTGTTAAGGCCTTGTCAATCTTGGTTTGCTGACTTGGCAGTAACTTGGTTCGTTGATTATTAAAGACTAATACAAGCTGGTCAGTATGCGCTAAACCGCGCCCCCATTTGTTTTGTAGCTTCGTCAATTTTGCCGTGGAAACTTGGCTGCTCGTTTGGCTTTGATGGTTATCAATCAACGACTGCACATTTGGCAACGCCGCGATACCAACAAAGACTACGACAATCCAAAAAACCAAGAACAAAAATTTCGGTTTGAGAAATTTTTTCATGTGGATGTGACGCCCCTCATCTATTGATTTCGTTATGATAATACTACCATAGAAAACTCGCTGCTTGCATTACAATTGAATGATGTAACCGCTTGAAAAGACAAATCTGAGCAAATGACTGTAAATTATGCTATCCTATTAAAATTGTGGGAGGGGTGGTGCCATGAAAATCGACCGTTTTCAGGCGTTTAGTGATGGTATCTTTGCGATTTTAATTACGATTTTAGTGCTAGAGTTTCATATTCCAACATACCGTGAAGGGCATTTGTTAACGGCATTGTTAGCGCAGTGGCCACTATTTTTATCGTATGCTTTTTCGTATTTTTACGTTGGGACGTTGTGGTTATTCCATCATGATTATTTCAGCATGCTCAAACGGATTGACCGGAACGTAAACATATTGAATTTACTGATGCTTTTTAGTATCACCTTATTGGATTATCCAATGTCATTGGTGGCAGATGCATTGACGACGCGCAATCGCGCTGATATGCAGACGGCTTTCATCGTTTATGATTTAGTGGCGTTGTTTATTTCGGCAACCTTCTATTTTATGTATTTATATTTGCACCGCCATCAAGAGCTTAAAAATCCGGCTGTGACTGCTGACTTTTATGCAGTCATCAAATTTGATCCAGTACGTAGTGTCTCGATTTATGGTCTGGCAATCGTGGGGACCTTTTGGTCGATCTGGCTAGGGGCCATCTTGTTAGCCGGTGGGATTATTTTTCACTTTTTAGCTTATTTGCGAATGAGCAAGCAGTTGGCTTTAGCGAAAGGAAGCGCAGCATGAGTAATTATTCAGCATTATTAGGGCCTGATCGATATGATTTGGCGGTTAAATTAGCCCAACAATATCATTTGGATCCTAGTCAAGTCTTATTCGGTTATTTACAAGTCGTCAGTGATGTCACTGGTGGCACTGAGGCCGACCAAGCTGACTTACACGATCCTAAAGTGATGGCGGTTGTGAATGAACAATTCGACCATTTCTTAAAACGACGTCATTAAAAAAGGTTGCTGACTTTACGGTCAGCAACCTTTTTTAGTGGCATAGCTGAAACACTTGTAGTTGACGAGTCTTTTGGTCACGGAAGTAGTAGGTTTGATTCGTCAGGTCGATGATACTTTGATAATGCGTATCATGATGGTAAGGGCGCTGCTGTTTGGTGGCATCAACTGGTAAGCTGACTTCATCTAACCAGTTCAACAATGTTGGTATCGTGTTAGACGCTGTTTGTGGTGCGCGCCCCCAACGACGTAATGCAGTATGTAAGAAGCGAGTGGTCGGAATCGTACCAGTGGGTAAGACCGCATGCGTTTGACAGTAAGCTTGAATCGCAAGTTGGGTCTGGGGCGTAAAGGCATCTCCAGTGAGGCCGACTAATTGATTCAAGTTCGCTAGGTGCGTTGCTAAGACTGGTGTGTTAGTTAAGATACCACTAGGATTGGCGATGGCGTGCAAAGGCCCACCCGTTGGTTCAATGACAACTGTCATGCCAGTCGAATCAGTCAATAGCCAATGAAACGGGGATACTGGCTGGTGGTCGACCCAAGGACGATCGATCAGTGTGACCAGCGACAAGTCGGCAATGACTTGAGCCAAACTCGTGTGTTCACTGAGCACCCAGTTGATAAAGGCTTGTGGTGTTAAGTTAATGTGACCGACTACTGGGGTCGCTGCATAGTGAGCCACTTGGGGTAAAGTCAGTTCGGCACAAACTAAGCCGGTGCTATTGATGCCGTCAGCCATGAGATTGGTGGTGGTCGTTTGCGGATGGCGACCACCACCAAACCAGGCAAGGGTGCCAGTTCGCGTTGTGCCGAGCCCAGTTGGATAAGTTGATCCAGCGGCAATTGCTAGTGGTTGCCAAGTCGTCGTGGTCGGGAAATCCATCGTGCGTGCAAAGAAGTGATGATGGTCACTAGACTGATATGTAAAACTGGTACACATAATCTTAACCTGCCTTTTGGGGGATTAACGATCAAGCTGGCAATTGGTCAACTCGGCTAGCCTTTAATCGGGCGATGATGCCGTCGTCAGCGCATTTAAAATCGTGAAAACTAGCATTTAATCATTAAACCTTAATATAACCTAACCAGCCAGTTAATCAACCTAATCAATGGGCAAAGTAAGTTCATTTTTGAGTAAATTACCGCTAAATGTTGGTTAGATGATGGGACCAATAGTTAGCAGCTGGTTTAGGGCAAAAAAAAACGGCGCCCGTAATTGACGGTCTCCGTTTGAGTCTAGATAAGATGAAGCTCTAACTGCTGATGTCGTCATAGATTACCTAGACCAAACTGTTGACTGACTAGCATTCTTTTAGGCTAGCGTACATCTGATCTAAGTCATCAATTGTTGTCATCATTGGCATCTGATGCGCCGTATCAGGTCGGTCAGTTGAACAGCCTGATTGATTGTCGGCGTGAAAGCCATTAGGAATAACACCCTTAGCAGTCATCTGATGATAATATTCAGAAACTAGGTTAGCTGAGTTCATCTCTAAAGTATCTAAAACATGATTAACATCGGCAAATAGCCGCACACGCTTCGTACGCTTTTTAAATCGCATCTTCTCACCTCGACCCATATTCTGAACTATTTTAGGTGATTAGGCAACTAAAGTGAAACGGGTTAATCAATTTGATAACGGTTTCTTTCCAATGTCATCGCGAATATCAATTTTTTAATTAGTGAGTGAACACTTGATAAGCGATGAATCCTTGATATGACACGGTTTAATCGTCAACAGTTAAGTGTGATACAATTAAATCTGATCGTGGGGCATTATTTTTTAAATCTCATTGGTTTTTAATTTTTTGAATTGTGCTATAATAAAGTTTCAATAACTATCAAAGCGAGGTCTTCATTGTGAGTGGATATAACGTCGCGATTGTCGGTGCAACTGGCGCAGTTGGTGCGCGGATGATCAAAATGGTGGAACAAACTAGTCTACCAGTCAATTCAGTAAAATTATTAGCATCAAGTCGGTCAGCTGGAAAACAATTGAAGTTTAACGGCCAAGACTTAACGGTTGAAGAAACCGTGCCTGAATCATTTGAAGGAATTGATTTAGCATTGTTCTCAGCGGGTGGTTCAGTTTCTAAGAAATTTGCCCCCGAAGCAGTAAAACGTGGCGCCGTAGTTGTTGATAATACGAGTGCTTTCCGGATGGATCCGGAAGTCCCATTAGTTGTCCCAGAAGTTAACGAAGATGCCTTATACAAACATCATGGCATTATCGCTAACCCTAACTGTTCAACGATTCAAATGGTCGTTGCCTTAGCCCCAATCCGCAAAGCCTTTGGGTTGAAACGGGTTATCGTGTCAACTTACCAAGCGGTCAGTGGTGCGGGTAACCGGGCCGTCCAAGAATTACGGGACGAAGCGCAAGCTTACTTAGACGGTAAAGAAATGCAAGCCAGCATCTTACCAGTCTCTGGTGACAAGAAGCATTATCCAATCGCCTTCAATGCCTTACCACAAATCGATGTCTTTGAAGAAGACGGGTATACGCATGAAGAATGGAAGATGATCCATGAAACCAAGAAGATTATGTGTGGCGGCGATATGGACAGTAAAGACATCAAAGTAACGGCCACTTGTGTCCGGATTCCAGTGCCAGTAAGTCACTCGGAAGAGGTTTACTTTGAAGTTGAAGATGACAAAGCTGATGTTAAGGGAATTCAAGCAGCTTTAGCTGCGGCTCCTGGCATTGTCTTACAAGATGATCCAGATCATCAAATTTATCCACAAGCTCACAACGCTGAAGGCTCCAAGGATACCTTCGTTGGCCGGGTCCGTCCTGACCAAGAAACGCCAAAGGCATTCCATATGTGGGATGTTTCTGACAACTTATTGAAGGGTGCCGCTTGGAACTCAGTACAAATTGCAGAACATTTGGATAAGTTAGGCTTATTGCACATGCAATAAAAGAGTGTGGCGCGCGATGGGTAGCTGCTGAGCATTGCCTAGCTAGGGGATGATGGCGGTGTTCTTCCGTCATTGTCACCTAGCGTAGCAAGCGCAGGCCGCTATCGCGCAGAACACGTTTCAAAAAACAAAAGCCCGTATGATTCGATAACTTGAATCATACGGGCTTTTACTATGCAATTAGACTTAAAACAGCTTTAACCAGCTCAGTTGGGACTGCTTGATCAAACGTGATATTGACCCGTTTTTGACCGGTCGCATAACCAGCAGCTTTTGCTTGTGCGAGCACGTCGGGGGTTAAATCAGCCGAGATACTCAAACTAACGTGAGCCTTATAGGCGGCGACACTAACATAGGCCGCCCCCAGTTCATAAAAAGGTAAGTGCCATTTGATTTTGGGTGTGGCTTGCGGCAACGTTGTGGTAATCAGCTCGACCAACGTTTGTAAGTGTGGTTGGGCTGCCGGTGCGGCTATGGCAATGTATTCAGCAGTATCTTTAACTGGTGTACGACTTGGCATTAATGAGTCCAGCTTTCTTTATTTTCTAAATGAGTTTCGACGTAGGAGCCAGATTGTGAGGGCACAACCCGCTACTGCGATGACTAACGTGATTTCCCAACCAAATGGATTCTTGGTAAATGGTAAATCCACATTTTGACCAAAGAAGCCAAAGATAATATTGGGAATGGTTAAAACGATGGAGAAAATCGTCAGTAACCACATTGTATTGTTCAAACTGTTATCTAAGATATTCGAATAGGCGTTTGAAACCCGGCCGATAATATCAGAGGCAATGTTGGCCATTTCCAACCCTTGTTGCGCTTCGACGATGATGTCATCGAGGCGCTCTTTTTGCGTGGTTGAAAGTTTTATGGGTGCAAAGCGTTTGAGTGATTGCAACATGTCATTATTGGTTTTCAATGATGTCAAAAAGTAGACCAAAGTGGTTTCTAATTCCATTAATTGAATAATCACAGAGCGTTGAATCTGTTTGCGCATTTTTAATTGAATATTTTGGCGATCTTTGTTGATGGCATTGATTGCCTGGAAATATTGACGAGACAACTTATATAAAACGTCAAAAATATAATCGATTGGCCGTTGGACTTTTTCCCAGTCGGCATCGATAACATCGGCTAGCATATCTTCAACAAAATCAGTGTTATCAGTCGTGAAGGTCAGTAGGGTGTGCTCGACTAACATAAAGCTCACCTGCGCTGTATAAGTACCTTCATCGGCATTTTTCGTGACCACGTCAAAGATAATGGTCGTAATCGCACTTTTGGCATCGTATTCCAACCGGCCACGTTCATGGCGGTCGGTGGCATAGCCAAGCATTTCATCGGTGACGTGCTCTTCATTGATCAGCTGATGGTAATCATTATCGGTATAATTGTTAACCGCGACCCACCGGAAATCGTCGCTTAAAGCTTGTACTTTTATCATTTTTCAAACTTCCAGATTTTTGATTTACTCCCAATTTACCATGCTTCGGACCTGAACGTAAAGGGCTTTTTAATGAACCGTGGTATGACTGAGTCGTTCACACCAAAGTTGATGCTGGCGACTGAAGAAAGTGAGTAACAAGTCATAACTGATGACTAATAAGATTAATGAGACGGCAACTAATGAAATGTCCCAACGATTTAACTCCGGACTTGGGACATTGCCGAGTTTGTTGAAGAACCACAAGTCTAAAAAGAGTAACGGTAAACTGACGAGGTATAAGCCGCCATAGTGAATCAGCAATTGCCATCCCGATGCCGGGGTGCCGTCGGTACTGACGATGCGACTGTTCATGAGCCAGCCGCCGATGGTGCTACCATGCCAAAGCTTGGCTGGCAGCCAAAAAAATAAGAAGATATTAAACAAATATAACCAGCGAAAATCATGTGGTAAGGGCCAGTTAAAATGTTTAACTAAGACAAAGTAAACGGCATCAAATGCGGCAATCGCTGCCCAATCCAGTACCAATGCGATGATCCGCCGCCAGTTGATTGGATGGTCGGTATGTTGTAGTTGACGGGAATGATCGGTTTGCCACCACTTCTTAGGCAGCATCACTAAGGCAACTGCGCCAAGCCAACCACCGAATGTATTGGTAATCAAATCATCAACATCAAACATCCGATAAGCCCGTGAATAATACCCGTAAAGGCCAGTTAGCTGAGTCGTTTCAAAGAACAATGAGAGCGCAAAGCTAGCTAAGGTGATTAACCAAAGGGGCCAGTGGTGTCGAGCTTTTAAGTAAGCCCCAAATGGCATTAACAGTAACACGTTAAAAAACGGTTGAAAGAAAGTTGATGTTTTAAACGTTGCAATCCAAGTTGCCGGATTACTCAATTGAAACCCAGTCAGTAATTTAAGTTGCGTGACGAAGTAAAAGGGCTGCAAATTGTATTCAGCGGTCGTTAAACTTGCCACTGAGCTCCGTGATGGTAATGGCAAAATAATCAGTAAGTAAGCGGCTGCCAAGTACCAGATAAAGGAATAGGTACTGACGATTCGGCGTTCGCTTAACGTCTGTTTGCTGTGAAGTTGCCCGGCTAAGATTAAAATGGCGACGAGTAACGTCACAAATGGTAACGCCAAAATAATGATGTGAGCTGGTTCAAGTAAAGTACTCACGATATGACTGGACTTGGCCAGTTGGTAAAGTTTTGTAATTAAGTTTTGCATAATGGCGTCCCCCTGAGAATTGACTATGCCCATTGTACTGGAGAATTGTGACTGAATGATGGTAATTAACCTTTTTTTCATAGAAAATAAAGGATTTCATAAACATTGGTCTAGTCGGCGGGGGCGATCAACGATTATGAAACAAAATGCGTCGATTATGTGATGGGATTAATATTATGGCCGTGGTATGTTAAAATAATATGCTTATTGACGGGGAACGATTTAAAGGAGCTTTTAAAAAAATATGTGGGTTATTAATTTAATGAATGACTTTGTGATTGGGTATCCAATCCTGGTGGCGGCGCTTTGGATTATTGGCTGTTTGTATTTTGGCAAATTCCAACGAACCCAACCACGACCAGAATTAACACCGGCAACAGCACCGTTAGTGTCCATTCTAGTACCAGCGCACAATGAAGAAGATACCTTAAAAGGGGCAGTCGCTTCAATCGCGGCCTTACACTATCATAATTTTGAAATTATTCTAATCGATGATAAGAGTAGTGACCGCACGCTACAAATGATGTACGCGTTGCAAGCAACGTATGCCAAGCGCTTTTTGATCAAGGTCGTCCCGATTCCAGTGAATCAAGGGAAAGCCAATGCGATGAATCAAGGCTTAAAAGTGGCGAATGGTGATTATATTTTAGGGATTGATTCAGATTCAATTTTGGATTATCAATCCTTGTCAGAACTTGTCAAAACGTTGAATAGTGATCCAAAGATTGGGGCCGTGGCTGGTAAACCAGTGGTTCGTAATCGGACTACGATTTTAGGGCGTTTACAACTACTGGAATACATTGGGGTCATTGATATCATCAAAAAGGCCCAAGCCTTTTTGACTGGCCGGATTACGACTGTTTCCGGTGTGATCGTCGGGTTTCGACGAACCGCACTTGAAGATGTTGGTGGCTGGAATCCCGCGGTGATGACTGAAGATATTGATATCACTTGGCGCATGTATCGGCATGGTTGGCAAGTCCGTTATGAACCACGGGCGATTTGTTGGATTTTAGTGCCGGAAAGTGTCCGTAATCTCATCAAGCAACGTCAACGCTGGTCACGTGGCGGCCTTGAAGTCTTAGTGGGGAATCGTGATGTTTTAGCGCATGGTCGCTGGAGTAAACGGGCCTTATTATATGAGACGGTCATCAGTAATATTTGGGCGATTTGTACGTCATTAAGTTTGATCTCATGGGTCTTAAATTTAATTATGGTTCATTCGATTCAATTAGATGGCGATATTTTGTTGATTTTGTTAGTGATTAGTTTTACCCAATTTGGGATCGGGTTTAAAGCGTCGCAAGCGGCCGCTTATTTGCAATGGCGCGATTTATTGCTGATTCCGGTCTATATTTTGTATTACTGGATGATTAACTTAGTCAGTTGTATTGCCGCGATTATTTCATTTGTGCTTGATCCAGACCGGATTGGGACTTGGACTAGTCCGGATCGGGGGTTGAAGTAATGCGTTCTAGTGAAAAGTTTATTATCCGCAAGCAGACGAGTCATCGTCGGACCTTAGGGCGGGTGCTGATTTTAGCGGCGCTATGGTTATTCGTGGCCTTTGTAATCGTGGTTAATCTCGGTTTCATCTTTCATGTTTATAGTGATACGCTAGTTAGCTTTTACTTATTGATGAACTTGGATTATAAGTTATACGGCATTGTTGTTGGGACGATCGTAGTCGTCTCATTATTGATTTGGGCCTATTCGGCATGGCGGTTACGTAAATTACGGGGGAAACAAGCATGAATCGGCAGAAACGAAAATTATTAATTTGGTGTGCCGCCATTTTAGTTGTTGTCGGGATGGGCTTTACAGTGAAGCAGAATTTCCAGTTCAACAAGGGTGGCAATGAAAACTACGCGTTGCGGCCGCAAGATAAGCAAGTCAAGAATGGCATTATCATTTTTTGCTACCATCGGATTTTGAAAAATACGGCTGGCGTTCAGTTGTCGAAAGTATTATCAAGTAACTCGCAGTTACATGATTTTGATGTGCCGGCCGATCAGTTCGCCAAACAAATGGCTTATTTACATCGGCACCATGTCAAAGTGATCTCGAGTGCGCAAATGGCCAAGATGAAGGCCAGTGGCCAACCAATAAAAGGCAAATATGTGGTCTTAACGTTTGATGATATTGACCGGACGACGATTGATAATGCGTTGCCAATTATGAAAAAGTATCACATGCCATTTACGACGTTCATTATTACGGGGAATACGGGCCGTTATCGTGAAGGTACGCAATTAGCGACTTGGTCGCAAATCAAGGCAGCCAAAAAATCGGCGGGGTCGTTAATGACCTTGGGATTGCATACGCATGATATGCATTACTTGACCAAGAAGTTTACCCCGATCTTTGATCAGCCGAATGAATATCATCACTTTACTAAAGATTTTGCGACTAGCAAACGGGAGTTAAAAGCTCATATGGGTGTTAATGCGCAGATGTTTGCTTATCCATATGGGAGTGGCCCAGAACGGATCAATCACTTTTTAAGTAAGCAACATTTGACGCAAGGAATTGCAACGCTGGATGTTGGGATTGTGACGGATCAAACGGCAATGACTAATTTGCCACGGATGATCGTGAATAGTAATAGTTGGCCTAGTATTGAAAAGTGGGTCGTGAAATAAATAGTATTGAATAGTCGCCATCACGTCAAAATTTTTGACGTGAGAGCGGCTATTTTTTGATTTCGGTTAAATTGCTATTTTGAGATAAATGTGGTTGAATAGTGGTCAATTATTAAAAGGGGCTGAGAAAATGTTAATGGATGGTCATACCCACACCGAACTATGTCCGCATGGTAGTGGCGAATCAACTGAAAAAATGGTCCAGCGAGCGATTCAATTAGGGCTACAAAAATACTGCATCACCGAACATGCGCCATTGCCACCAACGTATGCGGCAACTTACGCTGGTGACCCGACTGGGATTACGACCGCATCGCTAACGATGGCACAAGTACCACAATACTTAGCGTTGGGCCAACAGTTACAACAACAATATCGTGACCAAATTGACATCTCGATTGGTTTTGAAGTCGATTATTTGCCAGGGTTTGAAGCGTGGACGCGGGACTTCTTGAATACGTATGGCCCTAAAACACAGGAAAGTATTTTATCAGTCCACTTTATGCCGGGAATCAATCATAAAAACTGGGCGATCGACTTGTCACCAGAAAACTTTGGGGTAGCCTTTCAACCATGGTTATCACAGCCACAAGCCCTGTTCAAGATTTACTATCAAACGGTCTTAGCTTCGGTGCAGGCCGACTTAGGACCGTATGCTCCGCAACGGATTGGACATATGAGTCTCGTTAGAAAATATCAAGATTACTTTGCATTGACCACCCCGTTTGCTGATGAAAATTTAAGGTTAGTTGATCAAATATTAGCTTTGATTAAAACCCAACAACGGGAATTGGATTTAAATTTAGCCGGTTTGTTCAAACCATTTTGTAACGATTTTTATCCTGGTAATCAAATCCTAAAACGGGCGCAAAAGCTAGATATTCCGCTAGTTTATGGTTCTGATGCCCATGATATTTTAAGCGTCGGTCGCGGCCAGCATCTCATAAAAAAATTAATTTTGGGTTGACAAATGCTGATTAAGTTACTAGAATGAATTTTAAATTAAATGCCTAATCAAATTTTAATAAATGGTTGTGATTAGAAAAAGTAGTTAATAACTTCCTCATCCAGAGAGTTCGGGTAGCTGAGAACCGAGCAGATATTATTAACGAACCCACATCTATGAACTGCCAAGGTGAACCAGGTAAATTAGCCTTGGCCGAATGGTTTCGTTATCCAAGTTGACGATCAGTCAACATGAGGTTACCAGTGTGAGCTGGTAACGAAATAAGGTGGAACCACGTGTGAACGTCCTTTTAGCATAATGCTAGAAGGGCGTTTTTTTATTAAGAGTGTGAAGGCGGGCGGTAGCTGCTGAGCATTAGCCTAGCTAGGGGAATATGCCGGTGGGTTTTCCGGGATAATTCCCTAGCGTAGCTAAGCGGAGGCCGCTGCCCAACTGAACACGTTTCAACCAAAAAAGATTAGCGCAACTAAACAAGGGGGTCTTGCACATGTTAAGTAATCTATTACCACTCGGTACCCGCGATGAATTTGGTCAATGGGCCGCGACTAAACAACAACTCATCGCGGTGATCCAAGCCCATTTCAAGCAACGTGGCTTAGCCCCGATTGCAACGCCATTGCTAGAGAATCAAGCGGTTTTTGCACCCTATCAAATGGGTAACTATCAGTTGTATCGGTTGCTTGACCCGGAAGGACAGACCCTGGTTTTACGGCCGGATATGACGTTACCGATTGCCCGTTTTCTGAGTGCGACCAAAGTACCGTTACCACAAAAATTTGGCTATGTCGGTGATATTTTTCGCGTTAGCCGGCGGTTGTCCGGATCCTATAATCAGATCACGCAAGCCGGGGTTGAGCTGATCGGTTATGCATCGTTGAAAGCTGAATTAGAGTGTTTGGCGATTGCCAATCAATTGAGCGCTGAATTAATCGATGATGATGTTGAAATTGAATTGGGCGATGCCCAATTTGCCCAACAAGTTGTGGCAACTTTAACCAATGACCCGCAGCAACAAGCCGCGATTAAAACCGCGCTATTCAATAAGCAGGTGCCACAATATACCGCTTTGATTGCCGCGTATCAAGACCAAGCACTTTATCCATTTTTGCAGCGGTGGCCGCGTTTATTTGGTCAACCAGCCCAAGTTTTCCAGCAATTGGCTCAAGCCCCGTTACCAGCAAGTGTGACGCCATGTCTGAGCCAACTAAAAACAGTTGTCGCCTGGATGCAAACGACGATGCCGGCCCAAGCGGTCTCCATCGACTTAAGCAGTCAGGCACCGCAGAAGTATTACACTGGACTCACCTTTCGCGGCTTTTCACAAGCCGGTGCGGGCTACTTATTCAGCGGTGGTCGCTATGATCAGTTGTTGGCTAACTTCCAAGCTAAAAGTGAACCAGCCGTTGGTATGGGGCTTGATGTGGATTTGTTGACCGAGCTTGCCCTGCAGCCTAGTTCAGCGACGCCGACGGCAGTGATTTACTTTAATCCCGATCAATGGTCACAGGCTGAAGCAGTCTTGGCTGCACAACCGCAAGCGCGATTGAGTCTAGCTGATGATCGGGCGGGCGCCATGATTGAAGCCCAGCAGTTAGGCGCAACTTTGATTGATTTAACGGAGGGGACAGCCAATGCCTAAAACACGATTGAAAATTGCCCTAACCAAAGGGCGCGTTGAACAGCAAGTGATCCCATTACTTGAACAAGCTGGCATTGATTGTCAGCAATTACGGCATAAGCAGCGCCGCTTGATTTTTGATTCTAAGTCCCAGCCGTATGAGTTCATCTTAGCCAAAGGGCCAGACGTGACCACCTTTTTAGAACGTGGCGCCGCTGATATTGGCATCGTCGGTAGTGACATTTTAGTCGAACATCAAAGCACACAATATGAATTGTTGGATTTAGGTGTTGGTGAATGCCAGTTTGTGCTGGCCTCTACTCAGGATTTTGATCCACGGGCCCCGCGCCGGAAAATTATCGGGACAAAATACCCATTGATTACCAAACGCTATTTTGACCGGTTAGGCCAAGATGTTGAAATTATCAAGATCGAAGGTTCAGTTGAGTTGGCCCCGTTAACGGGATTGGCGGATGCCATCGTTGATATTACGGAAACTGGAACGACTATTCGAGAAAATCAATTACAAATTTATGATTATTTACAGCCGGTTTCAACCCGGTTAGTTGTGAATCGGCTGGCGTTAAAACAACAAGCGACGTCGATTTATCAGTTGGTCGATCGCTTAAGTGCCGTCGTCAATGCCAATGCGAAAAAGGAAGTTATGCCATCATGAAAATTATTAATGAAGATTTAGCAAGCTTAAAGCAGTTAGTTCAAACTAAGACGCAACAATTAACGGATGCTAACGTGGTTGCCAGTGTACAAGCCATTATTGCCAACGTGATTCAAAACGGGGACACCGCACTACGGCAATATGAACAGCAATTTGATCAGGTGACGATTGACCAGTTCAAGCTCGACCAAGCCACAATCGATACGGCATACGCTAACTTGGACCCAGCTATTAAAGATGCCTTGTTGTTAGCCAAGCGCAATATTACCAGTTTCCACGAAAAGGAAAAGGCGACCGGGTTCATCGATGCTGAACAACCTGGCGTCTTACGTGGACAAAAGCTACTGCCACTCAACCGGGTCGGCCTCTATGTACCAGGTGGCACGGCTGCGTATCCGTCAACGATTTTGATGAGTGCCTTGCCCGCTAAGATTGCTGGGGTTAATGAAGTGATTATGGTGACCCCGCCGCAAGCCGATGGCATTAATCCAGCGGTCTTAGCCGCGGCGAAAATTGCCGGGGTCGATGCGATTTATCAAGTTGGTGGCGCCCAAGCGATTGCGGCCCTGGCCTACGGGACTGATTCGATTCCCCAAGTGGATAAAATCATTGGTCCCGGGAATGTTTTTGTGGCGACGGCGAAAAAGCAAGTCTTTGGTCAAGTTGCCATTGATATGGTTGCCGGGCCATCTGAGATTGGCATCATCGCTGATGACAGTGCCAATCCGCGTGAGTTGGCGGCTGATTTGTTGAGCCAAGCGGAGCATGATAAATTAGCGCGACCGATTCTAATTACAGATAGTCCTAAGTTGGCTCAAGCGGTGAGTGATAACGTTACGTCGCAACTGAAGGTGTTACCACGCACGGAAATTGCGACGGCTTCGGTGATGAACAAAGGGTTCATCGCTGTTGTCGATCAAGTCGCCGATATGTTTGACCTCATGAATACCGTGGCGCCTGAACACTTAGAGATTCAGTTACAAAATCCTACCCAATACTTAAACTTGATTAAAAATGCTGGCTCGGTTTTCCTAGGCCGGTATGCGTCAGAGCCACTTGGCGATTATGTGGCGGGGCCTAATCATATCTTGCCAACTAGTGGGACCGCCCGCTTTAGTTCACCACTAGGGGTGTATGACTTCGTCAAACGGACCTCATTTATTCAATATACGAAGCCCGCGTTAGCGAAAGAAGCCCAAGCGATTACGACTTTAGCGCGGGTCGAAGGGCTAGAAGGTCATGCCCGAGCGATTGAAGCGCGATTTGACACGTATTACGACTAAGGAGGTCATCAGTATGCGACAAGCAACCATTAAACGCGTTACCAAAGAAACCCAAATTGAAGTGAGTTTAAATCTAGATGAACAAAGTGGAATTGAAATCGACACCGGGATTGGCTTTTTGAATCACATGTTGAATTTATTTGCCAAGCACGGGCGCTTTGGGCTCGTCGTCAAAGCCCATGGTGACTTAGCCGTTGATCCACACCACACGACTGAAGATACCGGCATCGTCTTAGGGGAATGCTTTAAACAAGCTTTAGGCGATAAGGTGGGCATTGAACGGTATGGCACTGAATTTGTGCCGATGGATGAGACGCTGGGGCAAGTCAGTGTTGATTTGAGTGGTCGGTCATATTTAGTCTTTGATGCGGAGTTAACTAATCCACGCTTAGGCGGGCTGGATACAGAAACGGTCGAAGACTTTTTCCAGGCGGTGGCGTTTGCGGCTGAGATGAACTTACACGCGCGTATCTTGTATGGCCGTAATACCCATCACAAAGTTGAAAGTTTATTCAAAGCTTTTGGCCGAGCGATGCGCGCCGCAGTCACGATTAATCCTGATATTCAGGGGGTCAATTCGACAAAGGGTGTGATTTAAATGTTTGCAATCGTAGATTATGATACTGGGAATACCCGCAATTTAAAAAAAGCCTTTGATTATTTGCAGGTGCCAACACAGTTAACCGCTGATCCGGTTGAATTAGCGGCGGCCGATGCCGTGATTTTACCAGGCGTTGGGGCGTTTGCGGCCGCGATGACGGCTTTAAATGACCGGCAACTCGTGCCCGTGCTACAACGATTGGCACAAGCCGGTAAGCCGATGCTCGGGATTTGCTTAGGCATGCAATTATTATTTGAAAGTAGTAATGAATATGGCAATCATGATGGCTTGGGCTTATTGCAAGGCCGGGTTACGGCGTTACCAGCTGACTTAGGCGTGAAAGTCCCACAAATGGGTTGGAATCAAAATGTCGTGCAACAGCCCGCGAGTCCTTTTAAAGCGCTTGATCAAAACTACACTTATTTTGTTCATTCTTATTATGCGATTTGTCCGGCTGAAGAAATCGTGGCGACTGTCCAACACGGTGTCCGTGTCCCCAGTGTCGTGCAACGACAAAATGTCGTTGGTATGCAGTTTCATCCGGAAAAAAGTGGTCAAGTTGGGTTGCAACAATTAGCGACGTTTAAGGAAATGGTGAGTGCACATGATTTTTCCCGCAATTGATTTAAAAGCCGGTCAAAGTGTCCGGTTATACCAAGGTGATTTTCAACAAGCGACGTTAATCAACGCTGATCCAGTGGCCCAGGCGCAACAAATCAATGCGGCTGGTCTCAACCAGTTACATTTAGTCGATCTCGATGGTGCTAAGTCCGGCCAGCCTGAAAATACCGCGACGATCGCGGCTGTGCGGCAGGCCTTTACGGGAACACTAGAACTCGGTGGTGGGATTCGGAGTTATGAGTTAGCCGCGCGGTACTTAAAACTAGGCATCGATCGGTTGATTATTGGCTCAGCAGCATTAACCAATCCGGCATTAGTGCGGCGCTTACTGACCGAGTTTGGCGGTGATCGGATCGTTATTGGCGTCGATGGTCAAAATGGTCAAGTCGCGATCGATGGTTGGCTATCCCAATCACAAACAAAGATGAGTACGCTGATTCAAACGATGATAGCTAGTGGCGCCAAGCACTTCATCGTCACTGACGTGGCCCGTGATGGTACCTTGCAAGGGCCTAATGTGGCGTTGCTGACGCAATTACAAGCGCAAGTGCCAGCGGCCAACTTGATTGCCAGTGGTGGCATTCGGAATGTGGCTGACTTGCAGACATTGCAAGCGCTTGGAATCCAAGACGCCATCGTTGGCAAAGCCTTATATGCTGGGACCTTGACATTAGCAGATTTAGCGGAGGTGGATGCATGTTAGCAAAACGATTAATTCCATGTTTAGATGTGGCAGATGGGCGTGTCAAAAAAGGCGTTAACTTTGTGAACTTAACGGACGTGGGAGACCCGGTTGAGATCGCCGCCGCTTATCAGCAGCAAGGCGCCGATGAATTGGTTTTCTTAGATATTGCCGCAACTAATGAACATCGTAAAACGATGGCCGCGTTAGTCGAACAAGTTTCTGCGCAAGTCTTTATGCCATTAACGATTGGTGGTGGCATTAGCAGTGTGGCCGATATGCAGCGCCTTTTAAAAGCTGGCGCTGACAAAGTCGCCATTAATTCAGCGGCCGTGGCGCAACCAGCTTTGATTCAAGCTGGTGCTGAAAAATTCGGTAACCAATGTATCGTTGTTGCCATTGATGCGGCTTGGGATGAGCAGGCCCAGATGTATCGGGTCTATACGCATGGTGGCAAACAAGCCACGGATCTGGATGCGATTGCCTGGGCGCAACAAGTGGTCGCCCTAGGTGCTGGTGAATTATTAGTCACTAGTATGGACCGCGATGGGACTAAAGCAGGGTTTGATTTAAAGCTGTATCAAGCGTTAGGTGAAGTGGTCGCCGTGCCAATTATTGCTTCGGGTGGTGCGGGTAACTTACAAGATTTTGTGACCGTCTTTGAGCAGGCACCTGTCGATGGGGCGCTGGCGGCCTCGGTCTTTCATTATGGAGAGTTAACGATTGGTCAAGTTAAGCAAGCCCTAGCAGCTAAAGGAGTGGTTGTCAGATGAGTGTTGAACCAGATTTTGAAAAAGGCCATGGCTTAGTGACGACCGTGGTGACCGATGCCACGACGCAGGCCGTTTTAATGGTCGCTTGGATGAACGCGGAAAGTTATCGGCGGACCTTAGCTACTGGGCAAACCTGGTTTTGGTCACGTTCGCGCCAAGAACTGTGGCATAAAGGCGCCACCAGTGGCAATTTACAAGATGTAGTCGAAATTCAACTTGACTGTGATAACGATACGTTGTTAATTGCGGTGAATCCGCATGGCCCGGCCTGTCACACTGGCCATCAAAGTTGTTTCTTTAAAACCGTCATGACAAAGAAAGAAGATTAAAACAATGCAAAATATGGAAGACTTATATCAAATGATCGCTGCACGCCAAAAGAATCCTAAGCAGGGCTCGTATACGGACTACCTCTTTACTGAAGGCTTAGATAAGATTCTAAAGAAGGTCGGTGAAGAATCGACTGAAGTGATCGTCGCTGCCAAGAATCCAGGTGATGATGAACTGGTCTATGAAACGGCGGACTTGTTTTATCACGTGTTAGTGTTGCTGGTTGAACGAGGGGTTAGTTTTGACCAAATCAAGGCTGAACTAGCTAAGCGTGAAGGCAAGATGAGTGATTTTAAGGATCGACCAGAGATTAAGAATTTATAGGGGGCTTTTAAATGAAGGCAAGCATTCAACATTTACAACCATACGTCCCCGAAAAACCATTGACGACGTTAAAAGCTGAACTGGGACTTGACCAACTGGTGCGTCTGTCTGCCAATGAGAACCCATATGGGACATCGCCGAAAGTCGCGGCAGCTGTGAAAAATTGGGACTTTACGCAAAGTAATCGTTATCCCGATGCTGAAGCAGCTGAACTACGCCAAGCAGTGGCGACCCAACAACACGTCGATCCTGACCAGCTGGTCTTTAGTGTCGGCTTAGATGAAATGATCGTGATGTTATCGCGGACCTTTTTAAGTCCCAATGATCAAGTCTTAGTGGCGACACCAACATTTGGTGAATATGGGTTACACGCTGAAATCGAAGGCGGTCAACTCGTTTCAGTTCCGACTAAAACTAACGGTCAAATTGATTGGCCGGCGATGCAAGCAGCGGTAACGCCGCAGGTAAAAATGGTGTGGCTATGTAATCCGAATAATCCCACGGGGACGGTTGAAAGCTTAGCCGATATAACGGCGTTTGTTCAAGCAATCCCGGCAACCACAATGGTGTTGATCGATGAAGCTTATCTGGATTTTGCCCCCCAGGCCACCGCGTTGACCGCGATGCAGTTACCAGCTGCTTATCCAAATGTCATTGTCATGCGCACCTTTTCTAAAGCGTATGGGTTGGCGAACTTTCGGGTCGGTTATGCGGTGGTACCGCCAGCTTTAGCACCGACGTTGCAAGCAGTCCGGCTACCGTATAATTTGAACAGCTTAACGCAAATTGCCGCCTTAGCCGCGATCAAAGATCAGGCCTTTGTTGCGGATACTGTGGCAAAAAATGCTACGGAACGGGCCCTCTGGCAAGCATTTTTTGATGAGCAAGGCATTCAATATGATCAAAGTGCCGCCAACTTTATCTTCTTTACTTATCCGCAAGCAGATCAATTGGCGACTTATTTGTTACAACATGGGTACAGTCTTCGCACCGGATTGCGACCAAATTGGTTGCGACTAACGATTGGTACGGCGGTGGATAATCAAGCCATTCGGTCGTTGATTTTGGCGTATCAAGACTTGCAATAATAAGTTGCTGAACTAGCTGAATCATAAGAAAAATGAGGCCACCGTATTTTTTGCGGTGACCTCATTTGTTTCAAGTTTGATTGTCGTCAGATAGAATCCTTGTGTGATTAGACCAAGCGTAATTGTTGTTGTAACTCGGCTAAATCATGTTGTTGGGTTTGGGTCAAGGTAGTTGCTGAACCAATCACGTTGACGGCCGTTTGACCAATTTGTAACAGTGCGAGTAAATCATCATCGATTTCAAGTAACGATGAAATCTTAACAAATGATTTAAAGTCGTCTAAGTCGGCCAAGTCACCTTCAGCTAACCGACTGATGCCTTGACTGACGATTTTTTCGAAGCGTTTTGCCCGGGCCTTTCGTGCTTGGCGCTGCGTATAATATGGTAAGAATAAAGCGACAATGACTGCTAAAGTTTCCGCAGTGGCCGCGACCCATTCAGATAATGTTCCTAGTTCCATAATGAAGCTCACCCCCATCATTATCGTACGCGTCTCAAGTCTAAAATTAAATTAAACTGAATTGTGATGATTAAAAAAGTAATTAAAACGGGTATACTAAAGAAGAACCCAAACAATTTCAGAAAGAGGTTTTTCAGTGATACAGTTCATCGAACAGCTATACGGCCCGTTTTTTAGCGGTGCCAATTGGAGTCAGGTGATTACCTCGGGGAATGATTGGTTAGTTATTCTTTCATTAGCGTTAATTGAATGTTTGCTATCAGTTGATAATGCTGTGGTCTTGGCCGCGCAAACGCAAAGTTTGGATAATCTGCAGGAACGGGAAAAGTCTTTGTTTTACGGCCTCTGGGGGGCTTATATATTCCGCTTCTTAATTATTGGGATTGGGACGTATTTAATTAGTTTTTGGGAAATTAAAGTTCTAGGTGCGGCGTACTTATTGTACTTGGTCTATCGCTTTTTTACGCAACATCAAGAGAAAACGACGACGAAGCCAGTTAAACAACACCGCTGGTTCGGGTTGAGTCATTTTTGGTCAGTGGTGCTTCAAATTGAAATGATGGATATTATTTTTTCGATTGATTCCGTGCTAGCGTCATTGGCAATTTCTAGTAATCCAGTGATTGTCTTGATTGGTGGCATGTTAGGGATTGCTTGTATGCGGGGCATTGCTGAAGTAATCATGCGGCTCATGCGTAAGATTCCAGAACTGGAAACAATGGCCTATGTGTTAATCGTTGTGATTGCAATTAAGCTGTTCATCTCGATTCCTGCAATTGACTGGGATATTCCAGCTAGCATTTTTGGGATGATCGTCTTGGGGGCATTTGTCATAACGTTAGGGATTCATTTTGTGCGCCGTAGTCGACGCGCGACAAAGAAAGGTGATTAAGATGCAACTTGGATTTGTGGGTACTGGTGTGATGGGTGCTGCAATTGCGACTAACTTAATGGCAGCGGGACATCAATTGACCGTCTATAATCGGACGAAACAAAAGACTGATGCGTTAGTTGCGGCCGGCGCAACTTGGGCCGACACGCCAGCGGCCGTCGCCGCTAATAGTGATGTCGTGTTCACGATGGTTGGCTTTCCAAAAGATGTCGATCAAGTTTACTTTGGTGACGATGGCATTTTTAGTGGCTTAAAAGTAGGGAAGACCGTCGTTGATATGACGACGAGTCAACCTAAGTTAGCCGTGAAAATTGCAGCTTATGCTAATCAGCATGGCTTCCATGCACTTGATGCGCCCGTTTCCGGTGGCGATATTGGCGCCAAAAATGCGACTTTGACGATTATGGTTGGTGGTGCTGACACGACCTATCAAGCTGTATTGCCATTATTTAAAGTAATCGGTCATGTGGTCAATCATTTTGGCGCGGCAGGTACCGGGCAACATGCCAAGATGGCAAATCAAATCATGATTGCTGGTACCATGACGGGTTTAACTGAAATGCTACTTTATACCAAGGCGGCGGGGCTTGACCCGCAAAAAGTATTAGCGACGTTATCTAGTGGTGGTGCCGATAATTGGAGCATGGATAACTATGTACCGCGGATCTTAAAGGACGATTATACGCCGGGATTTTTTGCCCGGCATTTCTTAAAAGACTTACGAATTGCGTTAACTGAAGCCGATGCGATGGGCTTAGATTTAGTTGCCACCGCCCAAGCTAAGCGACTCTATGAAGTGATGGTCGATGTCAAAGGCCTGGGTGATCAGGGGACACAAGGGTTGATTAATATTTATTAGGAGTTGTACAGCGATGCGGGGAAAACTGAATAACGTGTTGACCGATTATATATGGGGCTTACCTGGATATTTAGTTGGTATTTGGTTAATTACAATTAATGTGTCACAACTTTTTAGTTATTACTTATTGATTGGCTGGTTAACTATCTCGTTTTTTATTTGCTATCCGTTTGTCCTATCATTGCGTCCAACGTGGCGAGTCGTTAAGTGGGTGAAACGATATCATGATATTAAAACGGCTCGATTAGAACAAGATATTCAGTTGGCTAATCAATCTGCAAACGGTAATCAGCCTTTTCAGTCACAAGATTTAGCGAATTTGGCTCGTTTGATGGGTACGTGGGTCGTTCGTAGTCTTATAATTGTTAGCGCACTTCCATTGGGGATTATCTTGTTATTTTTGACGCCTAAATCGGTATCGTAATTAATAAAATAAAGTGCTTGAAACTAGATATTCGAATATTGTCTTCTAGTCTTAGTTTTGAGTTGGGTGATGCGCTTGACTGTAGCAATTCTGCATCATGTGCACGTTTGCTGATCAGCTTGCGAAATGGTAGCATTTAACCGAACTTATTATTTAAATAATATGAGCGAAATAACCGCCTATCCAATTTTTATTTGGGTAGGCGGTTATTTATGTTGACTGTCTATTTTAGCTGTAGATCAGTAGTAAATAGCTTGAAATTTATTTTTTAATGGGTTAAAGCCAAGTCAGATAACGTTTTAACAGCTTTTTGAGCAGCGACGTTCATGATATTCCAAGGCCGGTCGAAACCAGGTTGGAAGAAGAAGTCGGTGTAAGCTAGGTCTGCAACCGTCAATTTGGCTTGAATTGCCAATGAAATCGTGTTGATATTAGCAGTTACGTCAACGGTTGACATGATTTGTGCCCCGAGAATACGACCATCAGCTGGGTCAAAAGTGAGTTTGAACCAAACCTTGGCGTTACCAGCATCATGAGGGACAAACTTTGGCCGCACCGTGTCCGTCACTAAGACTGAGGTACTCTTGACGCCAAGCTTGTCACTAGTCCCAGCTTTAACCCCAGTTGAGGCAAAGTGATAGTCAAAGACTGAGAGGGCTGAAGATCCTGATACGGCTGGCATTGGTGCCACTTCGCCAAGTAAGTTCTTCGCGGCAAAGCGGCCTTGACGCCGGGCGTTAGTGGCTAGCGCAATCCGGTTGTCTTGACCGGTTGGGGCAAATGGCACTAAGGTTGCATCCCCAACGGCGTAGATGTCAGGTTGACTAGTTTGGAGGTATTGATTGATTTCAATCAAACCATGGTCATCTAAATCAACGACACCTTTAAGCATGTCCGTATTGGCTTTGATTCCCGCAGCTGAAACCACAAGGTCAGCGGGATAAGTCCCTTGATCTGTGGTGACACTGACAACTTTACCATCACGGCCATCAAAGGATTTGACTCCTTGACCAGCAGCGGCGGTAATATCATGCGCTGCCAACTCGTCGGTCAAAACGGTTGTGAATTCTTCATCTAAATATAAGCTTAATAAGCGTGGCAACATATCGATGATGGTGACATGTTTACCGGCTTTAGCAAAAACTTCGGCGGCTTCGATGCCGATATAACCAGAGCCAATCACAACCACGTTCTTGACGTCTGGATCAACGGTCTTAGCCTTTAGTTTGATGGCCCAATCGCGCCCACGCATGGCATAAACATTCTTTAAATCATGGCCAGGGACGGGGAGTTCAAATGGTACGGCCCCAACACTTAACACTAATTTATCATAAGTTTCATCACGTTCGGCACCGCTTTGTTGATCGACCACATGAACCGCATGCTTCGCCGGATCGACTTTGGTAATTGCTTGTTGCACGAACACGTGCACACCGGCTTTTGTCATGCCTTCAGGAGTGGCATAACGAACGCTATTAACGTCCTTAACGGTACCTTCTAAGTACAACTGCATCCCGCAAGATAAGAAGGAGAGAAAGTCGCCTTGTTCATACCATTGAATCTCTGTATCTGGTTGAGCGGCCAGAATTCCGCGAACTGTTTCGTAACCACCATGTGAAGAACCAACGACAATAACTTTCATAATTGATCTGCCTCCAAGACTTTAGTTTAGAATTGTTCTAAATAAGAATAACACGAACGGCAGCAAAATAAAAGTAAATCTATATCATTAAGTTTAGGGATGCCAACATTTTTAGTTTAGATTAAAACAAAAAAACTGTCAACGGACGCTAACGTTGGCAGTTTTAGTGGTGGTACAGTTATTCAATCGTATCAAAGAAACTTAATAATTTTTCTTTTGTTAGTTCAGTTTTCTCAGCGCCACGGACGTCATATTTAATCTGACCTTGGTCGAGAACGATTAATCGATTACCATATTTTAGCGCATCATCTAAATGATGGGTAATCATTAAACAAGTGAGGTTTTCTTGGGTGACCCGTTGATTTGTTTGGTGCATCAGTTCGGCACTCGTCTTAGGATCAAGGGCGGCAGTGTGTTCATCAAGCAATAGCAAATCGGGATGTTGTTCGGTGGCCATTAAGAAACTCAATGCTTGGCGTTGCCCCCCGGATAAGTTCTCCGTGGCCGTATTCAGACGTTCAGCTAAGCCGTTATTCATCGTGGCTGTCAAGGCCTTAAAATGCGGGAGCTGTTGTTTCAAACGGCGTAAGCGCAAGGTCCGTCGTTGGCCACGTTGGCTTGCTAGAAGCAAATTCTCCGCGACAGTCATTCGTGGGGCCGTGCCCATTTTGGGGTCTTGAAAGACCCGGGCTAAAAAGGCTGTCCGTTTTTCAACGGTCATCGTGGTGATGTCTTGGTCTTTTAGCCGAATCGACCCACCGTTTACTGGCAATTCGCCACTAATCGTATTGAACAAGGTTGATTTCCCAGCCCCGTTAGAACCCAGAACGGTAATAAAGTCACCATCGTAAATTGACAAATTTAAGTGCCGTAAGATCATCACTTCGTTGGGTGTGCCCACATTCACCTTGGTGACAATGTTATCTAGCGTTAGTAGAGGTGTCTCAGTCTTCGTCATATTTAGCCACGCCTTTCTTTAAGACTTGATTTAAGTGGAGCTTTTTACTCAATTGCGGCAACATCAAGCAGACGGCTAAGATGATAGCGGAGAGTAAATTCAAATCGTTGGTACTGAAACCGAGTTGTAACACGATAAGTAAGACGAACCGATATAAGATACTGCCTAAAGTGACGGCCACTAAGCGTTGGTTTAAGGTCAATTCACCAAAGACGACTTCACCAATAATAATAGAAGCTAAGGCAATAACGATAATCCCAATCCCCATATTGACATCGGCATACCCGTTGTTTTGAGCAATCAAAGCACCGCCCATCCCAATCAGGCCGTTAGAAACCATCAAGCCCATCATGGTCATGTTATCCGTGTTGATCCCGATCGAACGGGCCATGATGCGATTATCACCAGTGACGATAAAGGCTTGCCCGAGATTGGTTTGTAAGAACAAAATCAACAGGATCGTGACGATTAGAATCACGACTAAGCCGACGAAGACGCTATCGAAATACTTAGGTAAGGTCGTTAAAAAGTGACTCGAAAAAATCGTTTGTTTGCCTAGTAAGGAGACATTGGCACTGCCCATAATGTGTAAGTTAACGGACAAACAAGCAGTCATCACTAAGATCCCGGCTAATAAAATAGGAATCTTACCTTTCGTGTAGAGCAATCCGGTAATTAAGCCGGCCGCCGCACCAGTGACAAATGCTAATAAAGTTTCGAGGTAAGGGTTCATCCCATTGGCGATGGCCGTTACCGCAGTAGCGGCACCTAAAGGAAAGGTCCCTTCAACGGTCATATCTGGGAAATCTAAAATTCGGAATGTTAAGAAGAGGGCGATCCCCAAAATAGCCCACAAGAGCCCTTGGCCAATACTAGATACAATCATACTCATTTGAAGATTTCCCCTTTCTGTTTGGCTTCTTTAATGACACTAGCTGGGAAGGTGATGCCCAGTTTTTTAGCTTCTGATAAATTGATCGTCATTTCACCTTTAGTGATTAACTTGATTGGATAGGTCGCAGGTGACTTGCCCTTAAGAACTTTAGCGGCCATTTCACCGGATAATTTACCAAGTTGATATTGGTTAACGGATAAGGTTGCTAAGCCGCCGTCTTTGACCATCGTGTCGACCGCTGGAATCACGGGGACCTTGGCTTTATTTGTGACTGAAATCAAGGTCTTCATGGCACTAGCCACGCCGTTATCTTGTGGGGCATAAACCGCATCGACTTGTGAGGCCATGGTTTCAGCGACTTGTTGCATATCGTTAGTCGAAGAAATCGTATAGAGCTTATAGGCGATGCCTTCTTGCTTGCAAATCTTGGCGAATTTCTTTGCGTTATATTCGCCACCGTGATCAGAAGTGGTGTAAATGATCCCAATCTTCTTTGCTTTAGGGACGAGCTTGCGTAATAAATCAAGATGTGACTTTAATGGTGATTCCCCAGATGTCCCGGTGATATTAGCGCCGGGATGTTGGTTGCTTTTAATTAAGCCGCCCCCAACTGGATCGGTGATCCCGGCTAAAATAACCGGGGTACTTTTACCAGCGGCATTTGCTAGTGCTTGCGCTGAAGGCGTCGCAATCGCAATCGTTTCGGCGGCATCTTCATTGATGAACTTTTGACTCATCGTCTTTAAGTTACTTTGATCACCTTGGGCATTTTGATAATCGATCTTAATGTTTTTCCCCGGTGTGTAGCCTTCAGCTTTTAAGCCAGCGATGATTCCACGGTGAATCGCGTCTAATGCTGGATGCGTTTGGAGCTGCAAGATACCCACGGTCGGAATCTTTTTCGTGCTGGTTGTCTTGGTCGTATTTTGATTGCCAGTCATCACAAAGGCAATACCGAGAAATACGACGAGGGCGCTAATAAATGCAATCATTCTTTTCAATTTCGTCACCTCATCTAATAATAAATGCCAATTCCTTTTTTACGGTTCAAGCTAGGATACGTCGCCATCGTTATTCGCGATAGACAACAAAAAAGGGCAAACCAGCATGCGACTGGTTTGCCCTTTACGGAACCGGTAGTCTGCTGTGTCTAAAACCCATGCAGACTCCTTTGGATATCAAAGTTAAGCCGGCACAGATACAAACTGTTTGCCAGATTGTATCCGTGTTGGACGTACAATCTGAATTACCGGCTTTGCCATGAACTATTCAAGTTGTATTGACTTAACTGTTTCATCCTTGGTTCCTCGCTTTCGTTATTGAATGCATTCAGTATAGGCAAAGTTAAAAATCATGTCAAGCTGAAATTGAAAAAGAATTGACCAAAATAGGCTTTTTGTTGGAAATTCTTTTTCGTGAGTTGACAATTAAAAAAACTGGTGTTAGATTAATACCATATTAGAAAACGATTAAGACGTTGAAGAGAAGAGTAGCTTTGCAAACGACATTTCAGAGAGCTTCGATTGGTGAGAAGAAGCAGTGGTGCGCAAAGTGAAGATGAGCTCGGAGTCATGACGCGGGTCATTAAGGCTACGCGTGCGGTTGCAACCGATATATTGCGGAGTATCCCCAATAGGCGGGGTACTTGTCGAGGTTGTCGGTGCGAACTGACAACGAATCACGGTGGTAACGCGAAAGCTTTCGTCCGTTGGTTTCCTTAGGGAGACTGATGGCGGAGGCTTTTTTTGTTAGAGTGTTTTTTCGAACGGGTTGTCGGTGAGCATTGCCTAGCTAAGCCAATGACTCGGTGAATTTGCGAGTGATTGGCTTAGCGTAGCAAGCGGAACCGGCAGTTCGGAAAAACACGTTTCGGCTTATCACATAACAACGTCCCCAATAATCAAACAACCAAATCCAATATACCCTAAAAAAGTCACACCAATAACAAACAAAACGAGAGGAAGTAATCAATATGACCGTAACCGCAGTAAATGGCCTACTTAAAGCTGAACATCAATGGCGCAATCAATCCCAAGGTGATCACTCGATGCGGTTGCTCGTATTGAACTTGATGCCCACCAAAGTCACGACAGAACGTCAATTTTTAAGTAACTTCGCGGCATTATCGACCAATGTTGAAGTGACCTTCATGTATCCTAAGACCCATGTCTTTAAAGGATTACCACGTGCGACGGTTGCTGATCATTACGTTAGTTTAGATCAAGTTGAAGACCAATATTTTGATGGCTTGATTATTACCGGTGCCCCGGTCGAAACGTTAGCATTTGAAGACGTGGATTATTGGCAAGAATTTGGCACCATCGTGGATTGGGCGCAAACGCATGTGACACAAACGCTATTTGAATGTTGGGCGGCCCAGGCAGGCTTGTATTATCAATTCAATATTCAAAAACGAACGGTTGGAGAAAAGATTTTTGGTATTTATACCGCTGATGATGTCGATCTACAGTCACCGTTAGTTAGTGGACTGAGTGCGGGCGGGTTATTAAAGATGCCACAGTCGCGTCATACCCAGTTGATCCTACCAACCGTGTTGCCGCAAGATTTACACGTCGTTGCGACCAATGATGAGATTGGGCCATTGGTGCTAGCAGCGCCACAAGCCAAAGCCGTCTATGTGACTGGACATCCCGAATATGATACTGAAACCTTAGCGACTGAATATTTTCGTGATCGACGGAAACGATTACCGATTCAATTACCAAAACATTATTTTACGACAACTGATTTACAACAAATTAACGACAGTTGGCATCAAACTAGCCATCAACTTTATGCCAATTGGTTACAAACGTTAACATTAACGAAAGTGGGTTATTAACATGACAAAAGACAATCAATATCATTTTGAAACATTACAAGTGCACGCCGGACAAACTGTCGATGAAACGGGTGCGCGGGCAGTGCCAATCTATCAAACGACGTCCTATGTATTTAAAGATGCCAAAGAAGCGGCCGGTCGATTTGCGTTGACGGATGCGGGGAATATTTATACCCGGTTAACGAACCCGACGACTGATGTGGTCGATAAGCGGGTCGCGGCGTTGGAACACGGCACTGCCGGTGTGACCTTAGCTACTGGGTCGGCAGCGATTACGGCGGCCATTTTAAATATCGCTGATCAAGGTGACGAGATCGTTGCGGCTAATACATTATATGGTGGGACGTTTGATTTATTTAGTGTCACTTTGAGAAAATTAGGGATTACGACGCATTTTGTTGACCCCGATGACCCAGCAAACTTTGAAGCTAAAATTAATGATCGGACCAAAGCCTTATATGTCGAAAGTATTGGTAACCCTGGGATTAACTTAGTTGATTTTGAAGCGATTGCGGCGGTGGCTCATCGGCATCATATTCTGTTTATTGTAGATAATACGTTTGGTACGCCATATTTGGTCCGGCCTTTAGAACACGGCGCTGATGTCGTTGTCCATTCGGCGACTAAGTTTATCGGCGGCCATGGGACGACAATGGGTGGCGTCATCGTTGAAGGTGGTCACTTCGATTGGCAAGCGAGTGGTAAGTATCCAGGATTCACCACGCCGAGTGCGCAATATAATGGCTTGGTCTTTGCTGATCTAGGTGGGGCCGCTTTTACCACTAAAGTTCGAGCCGAAACTTTGCGTGATATGGGGGCTACGATTAGTCCATTTAATTCATTCTTACTTTTACAAGGGTTAGAATCCTTATCTTTGCGAGTCGAACGGCATGTTGAAAATACGCGCAAAATCGTGCATTTTCTAAATCAACATCCCAAAGTCGCTTGGATCAATTACCCTGAATTGCCAGATAGTCCTTATCACGACTTAGCCACGAAGTATTTTCCAAATGGGGTCGGATCGATTTTTACATTAGGTCTGACCGGTGGTGAAGCAGCTGGCAAAGCCTTGATCGAACACTTACAGCTGTTCTCATTATTGGCTAATGTCGCCGATGCAAAGTCACTGATTATCCATCCGGCTTCTACGACGCATGCGCAATTAAATGAACAAGAACTTTTAGCAGCTGGGGTAACCCCGGATTTGATTCGGATTTCAGTTGGGGTGGAGAATGTTGACGATTTAATTGCTGATTTGGATCAGGCATTAGCGAAGCTTTAAATAAGGTTAGGAAGGTGCGTTAAATGACAACGACGATTGAAGTAGGCATGTTAGGACTAGGCACAGTAGGCAGTGGGGTCGTGTCGCGCTTACAACAAGCAGCGACTCAAATTGAACAAACACAAGGCTTACGGTTACACTTAGCTGCCGTAGCCGTGAATCATTTAGCGGCACCCCGAGCGGTGACGTTACCACTCGGCACCCGGCTGACTGATTCGATTCAAGCCGTTGTCACTGATCCGAAGATTCAATTAGTGATTGAAGTGATGGGCACGCTTGAGGTTGCCGAACAGGCCATCGCCACGGCACTAAAACACGGTAAATCAGTGATTACGGCCAATAAAGATTTGATTGCCACGGCGGGCGATCGGCTGATTGCCGTAGCGCAACGGCAACATTGTGACTTGTTTTATGAGGCCAGTGTCGCCGGTGGCATTCCAATTTTGCGGACCCTAACGGATAGTTACGCCACGGACCAAGTTACCGCCTTAGCTGGGATTATCAATGGGACGGCGAATTATATGTTGAGTGCGATGACGGCGGGGCAAACGTATGCCCAAGCCTTAGCGGCCGCCCAAACTGCTGGTTATGCCGAGGCTGATCCTACCAATGATGTTTTGGGGCTTGATACCGCCTATAAATTAATGATTTTAAGTCGCTTTGCCTTTGGGCAGGGGCCGACCTTGCCGACGTTGCAGCCAACGGGCATTACCCAGTTGACACCGACGATTTGTCAGCAAGCTGCCCGAAGTGGCTGGCAGGTGAAACTATTGGCGCAGGCGCAACCAGCCAATGGCCAGTTATATTGTCGAGTTGCCCCAGTGGCGGTACCAAGTCAACAAGCCTTGAGTCAGGTTGGCGGCGTTCAAAATGGGGTTGCGGTTACGAGTCGCGCTATCGGCGCTAGTTTATATACCGGACCTGGAGCGGGCAGTACGGCGACGGCAAACAGTGTTTTAAATGATGTGATCGTGGCGGCCCATAATCTTATTCATCAGACGGCTGGCGTAGCCTTTAACCGCCAACGTCAGTGCTTACCAGTTGCCAATTTTAATCAATTGTCACAAGCTTATCTATTATTTAGTTCAGATTCAGAACACGCTTGGCAACGATTAGCATTGACGCAACAAGTTAAGTTACGTCGTCAAACAACCAACTGCTATCAAACCGGTATTTTGACACCTGACCAAGCCCAAGTGTTGCGTGCCAATGGGGCACAACTAGTCCCGATTATGGGGACGGTAACTTGGGCCAAATCAGCGGCCGTCAAGCCACTTGTGGTTGCCGCCGACATCGCTATTTGAAAAAGCACGCTGACGTACAGTATACTGTATGTGAGCGTCTTTTTTTATGACGCAGGCTAACTGAAAGTCAGGGATGAGGACTTTCGAATCGTGTTCGCTAAAGTGATGGCTGATTGCTTTAGCTCACACTCTGAATTGGAGTGAAATTTATGAAAATTGCGGTAGTAACTGATAGTTCCGCGAATTTAACGGCGCGGGCCGCGGCCGATTATAAGATTACGGTGGTTAACGATCCGATTATGTTTGGCAATCATGTTTATCATGAAAATGTCGATATCACCACTGACCAGTTTTACCGGTTATTAAAAGTTGAAAAGGATATCCCCACAATTTCGCAAATCTCGATGCCCGAGATGCAAGTCGTCTTTGATGACTTAAAAGCAGCTGGCTATGATCAAGTGCTCGTGATTGGGTTAAGTAGTGGGATCAGCGGCTATGTGAATAACTTAAAAACTTATGCGCCTTCCGTTAAGGGGTTAGCAGTCGAAGTCTTTGACTCGCGAACTGCGTGTGCGGGGACGGCGAATATGGTCAAACTAGCTGCTGCGATGGCATTAGCTGGCTATGAATTAACAGACATTTTGGCGCAATTAACGCTATTGCGAGCAACGACGAAAACGGTCTTTATCGTGAACAGCATGCGACATTTGGTTAAAAACGGCCGGATCTATAATAATAGTAGTTTGGCGGGGACGATGGTCTTACGCAATAAACCGATGATTACGTTTAATGATCATGGTAAGTTACAAGTTTGGGGTAAGGGCCGAACCTTAAAAAATGCCCAACAAGCTGTTGAAGAAGCCTTTAATCGGTTTGTGATCACGAGCCAACAACCCGTCCGCTTGGATATCATTAGTGCTAACGACGATCAGATTGCCGAAAACTGGGCGAGTGAATTACGTTATCAATTCCCAGCCGTGCGGGTAAAAACGGGTGAAATCGGCCCATTAATGGGCGTCCTAACTGGTGAGCACGCCTTAGGCATGATTTGGTCTTACGATTGGAAGCCATTGTTAACGAGTTTGAATATGCAGCGGCCCCAGGCTTAAGAATCATCAGCAAAATGCGGGACTGAGTCGACTCTCAGCCCTAGCTAACTTAAGATTCAATTGTTAAAACACCAGTCCTTGACAATTCACAAGAATGATATTATGGTTAAAACATTAAAACTTGATGAAAAAGCCAACAACGATTGAATGGAGTCGTTAGGTTGTCATGCTAAGCAAGCACCGTTAGTTGGGAAGGTGTGATGGCAGCGTAATTAAAGATCAGTCGCGGCGTGAACTTTGCGAGGTTCACTGGGCGCACCCATTAGCGTGCACACGTTTAGTTGTTTTGAACGTGGTGAGGAATTAGCAGCGATGGTAATTCGAACTAAGGTGGTAACCCGTGTCAACGTCCTTTGGATTTTAAATCCAGTGGGCGTTTTTTTGTCGAGTTGAACACATAAGTTATTTTTTGATCCACATAGATTGTTAAACACATCGTGCCCAAAGTTGCACACACATATATGATGGCTAAAGTTGTTACTTTAGTCGTCAATCGGCGGTTAAGCACGCTACCGTGATACTTAGATGCACCGATTAATGAAAAGTTCTGAAATTTTTCAGAACTTTTTTCATGATTACAAAAAGTTAATGTTATCCACATGGCAACGGATTCAAAAATATTGGTCTATACATAACTGGTGCTAACTTGCTTTTATCTAATGGCTTGCTGTGATACTATTTACAGCGTGTTATAAAAGATGACAGGGAGAAATTGGTATGAAGACATATTTTCAAAGAATGGGGCAATCCCTCATGTTGCCGATCGCGACGTTACCCGCCGCGGCAATTTTGGTTGGGGTTGGGAACTATTTACCGAAAGGCTGGATATTCGCAAACTTCTTAATTCAAGGTGGCGACGTTGTTTTAAATAACTTAGCGTTGTTATTTGCCGTTGGATTAGCAGTCGGGATGGCCAGCAATAAAGATGGTGCGGCAGCGATTGCCGGGGTCGTGGCTTATGAAGTGCCAGTGACGATGCTTAACCCGACAACGTTAGCAACAATCTTGAATACCAAAGCTAGTAGTTTAAATGCTGGTTTTAGTGCGATTAGCAATAATGTGTTAATTGGGATCAGTGCCGGTTTGATTGCGGCCGCCCTCTATAATAAATTTCATGAAGTTAAGTTACCAATGGCGTTGTCGTTCTTTAGTGGGAAGCGGTTAGTCCCAATCATGGCGGCGTTTGTCATGTTGATTTTTACGGCCGTGATGTTCTTTGTGTGGCCATTCTTATATGATGCGATTGTGTTGTTTGCCACGAGCATTGCCAAGATGGGCTTTGTCGGGGCAGCAATTTATGGGTTCTTTAACCGTTTGTTGATTCCAACTGGGTTGCACCATGCGTTGAACTCTGTTTTCTGGTTTAATGTTGCCGGGATTAATGATATTGGCAACTTCTGGGCCAGCAAAGGGGTCAAAGGCGTTACTGGGATGTATGAAGCTGGTTTCTTCCCAATTATGATGTTTGGTTTACCAGCAGGGGCGTATGCAATTTATCGCAACGCCTTACCAGAACGCAAGAAGGAAACCGGTTCTTTAATGTTAGCTGGCGCGTTTGCGTCATTCTTTACTGGGGTTACGGAACCACTAGAATTCTCATTCATGTTTGTGGCTTGGCCGTTATACGTGTTACATGCAGTCTTCATGGGCTTGTCACTCGGTTTTGCGGCGTTTATGCATTGGACCGCGAGCTTCTCATTTAGTGGTGGTTTAGTCGATTACTTGTTGAGTTTCCGGATGCCGTTAGCCAACCAACCTTACATGTTATTAGTGCAAGGGGCCGTGATGGCGTTGATTTATTACTTTGGGTTCGACTTTGCGATTAAGAAGTTTGACTTAAAGACCCCTGGTCGCGAACCATTAGTGGCGACGGCTACTGATGAAACAGCTGTGGCGACTGATCCGAGTGATGATAAATATATGCGTCAAGCTAAGCAAATTTATGCGGCGATTGGCGGTCATGACAATATCAGTGTCATTAATAATTGTACGACCCGGTTACGTCTCCAATTAAAAGACACCGGTAAAGTTGACCAACCAGCGGTTAAAGCAGCTGGCGTACCGGGATTAAATGTTTTAGATGTCCATAACATCCACATCGTCATCGGGACGGAAGTCCAATTCGTGGCGGAAGCCTTGCAACAATTATTCAGCGGTCAAGTGAGTGCCGAACCGGCAGTTGCGACGGCAACGACGAGCGAATCGACTGTTGCGCCCGCGGCACCGGCTAATCCAACTGAGGTGCCCGCAACCACTGTGTTACAAGCACCGGCAACGGGGACTTTGATGCCCATTAGTGCCGTTGCTGATGAAACGTTTGCTCAAAAACTATTGGGGGATGGCTATGCAGTGGAACCAACCGATGGTGAGATCGTTGCGCCGGTTAGTGGTGAAGTCACAAGTATCTTCCCAACGAAGCATGCCCTCGGCTTAAAGACGGCTAGTGGCCTAGAAGTGCTCTTGCACATGGGCATCAACACCGTTGAAATGGACGGCAAGCCTTTTGACTTACATGTTGAAGTGGGCGATCAAATCGTAGCTGGGCGTGCGGTCGCAACCGTTGACTTGGCTCAAATCAAAGCCGCTGGTAAAGCAACGACGATGATGGTCGTATTAACGAATATGGATCAAGTTAATGACTTTAAATTAAATCAAACGAAGACCGTAGCTGCTGGCGATATTATTGGTGCAGCTGACTAAGGTTTAATTAATAAAGTGCTGCGGCAAACGGCTAAAGCATTATTGCGTTGCCGCTTCCAATCAGCAGTTAATTTGGTGAAAATATTTAAATGAGTATCGAAAAAGGTCGTCACTTCAAACGAGTGACGGCCTTTTTGTGCCATTAATCTCGGTGCGTGAGGGTTTGCCATCGGGCTGTAAGCCGATTCAGACTAGTTATAATAAAATTTTTTTATCGATTACTAACGTCTGAATTTATGCCACCGTGATAGGTGACGACCCGCAACTAATCAGCTAACCAATTGCGCTCGATTGAAACGGCTAGTCGTCATTACCGGAAAACCAATTTTTCTCTTTTAAATATTAATATGATTGAATCGATAATCTTGAATAACCAGCATTTATAGTGAGTTGCCGTCAAGCTAGTTTCTCATTTTTAAGCTGGTATGCTTAAGCTGTCAAAAGGGAGGGCGTTTAAAATGACAATACACATGGGTTCATCAATGGTCGTGTTAGCGGCTGTTTTAGGCATTGGGTTACCAATAACCGCAGTGGCAACGAGTCAACAAGTTGCTGAACCAGCAATGGTACGAGCCGTCGGTAATGCGGGTGGTGATCAAGCCTTGGTTCGACAACGGTTGACTCAGGTTGATCAGGCGGCTCGCTTGAAACGGCAAGTGCAGCGCCAGACGATGGTGCACCAAAGCAAGCCTAGTCCGGTTGGCAATCGGTTAGGAACGGTGTTAAAGCAAACGTCGCGGGAGTAAGTCTAGGCAGTTAGGGGTTGGTAAGCATGGCGGTGATTTGGTTACTGATTAGTATCGGTTTGACCATGGTTTCGTTAGGGGGCACATTAGTTGCTTATCGCGATCAAAATATGGCGTTGTTTTTGTTGTGGCTAATGCTATTAATTACCGGGCTAAGTTGGTTTGGTGGCCTGCTTTATTTTGAATTCTAAAAGACTGGCTATTAGTTAGTGACCAATTTTTAAGTTTAGCGAGAAAGATTGTTAACTGTCGCAGCATAGCGTATGATAGTGGGTATAAAATTATTGATTAATCGCAGTTAAAAGTGAATCGATGCAACGGAATGGAGTGGAATTGCCTTGATGATGCTGGGCGATATCGTCGTTTTTATCTACTTAGCGCTAGCGTTGAGCGCAGGCGTTTATCATTTGATTAAGCACACTAGAAATCATAGCGGGTGGCTACTGATCACCGTGGATACCGCATTGACGGCTGTCGTAGTACCGGTCTTATTTATTTTTGGTGCGTTAGTCATGACTGATTTACAAGTTTTTGGATAATCTTAACTGAAGATGAGCGAACCGATAACGATTAGTCGGTTGGCTCATTTTTTGTCCTTTAAATCTAATTGCGCCTATTACTTGGCGTTATGCCAATGATAAATAATTGGTATTTTCCAAATTAATTGGGTGCCGCTATAATTAAAGCGATTCAAAATTATGTGAATTAAATCACATCTTGGAGGTTAGACAGATGGACAGTTATAAGATTATTTATGATGATGAGATTCAGGTGGGGATGACCGGTGAATTTTCTAAACGGGTGACCCAAGCGGATGTTGCTGATTTCGCAAAGGTGACTGGGGATTATAATCCAATGCATATGGATGATGAATTTGCGGCCCAAACGCAATTTCATGGTCGGATCGCGCATGGCATGATTTCGGCTGGGATGATTTCAGCTTGTTTAGGCACCAAGATGCCCGGACCGGGTGCGATTTATCTTGGGCAAAGCTTAACCTTTAGGGCACCGGTTCATTTTGATGATGTTTTAGTTGTCCGGGCGGAAGTGACCAAGATCGAACAAAAAAAGCACTTTAAATTGGTAACGCTTTCAACAACAGTCACCAATCAAGATGGTCAAGTTGTAACGGATGGGGAAGCCCAAATCATGCCGGCACAACGGTAAATCATGTGACGTTAAAAACGGGTCTGGTCTTGGTGCCAGGCTTTTTTTGTGTCGCGATTAAGCGGGTGGTGGCACCTAACTTGCTGGGCCACAAACGGCTTTGATTGCACTTCATGGTAAAATTCGCGATAATGAGTTCAGCAAACAAACGAAGGGGACCGTCATGAAGCAAAAACTATCAAAACGCCGCTGGATCATCTTAGCGGTCAGCTTAGCCCTGGTCTTAGTCGTGTTGATTGGGGTCCGGTATCATGGGACGTGGCAATTATTAACGACCAAGCCATTTAGCCAAGCTGAAATCGTGGCCCAGGTTCGCCGGCATTTAGCACTGGATGTGTTGCTAGTGGTGCCACTATTAATGGCATTTTCGTTTATTCCAGGGGCGCCAGTTTCAGCGGTGGGAATCATTGCTGGGATTTGCTTTGGAAAGGGACTAGGGGCAGCCTTAAATATTGTTGGGATTACACTGGGTAATCTCATGTCACAACATGTTTATGGCCTGTTAGAAGCCCGGCACACGACGCGGCAACCAGCTAAAATCGTGCAAAGTATTGAACAGATGCGGCACCCATTTTTAGGGATCGTCATTGGTTATACGATTCCGTTTATTCCAACCTCATTAGTCAGTTTAGCGGCGGTCCGCACGCAAACGTCAACGCGCCAATTAATGACGGCGACGTTGATCGGCAGTATCCCAACCGCGGTCATTTATGCCTTAGGTGGCGATGCGTTGATTCAAGCACACTTTAAAAACTTATTATGGTTAGCGGGTGTGGTGATCCTCTTGCTTGGGTTATTATGGATCATTCGTCAAGATCGGCGACGGACAAAACAAGCTTAGACTGGAAAACAAAAAAGATGTTGTGCTCAAGGGTAAGCACAACATCTTTTTTTGATGCCTTAATTATTTGCTGGTGAACTTAGCATGCCGCTTTTCAAGGAAGGCGGTCATCCCTTCAGTTTGATCTTCAGTGGCGAAGGTTTGGGCCCACATTTGGGTTTCAAAATCAATCGCGGTGTCAAGTGGTAAATCAGCCGCCCGGTCGATGACATATTTTGCCATGCTGACAGCAATTAAACCATTCTTCATGACTTGATGTGCGATTTCCATGACCTTATCCATTAATGCTTCGGGAGCAGCGATTTCTTCTGCAATCCCAACCCGGTAAGCTTCTTTAGCATCGATCATCGTCCCCATGGCAATCATTTCTTTAGCTTTGCCACGGCCAACTAAGCGGGTCAAACGTTGGGTACCACCAAAACCAGGCACGATACCTAAAGTAACTTCTGGTTGACCAAATTTGGCCTTTTCGGAAACGACCCGAACATCACAAGATGATGCTAATTCAAGGCCACCACCTAAGCAATAGCCGTTAACGGCGGCGATTGTTAATTGTGGTAAGTTTTCGATTTTACCAAAGGAATTGTGCGCTACTTTTGAGAGTTCCGCAGCTTGTAATGAGTTCATATCACGCATTTCTGAAATATCAGCCCCAGCGACAAAGGCTTTTTCGCCGGCACCAGTAATGACAACAACTTTAATGTCGTCGGCGTTGGCTTTGATTTCATCTAAGGCTTCACCGATTTCAGTTAAAGTAGCGGTGTTCAATGCGTTCATTGATTTTGGCCGGTTGATTGTTAAAGTAGCAATGCCTTCGTTGATGTCCAATAAAATGTTATCGTAAGTGTTAATTTTCATCATGTTAGTAACTCCCTTTCAAAAATCGTAAGTGGTTACCAACGAGTACTTTCACGCTCTATCTTAGCGACTCTTCACAAAAAATCAACCGAGTTGTGAATAAAGAAACAACTGGACCAAAAATGAGAATCCCATGTTATCAACGTTTTTAGACTCTAGGCCAATTCAGTTAAAATTTAATTTTAGGCAAAGTTTGTGAAAAATCACAATTTCTTGTTAGGATTCCGCCCTAGTTTTAGCGACTATAACTTACAGCTATGGTCGGCATGAAAAACTGTAAACGTTTACATTCCTGAAACCATCCGATATAGTTCAAGCTGTAAAAAATTTTAATTCACCTTAAGGAGGAACAAGCTATGTCAGGAACATGGGATATGCGGTACGCCGCTGAATTTTTTGGTACATTGATTTTGGTCTTATTCGGTAACGGGGCGGTTGCCAATTCGTTTTTAAAGAACACAACGGGTAATGGCGAACCCGGTCAATCTAATGGGGGGTGGCTATTCATTGCCCTCGGGTTTGGCTTTGGGGTGATGATTCCCGCCATGATGTTTGGTTCGATTTCAGGGAATCACTTGAATCCGGCGATTACGATCGCCCAAGCAGCGGCTGGGATTTTTCCGTGGGCGCAAGTGACCCCTTATATTTTATGGCAGTTTGCCGGGGCGATGGCTGGGCAATTATTAGTACTTGCGATTTATTGGCCTCATTATAAGGCCACGAGCGATGCTGGTTTAGTATTAGGTACTTTCTCAACTGGCGATGCTAGTGGTAGTTGGTGGAATGGGTTTGTGACTGAAATGATTGGGACCGGGGCGTTGACATTTGGTGCCATGGGGTTATATCGGGGCATGTTCTTCCATCAAAGTATTGATATTGCCAACATCGGGATTGGGTTGTTAATTGCCACGATGGTGATTTCTTTAGGGGGCCCAACTGGTCCAGCGTTGAATCCAGCCCGTGATTTGGGCCCACGGATCGTCCATGCCTTGATGCCAGTACCTAATAAAGGTAGCTCACATTGGGAATATAGTTGGGTGCCAGTCGTTGCGCCAATCGTTGGGGCAGTTATCGGCATCTTCGTTTATAAAATTTTCTTTGGTCTTTAATCGCCACTTTAAAAAAGTTTGTGAATTCAATTGCTAATTGATGAACCGAAAGCCGATATTGCTAGCATCATAACTTACGGTTATGCAGTGAATAAAAAAGACATATTGGTGAAAAAGATTGAAAAGGCTTACATTATGGACGTAGATAATTATAGCAGTTGCCCCTGGCAATCCGGGTGACTGAACGTGGTAATTATCTAAATTACATCAGGATAATTGATGGTCAAGGCCGTTAACTGGGCATTTAACACGGACTCAATTTGATACCAACGAGTACTTTCAACCGTATTAGATCACCCCGGTAATCCCGATAACGAATTGTAACTAACATGAAAAGGTGGTTTTTAAGATGTCAGAAACAAGTACGATGGTCCCATTATCCGAAAAGCTTCAAGGTAACGTTGCGCGCTCGGTCAACCCTTATGGGTGTCGGCAAGCAGTTTTAAATCAAATTGCGTATGTGCAAGCCAAAGGACATTATGCTGGTGCTAAGAAGGCGTTGATTATTGGCGGGTCATCAAGTTATGGGCTTGCCAGTCGGATTACGACTGCTTTTGGTCAAGGTGCCGATACGATCAGTGTTTCTTATGAACGGCCACCCCGGGATGAAAAAATGCTCGGTACGGCTGGCTGGTATAATAACGTCTTTTTCCGTGAAGCCGCCGAAAAAGCGGGCCTCATTGCCAAGAACTTTAATGGTGATGCGTTCACGCAAGACATTAAAGACCAGGTCATCGATTATATTAAAACAACTTTTGGTGGCCAAATTGATCTGTTAGTTTACTCAGTTGCGGCGCCTAAACGAATCAATCCAGATAATCCAGATGAAGTTTGGCGTTCAGTGATTAAGTCGGTCGGTGAAAGTGTTACCGGGGAAAATATTGACTTAGAAAAAAATGAATTATTTGAACAAACCGTTGAACCTGCCAGTGAAGCGGAAGTTACTGCCACTAAGCACGTAATGGGTGGCGAAGATTGGGAAATTTGGGTCAATGAACTCAAAAAAGCCGGCGTCTTAGCAGAAGGCTTTAAGACCATTTTATATTCTTACATTGGACCAAAGAGCACTTATGCGTTTTATCACGAAGGGACTTTAGGCGCTGCTAAAGACGCCGCTGAAGCCTCGTCGCACAAGATTCAAAAAGTGATTAATGACATTAATGGGGAAGCGTTGATTTCTGTCTCACGGGCTGTGACAACCAAAGCATCGGTTGTGATTCCAATCTTCCCATTATATTGCATTGCGCTTTATAAGATTGAAGAAAAGACTGGGACCCACGAGACGCCAATCATGCATAAAGACCGGTTGTTCCGGGATATGGTTTACGGCGGTCGTCGGGCCGTTGATGAAAGTGGTCGTTTACGGCCGGATGCTTGGGAACAACGGAATGATATCCAAGACCAAGTAGCGGACCTGATGACCAAGATAACACCTGAAAACTTCAACTCTGATTTAACAGGATATGCTGAATTCCGGCGTGAATTCCTACAATTAAATGGGTTTGAAGTCCCAGGTGCCGATGAAACTGAAGTCGATTTAGCTGCGTTGAAGCGTTTAGAACCTTAATGAGGTGACAGCGCTGGTAAGTCATTAACCTGCCAGTGGTTGGTCGGCGTAAATTTGAAAATGAGGTGTGAAACATGACAGTACAATTTATTGATAGTGATAAGGCCGCAAGTTTGATTCCAGATAACGCCACCATCGCGCTGGAAGGCTTCTTAGGTTCGGATGTCGCTGAAGAAATGTTACGTAGTATTCGCAAACGCTTTGATACTGAAGGTCATCCAAAACAATTGGAAGTTTGGCATGCGTCTGGGATTGGTGATGGTGATGCCAAAGGGACCAATAATTTAGCCGCCAAAGGCTTGTTACGGCGAATCGTCGGTGGGCACTGGGGGTTAGCACCCCAACTCGAACCGCTAGTTGCCGCTAACGATTTTGAAGCTTATAACTTCCCACAAGGGGTCTTATCACAAATTTTCCGGGATTCAGCGGCGCATAAACCAGTTCAAATCAGCCGAGTTGGTCTGGGGACCTTCGTTGATCCAGATGTTGAAGGTGGTAAGTTAAATGAAGCTGCCAAAGCCGATGATTTAGTTTCTAAGATGCAAATTCATGGGAAAGATTACTTAGCTTATGAAGTCCCACAACCAAATATCGCGATTTTACGTGGGACGTTTGCCGATGAAGATGGCAACATTACGTTTGATGATGAACCCCTAACCTTGGAATCAACGTCAATCGCAATGGCCGCGCATAATAATGGTGGGAAAGTCTTTGTCCAAGTTAAACGAATCGTTAAATCAGGCTCAATGAAGCCTAAAGACATTCGTATTCCAGGTTTACTAGTGGATTACGTGGTTGAAACCGCTGATGAAACGATGACAATGCAAAGTAACAGTACCCAATATAATCCTGATTATGTGGATGCTGATGTCATCAAGCCAGCTGGCTCAATTCAAGTACCATTGGATGCTAAAAAAGTGATTGCCCGGCGCGCGGCCATGTTCAAACGCGATAGTGACAATATCGTTAACTATGGGATTGGGAAATACCCTGAAACCGTCTCATTGATTTTGAAAGCCGAAGGTAGTGCTGAAAACGTCACAACGACGGTTGAACCCGGGACCTTTGGTGGGGTGCCAATGGGTGGTGGTGACTTCGGTTGTGCGATCGCACCAGAAGCCACGATTGACCAACCTTACATGTTTGATTTTTATGATGGTGGTGGGATTGATATTGCCTTTCTAGGACTAGCCGAACTAGATCATGCCGGTAATATCAATGTTTCGAAATTTGGTCCAAAGATTGCTGGGACGGGTGGTTTTGTTAATATTACGCAAAATACCCCAACGGTTGTCTTTACTGGGACCTTTACCGCCGGCGGGTTACGTGAATCGGTCGTTGATGGTCAACTGAGGATTGATCAAGAAGGCCGCCGTCACAAACTGGTCAAAGATGTTGAACAAATTACCTTCTCTGGTCCAGTTGCCGCTGAAAATCATCAAAACATTTACTATGTCACTGAACGGGCCGTCTTTGAATTAACTGATGCTGGCATCAAGTTGATTGAAATCGCACCTGGGATGGACTTACAAACCGATATTTTAGACCAAATGGACTTCAAGCCAATGATTAGTGATGACCTTCGTTATATGGATGCCCGGATCTTTAAGGAACCATTAATGGGGAACACACTTAACCAAGCTGATCAGTTGGTTAAATTACCAGCCGAAATGCACTAATGACTAAAAAAGCGAGGGTGGCCCAGCGTGCCAACCTCGCTTTTAGTTAAAAATGACCTTGTTGTTGTACTTTTTCAAAGTAATCGGTGAACCATTTTTCAGTGTAGCGCACCAAATTATTTTGTGAATTATCGTTAAAGCGACAAATGCTAATATTCCAAGGAAAGACCGGATCAAACTGGCGATGCTCGATTTGCGTACCGGCATAGTTGCCACCGATTGGGGCAGCGATAATGCCAACCGTATCCATCTCTTCACACATGTTTAAGATCAAGTCCCATGAACCCGTTTGTAAGAAAAAATTTGGATGTAAGTTGTGTTCGCGGAAGAGTTGCTTCACTTGGTAAGTCACCATGAAGCTATCATCTAGCGTGACGATCCGTTCTTGACCAATCTCCTTTAGTGGGATGGCACCGTTAAAGTCATGAAAGCGATGTTGTGGATTGAACCAAACCGCGACTGAATCACGATAAATAATTTGTTCTTTGATGGCTGGAAAAGTCGTGGGCGAGACGATAACTGCTAGATCAATCTCGTGGAGTAATAACATTTTTTGTAGTTCGTAAGCCCCTTTTTCAATAATTTGTAATTCAATGTTAGGGTTATTCAAAATAAATCCTGGAATCGCGCGATTAAAAATCGTTGAGATAATCACTGGTGCGATCCCAATCTTCACTTTACCGCGTTTGACATCGGCGTGCGCGCGAATGCTTTGTAGCATGTTTTCATAGTCGGCACTAACTTGTCGGCCATGACGAATAAGGTCTTCACCGATGGGCGTTAAGCCGGTAATCCGTCCTTTATGATGGATGAAAATTTGAATGTTTTCGGTTGCTTCCAGTTCACTGATGAGTTTGCTAAGGGCTGGTTGCGAGACATTTAAAGCTTTAGCACTTTTGGTAAGATTGTAACCGTTATCAACGATGGTAATAAGATATTGGATTTGATGAATATCCATGGTAAAAACCCTTCTTTCTGACTCAACTTTTAAGGTGGTGGCATGATGACCAACATAAAAACAGCTTTGTTAACAAAAATCATTCCCAATCCGACCGGCAATCGACCGGTGGTACTAGGAATTACTGGAAGTGTCGCATCTGGCAAGACCACATTGGCACGCCAAATTCAACGTCAATATCAACAGTTACGACCAGATTTGACTTGTGTGTTAGTGTCGACTGATGACTTCTTGTGGTCAAATGCGGTATTAAAGCAGCGCCAATTATGCATTAAAAAAGGGTTCCCGGTCAGTTACGATCACCACTTGATGGCGCGTTTCGTGACTGCGATTCAGCAAGGTCAAGCCATTACACTTCCAACCTACAATCATGCCACGAATGACTTGGACCAGCAACTGCGGCAAGTCATTTATCAGCCAGATGTCTTGATCATCGAGGGGTTAATGGTGTTGCAACCGACGTTACGGCAGTTACTAACCACCAGTCTCTTTTTAGCCGTAGACCCAACGTTAAATTATCAATGGTATTTGCAACGCTGTGAAAAGCTAGATTTGGCCGCTAAGTACGGCCAAACCTGGGCTGAATTTGAACCAATTGCGCGCAAGAACTGGGTGGCCATCAATCAACGGAACTTTGATGAAAATGTTGCCCCCTTACAAGCGCTGGCGACTTGGCAAGCGCGAGTCGTTGCCGGTCATCGGTTGGCTTGGATTGCACCGACTGCCACTACGACCGTGGCGCAACCGAACTTACTAGTTAGTGAACAATAATCGTCAGGAGGGTTTTAAAATGGAATTTATGACAAGTGATGGGGTGCGGTTAGTCTATGATGATGTGGGGACTGGGCAACCGGTTTTGATTATGACGGGCTATGCCGGTTATAAGGAGATTTGGCGGGCGCAAGTCGAAACGTTAGTATCACAAGGTTATCGCGTCATCAATCTGGACCGCCGTAATCATGGTCGTTCTGAAACCACGACGAAAGGGCTACGGATGAGTCGACAAGCCAAAGATGTGGCCGAATTGTTGGCTTACTTGAACGTGACAAATGTTGACATGATGGCAAACTCGATGGGGGTTGCGGTTATTTGGGCCTATTGTTCATTGTTCGGTGACCGGTTGATTCATAAAATCATTAGTGTTGATCAGTCGCCAAAGATGATCAGTGACGCGTCGTGGCCTTATGGGATGTTGGACTTGACTTGGGATAACTTCCCTAAAGCGGCGGAAGAGATGTATCACGTGCATACCACGTATCATCGCATCGATGATCTGACGTTTCAAGCAGTTAAAGCAGCGCAAGGTGATCAGCAGTTTGACTATGCGCTTAATCGGCCGTTGTTATATGACCATGCCTTTCAAGACTGGCGTGATGTGATCAAACGATTACAAGTGCCGGTGTTGTTTATGGCGGGTGCTAAGACGCAATTTTGGTCACCAGAGCAAGCCGCGGCGACAGCGAAGTTATGTCCACATGGTATGGCCTTTGTGATGCCAGAAGCAGGGCATATCTTAATGGCCGAACAGACTGAGAAGTTCAATCAAGTGATGTTAGATTTCTTCAATTAAATAGTGATGCAATTAGCGGACGACTTTGGCTTAAAAGGTGGCCCGCTTTTTTGCTGGCAACGGTTAATAATTGTGAGCGATGAAGCAAACCCGTATAATGATGATAAAAATGAACTTAATGCTAGGAGGTGACGGTGTGAAATCAGCAAAATGGACGACCTATTTAGACCGCCTTAGTTTAACAATAACGATTTGGGTGGCACTGGGCTTGCTGGTATTGAACGTGGTTGAAGTCAGTGTCTTATATTATTTAAATCATAATCAGTTGGCCGTCATTTTTGCAGGCTTGCCCATTTTGATCATGGCTTTAACGTTGGTCAAACCAATCTTAAAACAGACGTTGAGCGGACCACGAGTTGACTTAGGTGGTTTTGAACTAGATGATTTCTCACTATTTGATGCCGCCTTTGTTTTGGTTGCAATGGTGCTATTCTTTTTTGATATCACGTCGATCGAGTGGTTCTGGTTAGTATTAACGATCACGGTCGTCGTAACTGGTCGTTTGTGGGAACGACAAGCATCGTTAAAGCAGATGTTACAGCTGTTTTGGTGGTTACTGATTTTGAATTTACCGGTGATGGTTGTTTATGCTAATGTGGGGACTTTTAAAGGGTTTTAGCTTGAATATTGTAATCGTGATGAATTATGGGTGTTAGTGCCATAGTTGGCTATATTAGAGGAGTTACGCGATGAAGACTGAAGCAAGGATTAGAAACGCTTTGTATATAGGTGTACTTCTTGTCATGGTAATTTCGGGCTTTATACCAGCCTTGCACGTGAATAGGTTACCGGGGATGATAATTTCAGTAGTAGCGGTGTTTGTATTAGATTACGGCAGGATAGGCGGTAAGTTGAATGCTTATTTTGTTAAGCAGATAAAGGGTAGGTTCTCAAAAAAATAGTCATATATTATGTAGTAAAAATATTTAGAAGTCTGAACGGAACTAGGTTAATAAAAACAATCCCGACTGAACAGCTCGTCAGTCGGGATTGCTTTTATTTCTACTTATAATTACTAATCTCAATCAAGTTATTATCAGGGTCACGCACATACAAAGAAGTCAGCTTACCGTGAGCGCCGGTACGTTCAACGGGGCCTTCGACGATATCAACGAAGTAGCTCTTTAAATGATGTTGAATGTCGTCGATGCTGTCTTTGGCGATCAGACATAAGTCGGCACTCCCGGGTGTTGGTTTGGCAGCGACTGGGGTATGGGGTTCAGCGACCGTTTGAAAATTAATCTTTTGTTTGCCGACTAAGACGGCTTGGCGGTCACCATCAAATGTGACGATGGGTAAATCGAAAACTTCATGATAAAAACGCAATGACCGGGCGATGTCAGTTACGGTCAAAACGATGTGATCAATATCGCGAATATTCACAGGCTCAAATCCTTTCAAAATGAATTCGGTTACCAGTATACCACGACGTCCAAGAATTTTGACAACGCTCGTAATTCATAGTAAGGTATTAATTACTACGATAGGAGGACTATTTGTGATAACGATTCGACCAGCCAATCAAGACGACGCGGGCCAGATAGCACCGCTAATTAATATGATCTTTGATGAAATGCAACTTGAGGAACTTGACGACATCCCTGAACCTGACTTAGAGCAGGCCATTACTGCCGCGTACCGGACACCAGCTTATTTGTCCGATATGGCGACGACGGTAGTGGCCGAGGCCGATGGTCAAGTGGTTGGGGTGGCGTTTGGTTACCCCGACAAAAATGAGGATGCAGTTGACGATGTGCTTGCACAAGTCACTGCGGATAACGATGCGTTTGGTTCAGCATTTGAAGCTGAAGCAGAAAGTTATGAACATGAATGGTACTTGGACTCGATTGCGGTTGATCCCAATTATCAAGGTCACGGGATTGGGGGGCGCTTATTAGCGGCCTTACCAAAATATGCACGGGCTGCCGGTCAACAACGGATCGGCTTGAACGTGGATATGGCTAACCCGGGTGCCAAGAAGCTATACGACCGATATGATTATGAAACGGTCGGCATTAAGCCAATTGGTGATCACATGTATTTCCATATGCAGTATGAGTTAGATAAAGACTTAGTCATGGCCTAGCCGCCACCTAAGTTTTTGCGACAGGCCTCGTTTCAATGACGGGGCCTGTTTTGCAGAGTTAATAAATGAAAGTAGGATGAAAACAGCATGGCTTTACTAGAAGTAACCGACCTCTCGCAAAGTTTCGCCGATCGTAAACTTTATGAAGACGCGAACTTTACGTTAGAAAAGGCCGATCACATGGGGATTGTCGGCCAAAACGGCGCCGGCAAGAGTACCTTAATTAAGATTTTAACCGGTCAGATTTTACCATTAACTGGCCAAATTAAATGGCAACACAATATTCGGACGGGTTATTTGGACCAATACGCCGACATTCCAGCCGGGATGACGTTATATGATTTTCTGAAAACGGCTTTTCAACGGCTTTATGATTTAGATGCTAAGATGCAACAATATTATGCCGACTATGCGGAAAATATGGCCGACAGTTTATTAGAAAAAGCCGGTCGGATTCAAGAAACGTTGGAGGCTAACAACTTCTACGATATTGAAACCGAAATGGAACGGGTCATTACTGGGCTTGGTTTGGATGAAATTGGTCGCGACCATGTCATTAGTGAAATGTCTGGTGGGCAACGGTCTAAGATTATCTTGGCAAAGTTGTTACTAGAAGATCCCGACGTCATCATCTTGGATGAACCAACCAACTATTTAGATACAGCGCACATTGCGTGGTTAGTTGATTATTTGAATAGTTTTGAAGGGGCCGTCATGGTCATTTCCCATGACTATGATTTCTTACAACAAGTCACCAACTGTATTTGTGATGTGGCTTTTGGCAAAATCATCAAGTATCGTGGGGACTTTAAGTCAGCGATGCGCCAAAAAGAAGCGCGTAAAGAAGCGCAATTAAAAGCTTTTGAAAAGCAACAAGTTGTGATCGACAAAGCTGAAAAGTTTATTCGTAAGAATAAGGCGGGGTCAAAGTCAACGATGGCTAAGTCACGGGAAAAGATGCTATCGCATTTGGACCGGGTCGATCCACCGAGTGAGAATGTGCATGCGAAGTTTGCTTTCCCATACTTAGATACGGGGTCGCAAAACGCCTTAACGGTTAAGCAATTATCCGTTGGTTATGGCAAACCATTACTGGCACCGGTCACCTTTACGATGACTGGTGGCGAAAAGTTAGCCTTTAAAGGATTTAACGGGGTTGGTAAGTCAACACTGATTAAGTCGATTTTAGGCGTGATTCCATCCTTAGGTGGGACCTCTAACTTCTCACCATCGGCGAAGATCAATTATTTCAATCAAGATTTGGAATGGGATAATCCCCAATTGACACCGTTAGAAACAATTCAAAACGAATATCCAACGATGTTACCAAAGACGATTCGGACGAAGTTAGCGAAGTGTGGGATCAATGCCGCTAACGCGATGAAGCCGATGCACTTACTAAGTGGTGGGGAACAGACTAAGGTGAAGTTGGCATTACTTGAACTAGTACCAAGTAACTTCTTAATCATGGATGAACCGACTAACCATTTGGACGATGAAACCAAAGAAGGGCTGAAAAAAGCCTTACAAGCCTTTCCAGGTAACTTGATTTTGGTCAGCCATGAAAGTAGTTTTGTGGATGGTTGGATCAATAAACAATTGAACGTTGAAAAGTTAAGCTTAAAAGAACGGCAAGACTAACGTAGCTAAAAATGGCGACCAGCTCATTACGAGATGGTCGCCATTTTTTATTTTAATGATATAAATCGAACCGACCTTTATGCAACATCGTGCTTAAGTGGGCACTTTCCATCAAGGAGCGGTCGGTAATAACTTTCTTCAACGCTGACGCCATGTAACCATGCACCTGACGTTGACTGCTTAAAATTTCACCGATACCATCACGATCACTTAACGATGCCACGGTTCCACTTGATTGATAGACGAACGGCGTCGTTGCTTGGTCATGTCGTAATTGACCAATGTTTTTAGCGGCTTGTTCACCAGCCGCTAAGGCAATTTGCGCTGTCGTTGGGTAAGGGCGGTTGCTGTTAGGGTCCATGACTGCGGACACATCGCCAACGATGAAGACCTCGGGATGATCAGCTAGTGACAAGTCCGGTTCGACCATGACCCGATTCCGGCGTTGTTGGAAGTTAGAGTCGGCAATCACATGTGAGCCACTGACCCCCACAGTCCAAATAATCGTGTTAGCGGTAAACGTCTGGGCTTGATCATTTTCATCTTGATAGACGACAGCGCCGGGCTGAATTTCAGTAATGCTAGCGCCTAAGCGCATTTCAACGTCGTGTTTCGCCATAAAGTTGATCGCATAATCGCGTAAAGGTTGTCCAAACATCGGTAAGATCGACGGCATCCGTTCGAAACAAACTAACTTAACGGCGGGCGTTTGATACTTTGCCTGTAGTTTTGGCAGCGATTGTGTCAGTTCGCCGAGGAGTTCAATCCCGGTAAAGCCGGCACCACAAACGGCGATTTTTAAGTCGTCGTGATTTTTAGTTTTAGCATAACCAGCAATGGTTTGCTCAATATGCTGGTAGACGGCTTCAGAAGTGGCTAAATCGTCCATTGGTAAGGAGTTTTCAGTGACGCCTTTAATGCCAAAGGTTTCAGATTGAAAGCCGAGGGCAACGATCAGATAATCGTATTGTAGATCCGGATGATCCGCAAACGTGACGGTTTGGTCCGCAACGGCGATCCCGGTGACCGTCGCTTCAATAAAGGTCACGCGTTTGCCGATGACGCTCGGAATGTCATAAGTGATTTTGGCTGGATCAATCGTACCAGCGGCGACTTCGTGTAAATTGGTTTTTTCCGTATGAATTGCCGTTTGATCAACTAAGATGATTTCATCGGTTGCGGGCGCACTCTTTTGTAAAAACTTAACTGCGCGCATGCCGGCGTAACCACCACCAAGTACTAAAATAGTTGCCATGTGTGATAACCTCTTTTCAAAATCTATTAAACTAGTTTTAACCAGATATATACAAAATGATAAATGCCATTAACTTCGATTGCTTTTATGGTACACTCTTTAACTTGAAAATGCAGGTAAAACGGCATGAAGATTGATTATTAATTAAAAAACAGCGCCCCGTCATGGTGACGAGTCGCTGTTTTAATGTTAGTGAATAATGAAACCTATTCAACAATATGACTTAAGTCGTGATCTTCAGGTAACGTTAGGCCACGGTTAGCGACACTGGTTGAGAAGACGATTTGAGTACTCGTTTTACCAAAAGTTTGAATCTGATTAACAAACTCATCTAAGGCTTGGGTGGACTCAAAAATGACCTTCATGATCTGCGAATACTCGCCAGTGACACAATCACACTCTAAAACGTTGGGGATACTTTCAACAAACGGGTAGAACCGTTCTTTTTGGGTGGGTTCTAGTTGGAGCTGAATATAAGCTTTAATATGGTAGTTTAATTTCTCATAACTGAGGTTCGCCTGATAATCACGAATAATACCGCTGCTTTTAAGGCGGGCAATCCGTGCCGAAATAGCTGGCGAAGAAATAAAACATTGGTCAGCTAAAGCCTTGAGCGAGATGCGCGCGTCCGCTTGTAAGGCGTTCAGAATCTTCAAATCGGTCTTGTCCATGAGCAAAAACGCCTCCCTGAGTAATTATTAGTATGATAGCATACTTTCACAGTGATTTTTAATTTTAGGCCGAAGTTTGTTGAAGAAAGGTTAACAACTTTACTGGAAAAGTAGTGAGCGGGTAAAATTGGCGTATGATAAAGTGGATAAGATTGATAGGAGGGATTGCGATGCAAACTGCAAGGGTACGTGCAGCAGTAGCCAATGTCTGGCAACGGCCACAAGTTCGAACGATTGACCGCCCGGCCTTGCAAAATGCCGGCTTGGCACCATGGCTGCAACAGATGAACGATGCCGATACGGTGACACTAGAACGGGATAACTTAATGGGGACCCAAGCGTTATTCAATGATCCAGTCTTGATTGATCGTGTTGTCAATGGTTGGGCCTACGTCTATGTGGTATCACAACGAGACCCCCAGCATCCACAAGGCTATCCTGGTTGGATTTGGGCGGCGCAATTATCAACGGCGGCATTACCAGTTCAGACTGGCCCAACGGTGACGATCAGACAGGCATTTACGCCATTGTTACAAGCAGATGGGCGGACGATGCTAGTTTTAAGCATTGGGACCCAGCTGCCAGTCGTCTCGACTAAAGATCCACGCTATACGTTAGTCCAAACGCCATTAGGAATTGGTAAAGTGGCTAAACGGGCCACGCAATTTGGTTTTGCCACTGCGGGGTTAACGCCCGGTGAAACGGTGGTTAAGTTAGGGACGACATTCTTAGATTTGCGTTATTTATGGGGTGGTCTGAGCGGCTTTGGCTTTGATTGCTCGGGTTTTGCTTACACGTTGCACCGCTGCATTGGCGTGTCGCTAGCGCGTGATGTGAGTGAACAAGTTTTAGGTGGCAAGTCGGTGTCGTTAGCCGACGCTCAACCGGGTGACCTATGTTTCTTTGCTCACGATCACGGGCAGGGTAGCCTGCATCATGTGGCGATTTACGCGGGTGATGGGTGGCTTTTACACTCACCGACGCCGGGGAAACACGTGACTTATTTACAATTATCAGCAACTTATTTAAAGGACGAATTAGTCCAGATTAAACGATATTGGCAAACTGAATGAGGCGAAGATTAGTGCGAAAATGGCGATTAGGGGCCTGGTTAGGTCTAATTTTAGGGATAGTAGTGAGTTTAAGTGGGTGTGCGAGTCAGTCGACTAGTCGCACCAAAAGTAGTAGCAGTAGTCAGCAGCCAAAATCGGCTTATGTGACGAGTAGTCGACCGACATTTTATGTGCATGGCTTTCAAGGGAGTGCGCAATCAACCAATACGTTGATCAAACATGCTGAAAAGACGGCGCATGCTCATAAAGTTTATGTCGCAACGGTCAGCACTAGTGGTCAAGTGACCTTGAGTGGGAATTGGTCCGCTAAGACGCGTAACCCGATTATTCAAGTGGTTTTTAAAAATAATCTGGCCCAATATGACCAACAAAGTGCTTGGTTAGCCAAAGTCATTACGACTGTGCAGCAAGCGCATCACTTTAGTTCCTATAATATTGTGGCGCACTCCGCGGGCTGTGTGGCCAGTGTGAACATGTTGATGACTAAGCAGGCCAGTGATTTTCCAACGATTAATAAGTTGGTGACCATTGCCGGGCCATTTGATGGTGTCGTTGGTGAAGATGATGTGGCCAATCAAAACTCATTTTTGGCTTCGGGTGAACCGAAGTACTTGCACGCGGCTTATGAGCTGTTAGCGGCCAAACGGGCAAACTTTCCGAATGGGGTGCACTTGTTAAATGTTGTCGGCAACTTGGATGATGGGACGAATTCAGATAGTTTAGTCACCAATGTCTCTGCCCGGTCAATCAAGTATTTGACGCGTGGTCATCAAGTGGTTTATACCGAAAAGGATTTTCACGGCAAGCATGCACAACATAGTCAATTACATGAAAATGCCAAAGTTGCGTTAACCATTGATCGTTATTTGTGGCATCGTTAGACAGAAAAGTTCTCGCCTGAAGTTTTGTTCAGGACGAGAACTTTTTTCGTCACGCGATGGCCCGCTGATCCATCTGCTTACATGAAAAATAACACATACGCTAACCGTGCTAAGTGGAAGAGCGCGTACAAAGCGAATAAATAAACGACTGTCATGCCTCCGTAGGCTAAATATTTATAATTGCGCATCTCGCTACCCCCTTACTTTGATACTTTAAGTGTAAAGCGTGGAATCCCAAATGACAACGCTAACAACTCCGATTCAAAACAAAAGTTGTAATATTTTAGTTTGGTAACTTAATATTTAATTATTAATAATAGGCGACAATTTGATATTGTCTTATGATAACGGTGTGGACAATTGATCGGGAATTGTGTTGATTTTGTAAAGAATTGTATGCTTTGTGTTAATTAAAACGTACGTTCTAATAAGTATGTTATAGTGAGTTCGTTGGTTAAATTGAAAGTTGGGGGCGATAACGCGTAACGTTGATTGCAGGTTAAGAAAAGGCTAAGTTTCAGCCTTTAAAAATATTACCGAGGCAAAGTAGTCGCTTTAGTGGGGGCAATGTGCTAAAGTTAACACTTGGTTTGAAGGTGATTCCAAACCAGATCAACTAAGCATCTCAGATTTTTGAATAAATATGGCAGTATTAAATACTTGACCCAGTATGAGTACCCAGAATTATTTGCAAAATTTCCTGAGCGTTAGGAAAGGACGTAATTAAATGCGAGTAACGATTAAAAATGGTCGTGAGGTTTATCAAAATATTCCATTAATGACCGCAAGACAACGCTATATCAAGGCGGATGTCTGGGAAATCAAGAAAGCCATTATTGAAAAGTCCGCCATCAATGGCTGGACGGTTCAGGCTTTACAACAATAACAGACAAATAAACTGCGACTCGACAGATTGACTGTCGGGTCTTTTTTTGTGTCATGACAGCTGTTAATCGCTGATGTGCTTTGTAAATAAAAATGAACATTAATTATTTTTATGGGGTGTCTTGACAGCTAAAAAACGACATGATACGCTGTTACCACCTTAAAGGTAAAAATACCTGTCAAATAACGGCGCTGTTATTGGGGAAATTATTGGGGGAGTTATTTCATGGAAGTTAAGGGCCATAAGCTCTTATTGTTAATTGGGACGGCATGGTTATTTGATGCCTTGGATGTTGCATTATTATCATTTATTATGCCGGCAATCAAAACGAGTTGGCATTTATCTGCAGGACAACTGGGCGTTGTTAGTTCAGTAACCTCATTAGGGATGTTTTTTGGTGCGATTGTGTTTGGGCATTTAGCAGATAAGATTGGTCGCAAACCAATCATGCTCACGACCTTGCTATTATTTTCAATCGGGAATTTATTATTAGCAGTGACACCAAATGTGACATGGTTTATTATCGTGCGTTTCATTACTGGATTGGGTCTCGGGGGCGAATTACCAGTTGCCACGACGATTATTGCTGATCACTTTAAAGGGCCGCAACGGTCACGGATGCTCGTATTAGTCGATAGTTTTTGGGCATTTGGTTGGATCTTAGCTGCTGTGCTGGCATTTTCAGTCATGTCACGGATCGGTTGGCGAATTACGGTGGTCATTACCGCATTTATGGGGTTATATGCGATTTTGATGCGGCGTCATTTGCCAGAGACCCATACCGCGGAAGCGGGTAAATATGACTTTAAAGAAGCTTGGCAACGGGTCTGGTCATCAACGTATTGGCGCACGACCTTGTGCTTAGGCATTTTGTGGTTCGTGATTATGTTTGTCTATTACGGGATGTTTTTATGGTTACCGACGGTGTTAGTTAGCCGGGGGTTCCCAGTGGTCAAAGGGTATGGGTATACCGTTTTAATGAGTATCGCGCAGTTGCCAGGGTATTATTTAGCTGCCTGGTTAGTCGGACGGGTGTCACGTAAATTAGTGTTAAGTATCTACTTGTTCGGTACGATGATTAGTGCCGCAGCCTTTGGTCTAGCAGCGTCTAATATGGCAATTTTGATTAGTGGTGCTTGGTTATCATTCTTTACTTTGGGTGCTTGGGGCATCATGATCGCTTTTACACCAGGTCATTATCCATTGTCGGTTCGTGGCATGGGCATTGGGGTCACTCAATCGATTGGCCGAATCGGCGCGATTGGTGGGCCATACTTAGTTGGGATGTTAATGGGCATTGGGTTTACGATTCCAATGGTCTTTAGCGTGTTTGTTGGGGCGTTGATCATTGGCGTCTTGGTGTTATTCTTTGGTTTAAAGGATCAGGATAACTAGGGTTTAAAGTATAGTAACGAGCTAAATTGCATCAAAAAATAGGTACGACCACCGGTTAGCTGGGTGGTCGTATTTTTTATTTGAAAAAAATAGTGACCAGTATTAAAAATACTAATACTAACGACATATTCTGACGCTTAGTGGCAAAAAAGTGGCGTATCAGTCGTCCGTAGGGGTCACACGTTTTTGAACTAAAAGTTAAGGTGTTCGACTAATGTGTGGTGATATTAGTATGACTTATAGTTGATATTTTCAATGATTAGCCTATTGAACTATCTATCAAAAGCGCCTATTATTAAGGCGTAAATAAAGAGTTATAAAATGATTACTAATATATAAATTGTTAATTTTATTGACGGGGATGTCTGTTAAGGGGGAGTTACCATGTTGCAAAATGGTGATCAAAAATTTCGGGTAAAGCTGTATAAGCATAAAAAACTCTGGGTAGCCATGGGCGTTACCACGACGATGCTGGCGCTAGGCGTCGTCCCGATGACGCCAGCCCACGCTGCGACGACGACTAATGCAACAGCTGAAGTTACCAGTGCTGCCAGCACGACCTCACAATCAGCAACTAGTCAAGCCGCTTCGGCCACGGCAAGTACGGCGGCTGCTAGCTCAGCGACAACAGAATCAACAGCTACTAGTACCGGTAGTGTGGCACCAAGCCAAGCTGATCAAGCAACGAGTACGCCAGCTAGTGCCGCAACGTCAGCAACTAGCCAAGCAACGTCAACAGCTAGCCAAACCGGTTCAGCTACGGCCGCTACTTCAACGGCCAGTATGACCGCAACCAGTGTCACACCAGCTAGTCAAACTAGTGCAGTTTCCGCCACGTCTAGTACACCGGCTAGTTCAGCCGCCACACAAACTACCGCAACAGCGACTACTTCAGCTGCGACGCAAACCACCACGACTGGGTCGAATACAGCCACGTCGCCAGTCCGGTCACGGGCCGCTTTAATGAAGGCTGCGACACCAGCGGCAACTGCCGATACGACGACACCAAGTGATGATACGGTGGTAACGATTGCCGATGCGAACTTGAGTAATGCGATTAAAACCGGTCTAGGATTAGCAACGACGGCTGATATTACGGTTGGTGATTTACGCAATTATAATACCTTACAAGGCAACTTAGTCATTAATACTGATACGACGCCAGTAGCAACCCTAGCTGGAATTGAAAGTTTAAAATACTTTACCACTAAACGCTCGATTGAATTAACGTTAAGAATTGCGACGCCACAAACTAAAACGATTGATTTAAGTGAATTAGGCGGCTTGAACATTAGTAGATTGATTGTTGAAGATACCTATATGAGTTATGTTAATTTACAAGGGTTAACTGCCATCGATCCAACTAATATTAGTTATGTTGATCTTGATGCTCATGATGGTGAATTTCAAGGCCACCAATACGGCATGACTAATGCCCAACTTAAACAGTTGGGGCCATGGTTAACGGCGATTGGCAATAATAATGTTTCCCAATATATTGGCCTCACTAACAATTGTTTAACGGACTTTTCACCGCTGTCAGGTATTACCAAATCGGGTGCATATATTGCGGCGATTGGTCAGATGGTCGTCCGAGCGAATGATCCAGCTAATCCCATTAATGTGGTTGCTAACCAAACTGCAACCTTCACTGGCATGACGATTACGGGTGTTCAAGGAGAGACAATCAATGATGCCTTTGGTTATTCGTTTAATAACACCAAAGGTATTCGGCAACCAATTACTGTATTGGGCAACAATCAGTATCAAATCGATAATATTCAACAGTTAACCAATACACCAGGCTATTTAGTCTATGGCAACTTAGGGATGCCGTACACAACGAATTGGACTTCATCCGCACAATATGTCTTTATTGAATATGCTAATGGGGTTAAATTCTCAACAGATATGATGATTTATCAAAAGGTCAATTTCCAAGCATACCCTAGTGTCACGATCAAGTATGTCGATCAAAATGTGCAACCGATTGCTGGTGTCAGTGATCAAGTCGTTGCGGGAACTAATATTGGTGATAGTTATGATTTAAGTAGCTATAAATCAGTTGATAACTACATTACCTATGCGACGAGCGGTACTGTTACCGGGACCTTTACCCAAGATCCGCAGACCTTTTATGTCATGCTAATTCCAAAGGTTGCGGCAGGCAATGTAACGGTCAACTATGTGGATACTAAGGGCAATATTTTAAGCACCGATACAGCGACTTATCCAAATGGCCAATATGTCTCACTCAGTTATCAAACGACGGCTAAGAAGATTGCTGGCTACACGTTTAGTCAGATGGGTACCGACAGTTTAGCGGCTAATGGGACGTTGACCGCTGACGGTGGAACGGTCACTTATGTCTATACGAAAGATCCCGTCGCCCAAGGTCAATTTAAGGTGACTTATATTGATGATACGACTGGCGAAACCTTACAGTCACTCACATTAAGTGGTGACCAAGGCGCTGTTAGTGATTATGCAACGGCGGCAACGATTGCACAATATGTTGCGCGTGGGTATCAACTAGTTAGTGACGATGTTCCAAGTACTGGGGCGACTTATCCGACCACGGCGACAGCTTACACCGTTCATTTGCAGCATGGCCAACAAGCCGTGACCGCTGCAGATCAATTGCAAAAAGTTGTGACACGAACGATCCACTTTGTCACGAGCGACGGGCAGACGTTAGTGCCTGATCAAGTGGCGACAGTTAAATTTACCCGGACCGGCCAACTTGATATGGTGACGTTAGTGCCAACCTATAGTGCTTGGCAACCAGCAACCGGGCAATTTACAGCGGTGACAGTGCCAACGATTGATGGCTATACAGCTGATCAAACAACCGTACCAGCCACTACGGTTACACCAACGAGTGCGGACTTAACAACGACCGTCACGTATACGGCGGTGCCTGTTATCCCAACTGATCCGGATGATGGCAACAATGGTGGGACAACCACGACGCCAACTGATCCAGATCCTGATAATAATGGTGGCACCACGACAACGCCAGGACCAGATGATAATGGCACATTGACGAATCCTGATGGTGATGGGGATCAGCTTAATCCAGGCACGTCAGTTACCGTTAAGCCCACGACACCAGTCAAAACTGTGAATGCTGGTCATGGTGATCCAAAGGCACCAACGTCATTAGCCAAAGCAAAACCAACTAATGTGGATGATGGTCAAGCGGCGACGATTCAACCTAAGGTAGCTACTAAATCGGTAATGCCAACGACCAAATCTGTAAGTACGCCAGCAGTCACGATGAAAGCGACGGCAACTGCATTAAAGCCGGTCGTCACACCAGCAACTAAGTCGAGCACGTTGCCACAAACTGATGAACGAGCATCGGCGACTGGTATCATCGCCAGTTTAGGGGTATTACTCATGACAGTCTTAACGGCCATCGGTTTAAAACCGAAACGACGTGAACAATAAAACTAAACGTAACGACAACGTCTAATTGCAACGCGCTAAATCGCACTAATTAAGGTTAGTGTCGGATTTAGCGCGTTTTTTGTCTTAAATTGTTCATTTGAAATTAGTGTAGTATATTTATAGTTATAAGGTTTATTAGGTTAAATCCATTAAAATATCATTAATAGTTAAGTGAAAAAACAATGACGTTGACTCAGATTCGTGTTAATCTGAAAGGCAACAATGAGGAACGAAAGGAAGTTGTGCGGGGTATTATGAAACAAAAATCAATCGATAATTTCGTGTTTTGGGGCATGATTTTAATCTTAATTTATCAATACACCTTGCTGTATTTGAGTGTTATCAGCGGGTCGTGGATTAACTTTCTAATTGTGGCGGGTGCCTTTGGTTTAGGCCTCTTCTTAGGACGAACGATTTATATTATTTTAGGTGGCGTGCTCTCATTTGTCAGCATGAGTGCGGGTGCTTTGATGTTATTGATGCCCTATACCCGCGAAATGTATTTGTGGTCAGCGGTTGCGTTGTTGACAATTACCCCGTTAACAACTTACTTGATGTATTTATTAGACCATCAGTTATTGAAACGCAAGGCGCTGGCGCAAGAATTAGCTAAGCTGCAACAAGAAAAACCAGATCTAGAAGTGTTGACTGGAGCGCTAAATGAAGCTGCCTTGGAACGTGCGGTACAGCGTGAATTAAAGTTAGTCTTTTATCATGAACAAGATTATCGTTTTACCTTAACAATGGTTAAGATTGATTTTCTAGAAAATGTCGTTAACTTTTTAGGGCATGATCGCTTTAATGACTTATTGCGAGCGACGACCCGACATTTGGAATCAATGTTATTTACAGTCGATCATCTCTATTATATTGATGAAGGCCGGTTTGTCATCTTGTCACCGATGTTAGGTGCGGACAATGCCCCCATTATGAAACGCAAGATCAAAGAACACATTAATGACATTGCCGAAGAGTTCGGGCTGGCCCGCAATGCATTAGTGCTAAGGATGGGACAAGTGTCATATTCATCTCAAGATAAGGTCCTCAATCGCAGTGTTGAAGATGCCTTAGCGCAACTTGATCGTAGTGCTGAAACGGATATTGTTAAGGAATACCTCTAAAGGAGGACGCAAAAAATGGTTTTAGGTAGTATAGTCGGCTGGTTGTTTCCAGTTAGTTTAACGGTGACAATCGTTTTTGGCGCGGTCGTTTTAGGACTATCAATCTGTTGGTGGTTGATTTTTAAATGGACGGTTCGACGCTTCAATACGGAAGGAAAACGGCATGCTCGATAGTTTATATGTGATCGCGATTATTACGATTTGGTTGTCAATCGTGATGACGATTGTGACGCTAATTGGTGGCGTCATCTTTATTTTTAAACATTTAACGCATACAAACATTGAAGACTTGCCGCCGTTAGCGCGTTATCCAATCGTCACAGTGGTTGTACCGGCCCATAACGAGGCGTTGGTTATTCAAGATACGATTCAAGCCATTTTGCGGTTGAATTATCCAACTGATAAGCTAGAAGTCTTAATGTATGCGGATAATTGTAATGACACGACTGCCGATGAAGTACGTGCTTTGATGCAACGGCCAGAATTTAAAGGACGTAATTTAAAAGTCATTGAACGGACCGGGACCGGTGGTAAAGCCGGGGTCTTAAATGATGCTTTAAAGATTGCGGCCGGTGAATATCTAGGTGTTTATGATGCCGATGCGGCGCCTGAAACTAATGCACTGTATTTTCTAGTGCAAAAGGTGCTGGAAAACCCAACCCGGTATGCGGCCGCTTTTGGGCGCAACAAAACTCGGAATTATCAACAAAACTTTTTGACCCGCTGTATCAATTTGGAAATCGTCAATACCCAACGGATTCAACATACTGGTTTGTGGCAATTATTTAAGATTGGCCGGATTCCAGGGACGAACTTCATTATTAACAAAGCTATCGTCAAATCGATTGGTGGCTGGAATAATGGGGCGTTGACCGAAGATACGGCGATTTCATTTAGCTTGATGCGTGAAGGTAAATTAATTGCCTTAGCGCATCGAGCAGAGGCCTTTCAGCAAGAACCAGAGACTTTGTTTGCTTACTATAATCAACGGAAACGCTGGGCGCGCGGTAATTATGAAGTTATTATGGCGAACTTAAAGCACTTGTTTGATCGCACCCCTTGGCGGATTAAATTAGAAGTGTTCTATTACGTTTGTACGTTCTTTTGGTTTAACGCGGCGATCGTCATCTCCAATGCGATCTTTTTGATCAACATTTTCTTGGCAAGTATCCAAACGGTATTCCCACAAATCCATCAATTGGTTGCGCTTGGTGGACCCTTATCGACGTTGTTTATGATCAACTGGGTCTTGATGTTTTATTTGTACTTACTGCAAATCAACATTGCGTTGGCTAGTGATTATGGTCAAGCGACAGTCACGAACTTTATCTATGCGATTGTGTCTTACTTTACGTATGCCCAATTGTTTATTATTGTTTCAGTGGCGGCGATGTATGATATGGCGCGGGATAAGTTAACGGGTAAACGCCATACACAATGGTATAAGACGCAGCGGTTTTAGTGAGGGGATTTTAGGTTGAAGACGTTTAAACGACATAAATATCAATGGTTGATTGGGGCGCTGATTATTTTAGTGGCCTTTGGTCTGGGTGCGGCGATTTATAATACCCAAAAGCCACAAGCAACTTCGAATACGAGTACGCATGAGATTAAAACGCACTATCAAGAGTGGCAAAAACACTACTTACGTGGGCAATCGAAAAAGTATGTGTTAACCACGAGTAGTGGGCAACAACAAACTTTATCAGAAGCACAAGGTTACGGGATGTTGATTACGGTGATGGCGGCGAAGCATCAGCTTAAGACGCAAACGACTTTCAATCAATTAACGCGTTACTATTTAGCGAATCGACTCAGCAAGACGAATCCGTTAATGGCTTGGCGGCAAACACGCCGTAATGGTAAGATGCAAAGTACGAAAGCAGAACAGACTAGTGCGACTGACGGTGACTTGGATATTGCTTATGCGTTGATCCTGGCTGATGAACAGTGGGGGAGTAAGGGCAGTATTAATTATCAACAGTTGGCTAAGCAATTGATCAGTGCCATCAAGACTCACGAAATTAATCACACCACAAAGTTGCCGATGGTTGGGCAATGGGCCACGACGGCTAAAACGAAGACCATCGTGCGGCCTTCAGATTTGATTACCGCGTATTTCCGTAAATTTGCCAGCTATACCCGTGATGGTAGCTGGACGCAAGTTGCACAAAATAGCCAAGCGGCATTGCAAAAGTTAAGTGCGGCACATTCGACCGGGTTAATGGCGGATTTTGTGACGATTAGTGGTGCCAAGCTGACGTTGGGGACTGTTCAACCAAAACAAGTCGCTTCAAATTACGATGCTGAATATGGCTACAATGCTTGTCGGATACCTTGGCGGGTGACGTACGATTATCAGTTAAACAGTAGTCGAGTCAGCAAGAAAATTGCGCAGAAGATGCTGACTTTCTTTACGAAACAAGCTAAGATCAAGGCGATTTATACGCTCAATGGTCACGCCGTCACGAATTATACGAACCAGGCCTTTACGACACCCGTCGTCTATTCGGCTCAAGTGCTCTCAAATCAAGTCTTAACGAAGCGCTACGCTTCAGCATTAAGCACCAAGATTGAAACTCACGATTATTATCCAGCGACGATTCATATGTTGATGTTAATGATGAGTGGGAGTATCGGCCAATCGATGTAGACTGATGTCATAAAAAACACGGCCCTAAGTTTATTTAGCTTAGGTGCCGTGTTTTTGTGTTTAAAGGTTGTTAGTTGATGATAAGCGATAGTGTAATTTGGCTAGAAACGACCAGTCGTCTTCAAAATTTCAGCGCCTTTATTGACCATCAAATAGCCATCGCCATTTTGGTCGAATTGGAGGCCTTCAAATTCACGTTGACCGGATAATTTGACCGCTTTGACATCTTTAGCTTTGAGTTTGCCTAACTTGCTAACTGGTACTGATGAGATACTGGAATTAGAAACGAAGTAAAGGCGGTTGCTGTTCGCACTATAAGCAATTGATTGTGACTTCCAACCTGGATTGTGGCGCAAGCCTTGCATCACTAAGTGGAACTTAACGGATTTCTTGTTAATCTTGCCCTTATAAATCTTCAAGCTATTCTTAGGTGCCCAACCACCATAGGAATAAGTGTAGAAGTAGGCATTCCCGTTCTTATCGAAGGTCAAGTTTTCACCCATTGCGACCGTTGATTTCAACGTGAAGTTGATCCGTTTGTTAGGCTTAAGGGTCTTGGTGCTAACCCGTTGGACGTTAGCTTTAACGGCAGCGGCACCAACAAACCAGAGTTCACCAGTCTTTGGATTTTGTGCAAGTGATTGTCCATGACCAGCATTAAAGGTTGGTCCAACTTGCATGCAGTTTAAAATGGCCTTATCAGTCGCGGTTAATTGATTGACGCTCTTGTCATAAGTGGCGCGACGTAGCGCTGTCATATTCGTTGTTGAGATGTGGTATTGGCTACGTAATTTGCCTAAGTCATATTTGACGATGCGCCCAGTTTGACTGCTCTTGTTGAGCATGATCAAGGTATAAAGGGTGTTACCATCTTTAGACAAGACTTCACTTTGTGGATTGCCCCAATCACCAGATGTTGCGTACGTTACTGGTAAGTAAATGTCGGTCTTGAATGTTAATGATTTTACCGTCCCAGCTGTCCGACTGATCATCCCCGGAGTGGTTTGATATAAGCCACCGCGGTCGTAGCCTGGTGCTGATTGATAGGCATAAGCACTTTGATAATAATTTTTATTATTAACCGTCTTATACTTTTTGACGTTGTAATTCGCCAAGGCGTTGCCTTTTTGTGTATACGTTGCTGCGGAAACTGCGGTTACGGCCCCTAGTCCTAAAACCGTTGCAAATACAGCAGTCCCCAACTGCCGTTGCCAATTCTTCATTGTACAGTCCTCCAAAACTATTTTTATGATTCAACTATAAATATACCACTAATTGGACAAGGTGAAACTAGTTGCAAGGCTAAATCGTTAACAAAGGCTTGAATTTAAATTGATAGATCGCTAAGCCAATCATGAACGTGATTAAATCAGCGATTGGTTGGGCCAAAACGACACCGAGGTAGCCGAATAATTGATTGGCTAAAACGATGACAATTAGAAAAACGATGCCTTGACGGGCGATTGCCATAATAAAGGCCCCCAGGGCTTGACCAGTTGATTGAAAGACGGTTGTAAAGACGAGAATGGCCCCAATAAAGGGCGTTGTACTTAATAAGCTACGTAATAGGAGACTACCGGCCTTGACGATGGCGGCTTGTGGCATAAACCAGCTGACTAATAATGGGGCTGCGAGCATCAAGATACTTGCTAATACTAAGGCAAGGCCCATCTCAACAAATAAATCAAAGTAAATGATTTTCTTTAAGCGTGGGAAAGCTTTGGCCCCAAAGTTGTACCCGACTAACGGTTGGACCCCAAAGGCAAAGCCGACCATTAATAGCATCACGACCATGTAAATCTTATTGGCAATCCCAATGGCAGCGATTTGTGTGGTGCCGTAGTGGGCGAGATAGTTATTCAATAAAGCCACGCCAAAGCTTTGCATGAGATTGGTAATCGAAGCTGGAATCCCGATAACTAAGATGCCTTTGATTAAGGCATGACTGATTTTTACTTGATGCCAATCAACACTGTTGACTTGGCAACGGGTCTTAACGAAGTAAATCAAAATCATATCGGTGAGGGCATAACCAGTAATCGTGGCCAGCGCGGCCCCCGCGGCACCCCCGTGTAATGGGAAGATGAAGATTGGATCTAAAATGATCGTTAAGACGGTGCCGGCAATCGTGGCAATCATGGATTGCGTTGCTAAGCCTTCAGTCCGAATCATGTTACTCGGAACGAGCGAGAAAATAATGAATAGTGCGCCCCAAGCCATAATGCGATAAAACTGAGCGGCATAGCGATAAGTTTCGTTAGTAGCCCCGAATAAATGCAAAATTGGGGTCTCAAAGACTAATAATAAAATAGTGACGACAATACTAGTTGCCAGGCCAGCATAGGCACAAAAACTACTAACTCGTTGACTAGTACCGGTATCTTTTTGACCAAGCAACCGCGACATTAAGGCACTCCCACCAAGCCCGAAAATATCGCCCACTGCTAACATAAACGAGAACAGTGGGGTACAAAGTGCAACCCCCGCAACTAGGTCAGTATTTTGGGTTTGGGCAACAAAAAAGGTGTCGGCCAGATTATAAATCATACTGGCTAACATCCCGAAAACAACTGGCAAGGCTAATTGAAAATAAGCTTGCGGAATTGGTTTCTTTACGAATAATTCTTCCATCAGACAAAAACTCCCTACTAAAAATGAACACTATTTCTAACTTAACCTTGCGCTATGAGCAATGCAAGGTTAAGTTGACTAATTAACGATAATGCAGCTAAATCTGCGTTTTATGTCTATCGGCGGGGCGATAACGATTAAGACGGTAAAATATAATTAGCTTTAATAGATGCATCTTCAAAACGACCCCGTTTTAGGCTTGTCAATTCAACAATAAACCCTTACATATCAAGACTTTATCCAACTTTCACTTTTTAAGCCCAAACTGCTCTTCGCAGAATCGTCATAATTTCACTACTTTTTTGTAACAAAATGTTCAAAATGGCTTCAAGGTTAGTTAATAGAATTAACGTTGAGAGCGTTATTGTGAATATTTTTAAGGAGATGGATGTAGTGAAACAACAACACCGCCGTGCGATGGTCGTGACGACTGTCGCCGCACTAGCTTTGGTGGTGGCCGGCTGTTCGACCAGTTCTTCCAAGTCTTCGACAGCTAGTTCCACCAGTAGCAAGAGTAGTAGCAGCGTTCCGTTGTCAACTAGTCAAATTAAGAAAAACCTGGATAGTAAGCTGATTACCACACGGGAAAAGTCGCAAGCCAGCTTAACTAAGACGTACAGCACGGCTGCCAAGAGTAGTAAATATACGTTGAGCAGTCCGTATGTCAAAGTGAACCCGTACAAGACATCACCATTAACAGCCTTAGTGACTTTTAAGACCACGAAGGCCGCCAAAGTGAGTTATACGGTGGTCGGTAAGACCGCTAAGACGTCGATTACCAATACGGTTAACGGTGGTTATACGAAGACCCACCAAGTTCCGGTGGTCGGCTTATATGCCAGTTACAATAACACTGTGAAGATCAAAGTCACCACTAAGGGTGGCAGTACTCAAACGAAGACTTTAAAAGTCAAGACTGGCGCGTTACCAAAATATGTTAAGAACGCCAAGGTCACGGTTAAGAATGTGAATAAGTCGAAGATGAACATTGGTAGCAATAAGTTGACCTTGTTGAATCGGACGACGAAAGAGCCAATGGCGGTCGATGCTGATGGTGCAGTTCGTTGGTACAATACCAATTACTCACAACATATCTTTGAACAATGGTCCAACGGGCATATTATGACGTTGACGAAGAAGTCTAATAGTTCTCAAGTATACAATGACTTAACCGAAATTGATTTGCTCGGACGGGTCTACTCAGAATATAGCTTCTCCAGCAAGACCGGGTCTTCTGACTCATCAACTGGGTCAGCAGCTAAGAGTAAGACTGTGACTTATTCAACGTTGATTCACCATGACATCATTGAATTACCAAATCACAACTTCTTGGCGACGGTCTCTGATGGGAGCAAGTACAAAGAAGACACGATGATCGAAGTCTCACACAAGACGGGTAAAATCGTTAAAGTGATCGACTTGAAGAAAATCTTGCCGAAGTCCATGTGGTCTAAGTTTAAAAAGGGGACTGATGGTAAGATCGACTGGTTCCATCAAAATGCCGTTGATTACGATAAGAATGATCAGAGCATCATCATTTCTGGTCGGAATCAAGATATGATCATGAAGTTAGATTACAAGACAAACAAGATTAAGTGGATTTACAGTGGTAAGAAGAAGTCGACCTGGCCGAAGCAGTATCGGAAGTATGTCTTGACGCCAACCAAAGGCACGACCATTACTGGTGGGCAACATGCGTTGTACTTATTGAAAGACGAAAATAATAACCCAAGTAGTGAAGATGTTATCTTATATGATAACAACGTCAATGTGACAAATGGGAACAAGAAGACGTCTGGCAAGTACTCACAAGCTGTTCAATACCATATCAATACGAAGAAGATGACGATTGACCAAACTTGGGCTTGGGGTAAATCACTAGGCAAGGCCAACTTTACAGACGTTATCGGCTACGCTGAACGTCAAAGTAACGGCAACACGTTGATCGACTTTGGCTTCAAAGACAATGGGAAACAAAGTAATGTGATTGAAGTGACGAAGAGCGGCAAGCAAGTTTGGAATATGACATTGAAGAATGCGGCTTCAAAAGCGTATGTTTACCGGGCTTACCGGATGCCATTCTATTCATCAGCTTATACGTTTGATGCAACTAAATAAGGTTAACGACAAGTTTGAGTGATCATACTCAGACTTGTTTTTTGTTATACCACGATATAAATTAATTAGTTTTCTAAAATGAACGTTTGGGGTCGTCAAATAACTAAACTGTGGTTAGCAGCTTGACGACTAGGGTTAGGCAGTTGAAGTTGATTAATCACCCTATAACTATTTTTGTGAAACACTTTTCAGCCCTGTTATACCGGCGTTTATGAGGTGTATTAAGTTGTTTTATTCGTGCGAGTCTACTATGATTAGGCCGATTAGAAATGGGGGTTGTGCACAGATGGATAACTATCAATTGAAGATACAACAACAGCAACAATTACGCTCACAGTTGATTTTAACGGCGACAAAACCAACGATTCAAGCCGATGTGGTGTTAAAGCGATTGGTGCAACGCGCATTACGACAATTGCAACGCTATGGGGATGCCAAGGCGACGGCGGACCAAGTGGCACGTGAATTGGGTTATTATTTGTTTTGCCATCAGTATCAGATGCCGCGGGCTGCTTATGATTTATTGGTCGTGGCACAGGCGATGTATACGCCATTGACGGCGCCACCATTGATACGACTATCGGAATAAAAGTAAACAAGACCGTCATCATGTGAGTCGTTCACATGATGACGGCCTTGCTAGTATGAGATGATAATGGTGATTTAGCTGATTATCGTGTTGTTATAACAATCAGCTTTTAAAACAATCGCTTAGTTTGAAAAACGGGTCTCAAGCCAGATACTACCAATAATCAAGAGCGTCCCTAGCACGAAACCAGGTGTTAAGGCTTCATCTAGGAATGCCCAGCCTAATAAACTGCCAACTAAGGGTTGTAACAAAAAGAATACTCCTGACCGGCTAGCCGGTAATAACTGAAGTCCGCGATTCCACATCACGAAGGCTAATGCTGTTGAAATTAAGCCTAAATACAACAAGCTTAAACTAACTTGGGGCGTGAACCACGGTATAGCCAGTAACGTTTTGGGCTGACTGAAGACGATTGGTGTTAAACACACAGTGGCGATTGCGGTGCCAATCGTCGTGACTTGTAGTGGTGGATAGTAGGCGGTGGCCTTTTTAACAAGGACTGACATGAGCGCCCAAGTCAAAGCAGCGATAATTAAGCAACCAGCACCAAGCAAAGTTTGACGTCCAGTGAGTTGGACCCCGACAATCAGCAACACACCGCTAGTAGCTAATGCCACCGCGCCAATTTTAAGGCCAGTTAAACGTTCTTTTAAGATCAGGTGGGCAAAAATAATTATAAAGGTGGGTGTTGCTGACGTGACGACGGCCCCTAATTGGGCTGAAGTTAACCACGTCCCAGTTTCTTGAAAGCCGATTGATAGGGTGTTGCCAATGAGGCCAATGGCGATTAACAAGGGCCAATCGCGCCGTCGAATGTGCCAGGTGAGTCGCGACCAATGACAAGCGAGTCCTAAACCAACCAGGGCGACTAAGTAGCGTGCCCAGACTAATGTAATGGGATCGATGATGGTGACGACCGCTTTAACGACCACAAACATGCCACCCCAAATACTAGCTGCTAAACTTAGTAGCAGCATACCAAGACCTTGAGATTTATTCATTTTTTTAAGTTCCTCCGCGTTTGATTTTAATTGGTTAAAAATCATCAGCGGCAACTAACCGCTGATTAACGGTTAGCAGGAACGTCACATTCAAATAATGGCATGTAAAGCATGACCAAGCCTCCTCTAAAAAAGATTAATGTTCTCATTATAATAAGCTTGTTAAGTAATCGCAACTTGGTTATATTTAAGGTGGTTAATTAATTGACCAAAATAAAAGGATTGGGGTCTTTTTAATGCGATTATCACGGGGAATGATGTTGAGTGCTGGCGTCGGTTTATTGGCACTAAGTTTACCAATGGCCGCGGGGGCTAAAACCCAAACGTTACCAGCGAGTTTTCAAGGTAACTGGTACGGCTATGTGAGTGCGACCACTGAGGGGAAGACGACGACGCATTCAATTGCCAAAGTGCATTTGACTGGCAATAAACTGAATTATGGGATTTATACGAGTACGAAGGCTAATCTGAAGTCACGCACTTGGATTGCGAGCTTTAAAGTACCGGCACAATTGACTAAAAAAGTGAATTCGAAAACTAAACGGGTCACTTATCGGTTAGGGTCAAAACTAGCTGATGCCAACTTTGCCACGCTAAGCCTAACCAAACTAAAAGTGGGGACTAAAAAAGTCACGGCCTTACGCGAAAAAATCGATGGGGTTGGCAGTGTCTATTTGTTCCGCCAACCAACAAAGAGTCATCGCTGGGATAACACGTTGGACTTAGAAAATTTGCTGGCTGATTATTAACTATTAGCATGTAAAACTGCGACTGAACTTAATCGGTGGCAGTTTTTTTGACGTTGATCGAAGCCAAATCATAACAGGCTACCGTGGTATCGCGCGGGGATGTCACTTGCATCTAGCTAGTAGAATCGCTATGATAAAAACATTCTAATTATTTTTTAATTTTAAGCAAAGAGGTGTGTCATGGGACAGTCGAAGCAGTTAAGAAAAGTGATTTTCGCCAGTTTGTTTGCTGCTATTATTTTTGTGGGGATTAGTGTGTTACGCATCCCGTTGCCCGCGATTGTGGGACGCCCGTTTGTGCATTTTGGCAATACTTTGACGATATTAGCCGTTATGCTCTTGGGTTTTGGCTACGGTGCTGCTGCCGGTGCAATCGGGTTAGGGTTGTTTGATATCTTGAACGGCTACGCAGCGACGGCTTGGTTGACCGTGCTAGAAGCGATTATCCTAGCGGCGATGGTCAATTTGGTCTTTAAAGCGATTGGCTATGATGAGCAGCATTTATCAAAGTTATATCTCGTGTCATTTTTAGCGGGGTTAACGAAATTGATTACCTCGTGGGGCAACGGGGTGATCGTGGCTTTGATGGCCGGGACCACATTGAAAGTGGCCATGATTGGCTCGTTTGCGAGTCTCTTATCGGCCTTGATCAATTCAGTGGTGAGTTTCTTAATTGTGCCGTTGTTATATCAATTACTAGTCAAAGTCGGGTTTAGTCGGTCACGATTTTTAGTCTAGCATGTCATGGTGATGCCTTCAGATAAAGGGTGTCACCATTTTTTTGCATAAAAAAACGACCACCTCTGGAAAGTGGTCGTCGTGGGTATGATGGAGGTGGCGAGAGTCGAACTCGCGTCCAAGCATATTGCCCCTCGGATATCTACGCTCATAGGCATACTATTTAAATTTCGCCATTACAAACGCCGCATGTCAGGGCACTCAGCAATGACTAACCTGATTAGTCTCTTCTCGTTGCTTCAGGTGTGAGCATTGAGCGTAAGTCCACTAAATTTAGGACCCAGATCTAAGACATGGACGATCTTAGGAGGATCTACGTTAAGCGCTTATTAGGCAGCTAAAGCGTAAGAATTGTTATTATTTTTTGCAGTTATAATATAAACTGGGCAGTTTTACGTGATGCGAACACGAAACGCAATCCGAACTCAAACTATACCTGTCGAATCCAGAACACCCCCGAATTCGATACACTAATAGTTTAGCATAGCCCTTTTGTTCTGCCAACTAATATGTTTAAAGGCAAAAGAAAAGCCAATCAAAATGATTGACTAGTTAACTTACGAATCGGTCCGTCGATGTAAGACACCCATCATCTTACGAACGTTTAGTGATAAGGCCATAACGGCTAAAATAATCAAAATACCGCCGAATAAATCAAAGCCCGTGAGTTGTACATGTAAAAAGGCAATTGAAAATACGGTTGCCGCTAGTGGTTCAAAGGCATCTAATAAACTAGCAGTGGTTGGTAAGATATAACTTAAACTGTTGGCAAACATCAAGAATGGGAAGACCGTTCCCAAAATAATGATGACGAGCAGTAAACTAATCGTTGGCCAGTCTAAACTAACATGGACTTGCCAGAGTGGGGTGAAGACGTTCAAGCATAATCCGGCGACTAATAAGCCCCAACCGGTTACCGTCATCGCGCCGTATTTGGTCAAAATCGAACGTGGAATCAGGGTGTTAGTGGCGACCCCAATAGCGGATAACTCACCCCAAAATAAAACGACTGGCGAAATCGCTAAGCTATTCAAATGACCATGGGTCACAATCAGCAACGTGCCGATAAAAGCCATTAGCATCCCGATAGCTTCTGAGCGGCGTGGTGTGACGTGTTTAAATAAGAAGAAATAAATGCTAATGATGAACGGTCCTAAGAATTGAATGATGGTCGCAATCGGCGCATTCCCAAACTTAACGGCTTCAAAATAACATAATTGCACGGGGACTAAACCAAGTAAGCCATAGCTGATCAGCTGAATACTATCACGGCGATTGCGCCAGATTTTAAACGGCTTCACGCCACTTGCTTGTCCCAAGATAAGCAAGCCTAAGCCGGCAATAATCATCCGAACTTGTGTCAGCCACAAGGCGGTCACTTGTGAATTTAGTTTAAAAAGGGTACTAGCAGCGACCCCTGAAATCCCCCAAAGAATACAGGCGGTACTCGCCAGTAAAACGCCTTTTAAGTGGTGTTGACGGGTCATCGTGGCCACTTCCCAATAGTCATAAAACGCAAAATCTCCAACTCCTTAATTCAGATGAATCTTAGTACAATGGTGATTATTATAGCAAAAGCCGACCATTCACCGCGGCGTTTTTAGTGATTATTCATGAGATTATAATTGTAAGCGGTTGATATATGCAGATGGCTGCTTGCTAAGAATCAATCCCGTAAATTCGAAAACCGATAGCTTTCAATCCAGTGCCATGCTATGATATGAACAACAAGTGACTCTTATTAAATTTTAATCTGGAGGTTCTACTGATGAAAGCAATTATTACTGTCGTCGGCCAAGACCAAGTTGGCATCGTGGCGACCGTGGCTAATGAATTAGCGCATTTAAATATTAATATTGTCGATATTTCCCAAACCTTGATGGATCATAACTTTACCATGATGTTATCTGGTGAGTGGGATGATCACCAATTGAGTTTTGCTGATGCTAAGACGGCGCTGGATGCTTTAGGTGAACAGTCCGGGTTAACGATTCGTATTCAGCGCCAAGCGTTGTTTGATGCGATTCAGAAGTTGTAGGAGGGGGCCAATGGAAAGTCGATCGATTTTAGAAACGATTCAAATGGTCGCCGAAGAAAACTTAGATATTCGGACGATTACGATGGGTATCTCACTGTTTGATTGTATTGACAGTGATGGTGCCAAGGCACGGCAAAAGATTTATGACAAGATAACGACCAGTGCCCGTGACTTGGTCAAAGTGGCTGACCAGATTCAAACCGAATATGGCGTGCCCATTATTAACAAGCGGATCGCGGTGACACCAATTGCCTTGATTGCTGCTGCTAGTGGTGATACCGACTATGTGGCTTATGCGCAAACGATGGAACAAGCCGCAGTAGCACTTGGTGTTGACTTAATTGGTGGTTTTTCCGCCTTAGTTCAAAAGGGCTATCAAAGTGGTGATCGTAAGTTGATTGCGTCAATTCCGCAAGCTTTAGCAGAAACAAGCCGCGTGTGTAGCTCAGTTAATGTTGGGTCCACGCGGGCGGGAATCAACTTGGATGCTGTCGGCGAGATGGGCCACATTATCAAACAAATCGCGGCCAAAGATCCGGTTAATTGCATGAGTTTAGTGGTCTTTGCGAATGCTGTTGATGATAATCCCTTTATGGCCGGCGCCTTTCATGGTGTTGGTGAAGCTGATCGGGTTATCAACGTCGGGATTAGTGGCCCTGGTGTGGTTAAACGGGCACTTGAACAAGTCCGTGGCCAGTCAATTGATGTGGTTTCAGAACAAATCAAAAAGACGGCCTTCAAAGTAACACGGATGGGGCAATTTGTTGGTTCGATTGCGGCTAAACGCTTAAAGGTGCCGTTTGGTATTGTCGATTTGTCATTGGCGCCTACGCCAAATGAAGGCGATTCTGTTGCTGAAATTCTAGAAGAGATTGGGTTAGAAAGCGTGGGGGCACCTGGTACGACGGCGGCATTGGCACTATTGAATGATGCCGTTAAAAAGGGTGGCGTCATGGCCTGTGAGCATGTCGGTGGCCTATCGGGGGCGTTCATTCCGGTTTCAGAAGATGCTGAGATGATTCGCGCGGTCGAAGCTGGCCGTTTAGGTATTGAAAAGCTAGAAGCAATGACGGCGGTTTGTTCAGTTGGGCTGGATATGATTGCCGTGCCTGGCGATACGACGGCGGCGACTATCAGTGGCATGATCGCGGATGAAGCCGCCATCGGAATGATCAATAACAAGACGACCGCCGTGCGAGTCATTCCAGCGACGGGGCAACAAGTTGGCGACAGTATTGAATTTGGCGGCTTATTCGGGCGCGCACCGATTATGGCAGTCAATCCCAGTCAACCGACGGCCTTTGTCCAACGTGGGGGTCATATTCCTGCCCCAATTCATTCTTTTAAAAATTAATTTTTGCGTGGCGAGCCGGAATGGTCGTCACGTTTTTTTACGGAATTGGTATACTTTCTACTATAATATAGGACACCCCACGCATCGCCATACTTTTTTCACAAACCAGCCACGCAATGTTACTAATTTGTTGATATACTAAGACTGATAATTAGCCTGAAGTGGGGTATGATTATATTTAGGATGCGTCGGGAGTCATGGCGACACTAATACGCGACACTTAATATTAACTGGTTAGCTTGGAGGAATTAGTCAATGAAATTATTAATGATTGAAGATAATAAATCCGTCTCAGAAATGATGGCGATGTTTTTTAAGAAAGAACAGTGGGATGCCCACTTTGCTTACGATGGTAATGAAGCCGTTGAGATGTTTAAAGAAGATGTCGATGGCTGGGATATGGTCACGTTAGATTTAAACTTACCTGGTAAGGACGGCATGCAAGTTAGTGCAGATATTCGCAAAGCTTCACCAACTGTACCAATTATCATGTTAACGGCGCGTGATTCAGAAAGTGACCAAGTTTTAGGGTTGGAAATGGGCGCTGATGATTATGTGACTAAGCCATTTTCACCAATTACGTTGATTGCCCGGATCAAAGCGTTACATCGGCGGGCTGACTTGAGTAAAACAGCTCCTAGTGAACCCACTGCGGATGCGGTCAGTGATTTTGACGTGCAAACCGATCACTTTAAGTTAAACACGAAGACCCGCGAAGCCTATTTAGCTGGTCAACAAATTCAAGATTTAACGCCCAAGGAATTTGATTTGCTGAAGACCTTGGCACAAAAGCCACGCCAAGTGTTCTCACGTGAACAGTTACTACAACTTGTTTGGGATTATGAATATTACGGTGATGAACGGACCGTTGATGCGCATATCAAGAAATTACGTCAAAAGATTGAAAAAGCTGGCCCACAAATTATTCAAACGGTCTGGGGGGTTGGCTACAAGTTCGACGATAGTGGAGTTGAAACTAAATGAAACTGATCTACCAACAAATGTTGTCGTTTTTTGCGGTCATCATTACGGTCATTGTGGTGTTAGGATTTGCCTTTATCCGCACCACCAAAACGATGATTTACCAAAACTCTTGGCAACAGCTACAACAATACGCGACGAGTATTGAAAAAGAAGCGATTCGGTATAATACGCGTACCCATAAAGTGGTGGGGTTTAACCAACAATTCTTAAATGATAGTACGGCGATTTTACGCGATCAGCACATTCACTTTTCGGTGTATGATGCCAATAAGAAAGTTGTTTATCCGAACAGTTTAGGGTTAAGCAATATGCCAACCGGATCGTTTTACTCACCAAGTATTTCGAGTAGTGACTGGAAAAAGCTAAAGAATAACAAGACGATTACGAAATCACCACACGTGACCTTTAAGTCACGGAGTCATGACCGGCCAGTTAACAAGCCATCGCTAAAGACAATTGACGTGTTAGTCCCACTTTTTTATAAGAGCGGCAGTACTAAAAAATTTGTTGGGGCAATTTCGATTGGGTCGTTTGAACAAACCCTGCAAGCTAATGAACAACAGATTGAAAATAACTTGTTTATTGCGTTGCTCGTGTCTGGGATTGCCGCGCTACTATTGAGTTTTATTTTGGCACGGTATTCCGTTCGCCGGATCAATCGGTTGCGTTACGCGACGCATTCAGTTGCGAGTGGGGACTTTGATATTCAAGTCGACAGTAACCATAAAGATGAAATCGATGATTTGGCCGATGACTTTAATGGCATGGTGAGTTCGTTACGAGCGTCTGATGAAGAAATTAAACGCCAAGAAAAACGGCGGCGTGAATTTATGGCTGATGCGGCCCATGAAATGCGGACACCGTTAACGACAATTAATGGGATTTTGGAAGGTTTGGCGTATGACGCGATTCCAGAAGAAGATAAGGCGCATTCGATTGAATTGATGCAAAATGAAACGAAGCGTTTAATCCGGTTAGTTAACGAAAACTTAGATTATGAAAAGATCCGGACTGGTCAAATTGCGTTAAATAAGACCAATTTCGATGGTGCGGAGGTCTTGCATAACTTAGTGGAACAACTCACAAAGAAGGCGGCGGCCGCCAACGACAAGTTTGCATTGACGGTACCAACTGAATTACCAGTCTGGGCCGACTATGATCGATTTGTACAAGTGTTGTTTAACATCATGCAAAATGCGATCCAGTTCTCCCAAGATGGGACGATTGAAGTGACGGCTAGTCGGACGGATCATGCGGCGGTGATTTCCGTTCAAGATCATGGGATCGGGATGACACCGGACCAAGTTAAGAACATTTGGGAACGGTATTATAAAGCTGATCCGTCACGGAAGAATACGAAGTATGGTGAATCTGGTTTAGGCTTAGCAATTTCACATCAATTGGTCCAACAACATGGGGGCTCGATCGAAGTTGAAAGTGAAGCCAACCAAGGGACCCGCTTTACCGTGACATTCCCTGATGATGGGTTTGATAAACCAATTATTGAAGATTAGGTCACTCAGAATCGCGACCTGACTAAATATAGCCACCGGATGGAATTGACGTTCATCTGGTGGCTATTTATTTAGCATTTTTAGGTGGCAGCCTGCTTTTCAAGCGTGCATATAAGTAATAACTAACGGTCGACCGCGAGAATATGTTACACTTAAAACGGCTGTGAACAGCGATTTACCGCTACTTTAGATAAGAACAGAACGAATAGGAGAACACAAATGCAAAGAGTACAAATTACTGGTAATTCCCAACGGAAGGTCAAAGATGGCTATCCATTGTTAGTTCAAGATGACTTGAAAGACCCAAGCATGCGCTTAACCGACGGGTCATTCATCGCATTGATGGCGAGCTCACAATTTATGGGCTATGCTTTGGTTGCCAAACACCGGCGTCAACTTGGCTGGGTGTTGAGCTTAGATGAAAGTGAAACCCCAACGACGGATTATTTCCGGAAATTATTCAAACAAGCGTTAGTTCGTCGGGCAACGACGATGGACCCAAGTATGCCACAACGGGTCTTCAACGCTGATGGTGATGGCTTAGGCGGTGTGACGATTGATCGTTATGCTGATTACTATGTCTTTACGTGGTACGCGCAAGGGGTTTATCAACAACGAGAAATGATTTACGCTGCTTTTGAAGCGGCGACTGATCATCAATTTAAGGGCATTTATGCGAAGTTACGCTTCAACGTCGAAGCCGGTAACTTGAAGAGTCGTTTAGTAACCGGGACTGAAGCCCCAGAACCATTGTTGGTTACTGAAGGCGATGTGACGTATCCCGTTCATTTACAAGATGATTTAACGACGGGGTTGTTACTCGACATGCGGCCAATTCGGCAATGGTTAGCCGGTGCTGAATTACAAGGGAAGACTGTTTTAAACTTGTTTAGTCAAGAAAATGGGATTACAGCTGCAGCTGCGGTTGCCGGAGCTGCTAAGACGATTTCGATTGAAACTAATAAGAAGGGTGCTGCCGCAACTGCTGACCAATTAGCTATCAATAACTTGGATCCTGATAAGCACGAGATTCGGGCCATCGAAGTTAACAGTTACTTGGATTATACCGCCAAGCATCATTTGAGCTATGACGTCGTTGTCGTGACGGCACCAACGTTTGCGCGTGTGAAGAAGCAGAAGTTCCAAGTGGCTACTGATTTAACGGATTTATTAGCCCAAGCGTTACCAACTGTTCGGCGTGACGGTCAGTTAGTCGTTGCAACTACTGCGAACAACTTCTCAATGAAGAAGTTCAAAGCGGCGGTTGATGAAGCATTCATCGGCAGTGACCGGGATTATACGGTAACTGAAACGTTCCGCTTGCCAGCAGATTTTGTGACTCGTAAAGCCTATTTGGCTAGCAACTACCTTAAGGTCTTAGTCTTGACCTTGGATAAATAAGCTGGTTTTACCACCTTTTACTCGTAAAATAAAAAAAATTTATTTGTAAAATTAGGGACCGTTTTCATAACATGAAAACGGTCTCTATCACTAAAGAAAACGAATTCATGAAAATATAAAAATAATTATATTTCCGGCTGAAGTGCTGATTATGACTGGTAAAACGGTTACTTTCCTGTTAAACTTATTTTCTGTCGCTAGACATAAGAGAAAATAAGAGAAATGAGGATTTAGATTAATGGGAATTCTAATTGCACTGATTCCTGCGATTGCGTGGGGCAGTATCGGCTTAATTAGTGGTAAGATGGGTGGTTCTGCGCGGCAACAGACCCTCGGTATGACTATGGGTGCCTTATTATTTGGAATTGTTTTATGGTTATTTGAACAACCTGCATTGACGTCAGCAGTTTGGATTACTGGGATTGTTTCTGGGTTATTCTGGAGTGTTGGTCAAGGACAACAATTTACGTCGATGAAAGCGGTCGGGATTTCCCGGACAACGCCAATTTCAACTGGGATGCAATTAGTTGCCAATGCTTTAGCTGGTGTCTTGTTATTCAATGAATGGCAAGGCCGGATGTATTGGATTGGGTCAATTTCGGTTATCATCTTGATTTTTGGGGCCGTTTTGACTTCCTTAACCGATAAAACTGATCCAAATGTTCAACGGTCAGAAAACTGGTCAGTTGGGATTCGGGCATTGATTTTGTCCACGATCGGTTACGCCGGTTATACGATTGTCGTCCATTACGGTAATGTCAATGCTCAAGCGGTGGTTATGCCACAAGCCGTTGGGATGTTGATTGGGGCCTTGATCTGGTCATTTAAAGACAAGCCGTTGACTGACAAAGCGACTTATCGCAACATCGTCACTGGGTTAGTTTGGGGTGTCGGGAACTTATTCATGTTCATGGCAATGGCCCAAATTGGTCAAGCTATCGCGTACTCTTTATCACAAATGGGAATCGTTATTTCGACCTTCGGGAGTATTTACCTCTTAGGTGAACGGAAGACGCATCGCGAAATGATTTATGTCGTCATCGGTTCGATTTTAGTTATCGTCGGTGGGGTCGCCTTATCCTTAATGAAGGCTTAGTAAAATTTTTACTATGGCAAATTCTATAATTAATCCGAACAGAAATTAAAAAGCCCAAAGCAATCACTTACAATGGTAGTAGCTAATTCCAA
>NZ_BJDJ01000001.1 GCF_005405085.1 Lactiplantibacillus daowaiensis | reverse complement strand
GTAAAGAAAAGGAACCCCGTTCGCAAGTGAACGAAGTTCCACATAAACCCTCCATCAACACCCGTTGACAAAGAGCCATTAAAATCCCGTTCATAATGAAGGAATAAAAGGTCCCCACGTTGACGGCTAAGACTTGATGCGTCATCGTAAAGGTAATGATCATGATCACGATTGGTGGCACAAAGTCAATTAGCTGTGAAGCCGTTGCATTGCCTTTGAGATACATGAACCGCAAGATATTGGTGGTGTCATCGTTAGGATGCATAAAAATATTAGCCCGTTGATAAATTGAAATCGCCACACAAAATGTTGAGACCCCGACCATGGATAAAATCATCCGAATGATCCAGTTCCAGTGGGGAATGCCAATCATCGTAAATAAAGCGGTGAATAAATCGACGAAGTAGCTGAAACAGAGCACAAAGAGGATTTCACCGGCAAAGCGTGGGATATCTAGCCGATGAATCAATAATTGATTCGTCAAAGCATTGACGAAGCCAATAATGAACAGTAATAACCCAACATCTAGTCCAAATGCGGCATGCATGTTCACGGCTGAGGCCGTCCAAATGCCACTACCAAAGTTAGATGCAATCGATAAGGCATTACCACAAGCGTTTAAAACTAAACTGAATACTAACGCGGCAATTCTAGCGGACAAAGAATTGCCAGTTGAAGTTGGTGTTGACACAAAAATAGCCCCCTATAAATTATTCGGGGACTATCATACCGCGGCATTGTTAGTAAAATCAATTTTACTAGGGCCGATTTTAAGGAATTCGTCAAACTTCCTAACAAAAGCCTAAACTTAATTAAGCCAAGTTTAAGCTCATTAAATTGTAAGGGTCTTAACTAGCCATGGGCGACATTTTCGTTTAAGTTGAAGAAGTCTTGGAGAAAGACGGCGACACCATCTTGATCATTTGACAAAGTCACATCGGTTGCGACTTGTTTTAAGGCTTCGTTAGCATTACCCATCGCGACGCTGTGTCCAGCCAGCTTGAACGTACTGATGTCTTCTAAGGCATCACCAAAAACAATCGTATGCGCTCGGTCGATGCCCAAGTGACGTTGAATCGAAGCTAGTGCAAAAGCTTTATCAATCCCATGGGGCACGATTTCTAAGTGATCCGGAGTACTGGTTAAGCTAAACATGGTTTGGTCAACTAAGATTTGCCGAACGAGGGCTAGTTCACTTGGTTGCCCGTAAACAATGGCATTGGTAATATGATCGCCAAGGTTTGGCAAAAATTCTGGGCCAATTAAGGGCATGACGTTCAAGTCGTTGGGCAAACCACCCGTGTGGGCATGCGCGGCTTTTGCTTGATAAGGGGGTTCACAGCCCGTATAGTAAATCCGATTGGTCTCAAAGAAAAAGACCCGGCAATTATTGCTCAAAGCCGTTTGGTAGATGAGTTTTAGTTTGGCATTGGCTAAATGGCTGGTCACTAATTGATCGCCTTGTTCGAAGGTGGCGCCATCAGCGGCGATGATCTTAACTGGACCACCAATTAACGCTGCCGTTTGACGTGCCAAAGGTAACATCCGACCACTTGCAATGTAGAATTGATTGCCTTGTGCCATGATCTGGCGGATTGCTTGGCGTGTGGCCGGTGTCATCTGGGTGTGATCAACCATTAAGGTGCCGTCGACATCGGAACAAATTAAATATGTCATCTCGACCCTTCCTTCTGTTAATAAGTCTATTATACGCGTCTTTAATTGTTTCGCGCGTGGCGAATGCCCAGATGGTGGAAAATAATGAAGGCTTTATGAAAATTAAGCCAAGATTTCAGTTCAAACTGGACAACTGTTATCCAAGTTGTATAATGTACCTGTAAGCGTTAACAAATACCTATTTTGGGGGCGTTATTTATGGTTAAAAGTAAAGCGATTATGATTGGTGCTGGGCTATCAAATATGGCCGCAGCTGTTTATCTGATTCAAGATGGCCATTGGGACGGTAAAGATATTACCTTCTATGGTGTTGATATGCATGGTGCTAACGATGGTGGGGTAACCACTGACTTCACCAATGAATATTGGAACAAGAATCATCCAATGGAAAACACGACTGGTTACGTGGCACGTGGGGGTCGGATGTTAAACTACCGGACCTATGTTGATTTAATGGAATTGCTTGATCGGATTCCATCAATTACGGAACCAGGCATGACCGCCGCAGAAGATACCCGCGACTTTGATGCGAAACATCGGACTTTTGACAAAGCCCGCTTGTTACAAGGTGGCAAAGGGATCATCAATGCTGGTAAGCTAGGCTTTAACAATAAAGACCGGGCTTTATTAACGAAATTGATCATGATGCCAGATAACGAAGAAGAAAAGCTCGACAACGTGACAATTGCCGACTACTTCGCTGACGATCCACACATGTTCCAAACCAATTTCTGGTACATGTGGGAAACCACGTTTGCATTCCGGACGCAAAGTTCAGCGCAAGAACTTCGTCGTTACATGCATCAAATGATTTATGAATTTACGCAAATTGAACATTTGGTTGGGGTCAACCGGACCCGTTACAACCAATTTGAAAGTATGATTGAACCATTAATTAAGTACTTACAAGGTCAAAATGTCACGTTCATCGACAACAAGATCGTCGAAGATTGGGAATTTAAAGACACGGCCATGCAAGATGAAATCACGGTGACTGGTTTAGTCGTTAAAGACGTCGCTTCTGGTGAAAGTGAAACCGTGGAAGTCGATGATGATACGGCGGTTATCTTTACTAACGGGTCAATTACCGACTCGGCTACGATGGGTGATTACAATACGCCAGCACCTGAAAATATGGAATATGGCATCAGTGCCGCACTTTGGAAGAAAGCGACGGAACGGTTCTATAACTTAGGGACACCCGACAAGTTCTTCAATGATCGGAATGCCAGTGAATGGGTCAGCTTCACGTTGACGACTAAGGACCACTTGTTCTTAAACGAAATCGTGCGGATTACGACGCAAGAACCTGGGAATGCCTTGAACTCCTTCTTATCAACCACGCCAATTACTGCGTTGAATCAAAAGGATGTCAACATGTCGATCGTGGTCCATCATCAACCACACTTCACCACGCAAAATCCTAATGAAACAGTCCTTTGGGGTTACTTCCTCTATCCACGTCGGAAGGGTGAATTCGTTCATAAGCCATACATTGAAATGACTGGGAAAGAAATGGCTCAAGAATTGATCGGACAATTATCCAAGGTTGATCCAGGTCCAGGCAACATTAAGGACAAGGAAAAGGAAATCTTAGATAGCATTATCAACAATATTCCGGTTTATATGCCATACGCCTCGGCCTTATTCAACAACCGGGCAAAGAGCGATCGGCCAGAAGTCTTACCAAAGCATTCAACAAACTTGGCCTTCACTGGTGAATTTGCGGAACAACCTTACCAAATGATCTTCACGGAACAAAGTGCGGTTCGTTCTGGTGAAATTGCGGCTTATCACTTTGCTGGGGTACCAATGAGCAACTTGGTTAAGACACCACGGTATGATAAAGATCCAAAGACCTTGTTAAAAGCAACGAAGAAAATGTTCGATTAACAATTTGGTCAGCAAAAAACGCATCGTCATCGCGACGATGCGTTTTTTTGTGTTGGTGATTACTTTAAAGCACCGGCAGTTAATTCGGAAGCCTTCGCCCAACCAGCGTAAGCACCTTTGCTGTTCTTGAGGTGTAAGTAGGTGACCGTCTTGGCACCCTTCTTACCAGTTGTTAATTCGACTTTTTTAGCGGCCGTATAAGTTTGTTTAGTTGAAAGCTTAGTCTTAGAAGTCTTGACGGTTGCCTTAGCCTGATCAGCAGCGAATGTGATGGTGTATTTAGCGCCAGCCTTCTTAGCATGATAAGCCGTCTTCTTGATGGAGGTGGCCTTCTTTAATGTGTAAGTTGTGGTCTTAGCCTTAGTCGTGGTCTTCTTTTTAGCGGTTGCTTTTTTAGCCGTCGTCTTAGTAGCGGCGTTAGCGACTAACGTGGTTGCCGAAGTTAAAGGTGCCGCGGCTAATGGTAAAGCCAAAGCGACAGTGGCTAACAATACATTAATTTTTTTCATCATGAAAATCCCCCTTAAATATAATGTACTAGTTCGTTGAAACAAGGACAGTTTAGCACCTTAATTTTTAGGCTGCAATCTTTCACCAAGATAAAGTTGAAAATTTGGCTGTTAGCGTTGTTAGGCTAATTAACGTGATTAATAACGATTAACCGATTGACAAATGGCGGCTTAAGTAAACCTTTATAAAACCTCATTATTATCAGAATTATACTTAGTCAACAAACCACGAGACTGAGTTAAGCGTCAGAATATGCTATGCTAAGAAAGTTAGTTTTTTAGTGAGGAGGGATTTCATGGCACAGCCTACAACATTAATTACCCCAGCCGAGAATCGTTTCTTCCGGTTGAGTGAACAAGCGCGACGTCAAACGACTTTAAAACAAATCAATCGGTTACTATATGATCATGTGACGGTTAAAGCGGATAGCGACTTTTTACAACCAACGGTCCGCAATTTGATCATGCATGACCATGCGGACTGGTTAACGGCTTGTAGTCATGAATGGCAGTTGTTGGCTAGTTTACCATATGTTATTAACCAAAATGATGATCGGCAGGCTTGGCAACATTGCGAACTCTGTCATAAGCCGGTCCGCTACGAATATCATGTGCAAAATAAGCACGACCAGCGTGAATTGGTCGTGGGGTCTGAATGTGTCAAGAAGTTTATGAATGCGGAAACCCGTTATTTAATGGTTATTACAACTGAAGAAAACTTCTATGCGGTAGCCCAATATCAACGGTTAACGGCGCAAGCGCCAACCGTACCGACAATCATGTTTACCAAGCCGCTGTTACCACAATTGCCAAGTGACTGGCAACCACAAGTGCGGCAAGTGCAAACGACGACCAATACGACGGTAACGACTTATTTGCGCCGCCGGACGACGGCCTTGCCGTTAACTGAATTACGCCCTACTTTAACGACGTATGATCAGCTAGTCGCCCAAGAAAAACAAGTGATTGCTGATCGGGTTGCGACGACTAAAGCGCAGGCCCAAGCAGCACAAACCCAAGTCCGTCAAGCGGCTCAGACCGCGGCAGTTAACGCCGAACAACAGTTGCGGACTAGTCCAGCGTATCAGCGATATTTGCGGCAATTGGCGACCATCATCGTGTTACGCCCCGAACGATCGCTTGCCCGTGAAAAGTTCAGCGAACTGAATTCGCCGGTGAAAGGGCGACCATTGTTGAATGCGTATCAATTTGGCGTCATCGTGGCCGAGTATGCGCAGACTGGTCAAATTCAAGTCCGTCGCTTAGCGATGCTAAAACGCGATTTTGTACAAGATTTGAATCAAGTGACGCAGCAATTGGATCAACAACAAACGACTCGCTTTTATGATGATGTGTTCAATAGTTGTTGGGGTTGGACGTATCATCAACAAGCAGCACAAATTTCGGATTGGCAACGTTTATTATCCACCCGATGGGGGCAAGTTTTAGCACTAGCTGATTTACAAGCGTTGGCAGCATTAACGACAAGTACGACTATCAAGGCATCATTAGAGCGACACCCCGCTTCAGCATTAAAAACGGCATTACTGGCCCGGCTAACGGCCCAGCCAGACTTAGCGCCGATCGTTCGGACCCGGTTGAGTAAAGCGGAATTACGACAATTTTGTGATCGCGAATTAGCGGCTAGTGCGTCAGCTTCAGTTTTTGTGACAACTTTTGATCGCTATTATCAGCTCAAAGCTGCCCGACAAGCGATGTATCGCGAAACGTTGACCTATTATTATGTGGCCCAGCACAGTTCAGCAGACCACCAAGCGGCATTGGCACAACTACAATGGTTGCTAAAATCTTAATTTTGACTAATCAGTAAAAAATGGTGAAATTGAAGACAAAAAGCCGTCGCATTTTTTTGCGGCGGCTTTTTTAGGCTAGCGTCGGTAAAATCGTGGTGGCGAGTTGGACCAACTTCGTCATTATCGCGCTGTGTCGGTGAACCGGATATGAAATGCCCATGTCTAAGACCACTTGGTCAGTTGGAATCGGAAAGACTTGTAGTTGATGAGGATGCGCACTTTGAGCGGCCTGTGCATCTTTGAACCCAGTAATCATGCTGCCAAGTTGGGCTAGTGCAAAGGCCAAAGCCACGTGAGAATTGGGGACTTCTAAGCGATTGATAACGGTAATCCCATTATCTTGAAAATAGTGATCAACCATTTCTTGGAAACGTGAGGGTGCCATAATGCGAATGAAATTTTGATTGGTCAGTGCGGCTAGTGGTTGTTGCGGTTGGGGCTTAATGGCAATGCTTTGTGGGACCACTAATGCCAGTTGCGTGCGGCCAATGGGCTGGTAGGCTAAGCGATTGTCATGGATGGCTTTGCCAATAAAGACATCGATTTTACCAGCTGGCAATAACTGCTCAGCATCACTAGTCGTCATTTCTTGCACGTTTAAGTGTAGCTGGGGGAATTGACTGTAAAGGGCGGGCAGGATTTGCGGTAGCCATTCTTCAGCTAACGGTTGATTGATGGCTAAGGTGAGGGAACCGGCCGCATGATTGGTTAATTGCTTTAATTCTTGTTGCATCGCTTCTTGTAATTGATGTTGTGCTTGTAAGTAAGTTAAAACGCGTTTTCCCGCGTACGTTAAGGTCAGTGGCTGATGGGCCCGGTTAATGAGGGCAACTTGTAATTCGACTTCTGCGCGACTGATCGTTTGACTAATATAAGGTTGGGTAATGAAGAGACTTTGTGCAGCTTTCGTCATATTACCGGTAGTTTCAATGGCGGCTAAGAAGTCGCCGAGACGTTGATCCATGTTAGTGCTCCAATCATAATAAGGCTTAATGTCATCTTGTTAATTTAATAATAAATTTATTATCATGATACCAGTTGAAAGTAATTTTACAACACACGTAAGCGATTGCATAATGGAGTTGTTCAAATTAGTTGTGAATTTAAACACAAATTTTTGAAGGAGGCTGATCAGGATGGTCGATGTTGAAAAGCTCAAGTGGGATGCGACTTACGATACGATTGTTTTAGGATTTGGAGGTGCCGGTGCCACGGCGGCCCGATTTGCAGCTGATGCGGGTGCAAAAGTCTTATTAACGGATGTCGCACCAAATGGTCACGAAGGCGGCAATACCCGGTATTCAGCTCAATTGATTGGGACTGGCGATAACTTTGATGCATTAAAAACGTACTATCAGAATTTAACGGTACCAATGCAATTGGATGAAACGATGATCAACACCTATGTTAAGGGCATGGTCAATATGCGCGACTATGTACGTGATTACTTAGGGGTCGAACCGTTTAGCTTTAAGCGTAACTTTGACTTGGATTCGACGGATGTGAACATTAAGGATGCCATCTTTGAATATCCGGAATATGACGGGGTCAAAAGTTATGACTTTACGACCGTTCATGGGGGCTTCTTTGATGCGGCCTTATGGAAAATCTTGCGGCAAAAGGTCATTGATCGGGCTGACAAGATCGATGTTTGGTTAGAGGCACCAGCAAAGCATTTGATTCAGGACCCATTGACTAAGGCGGTTGTTGGGGTTCAGATTGAACGTCACGAACATGTGATTAACGTGCGGGCCTTAAATGGCGTGGTAATGGCGATGGGTGGCTTTGAAAATAACCAAGCACAAGTTCAGGACTATTTAGGTGCGGATCATTTGGCACCGCTCGGGACGCTATATAATCGTGGTGATGGTATCAAGATGGCTGAAGAAGTCGGCGCTGATATGTGGCATATGCAAAATTATGAAGCGTTAGGCATGTTACATGGGATGGCGTTCGATGTGCCGGCCGGTGAACGGGCCCGCTTGATCGTCAATGCTTGGCCCGACCTTTATACTGGGAGCATTGTGACCGTCGGTGATGATGGCAGTCGTTACTTCAAGGAAGACGAACCTAATCGGCATGGTCATATTTACGATCATGGGACTTGGCGCGTGCCACGGACCAATGTCCATCCATACTTGGTCTTTGATCAAGCGCAATTGGACCAGTTTAAAGCTGATGCCAAGATCCCATACGCTGATTTCTTACAGACGTTAGTAAAAGCGGACAGCTTAACCGAGTTGGCAACACAAATGCACGCGGATGGGGCGACCTTGACGCAAACAATTTCAGACTTTAACACCTTTGCCAACCAGGGGCATGATTATGCGTATGGCCGCAAGCCAGCTTCAATGCGGGCTTTTGGCGCTGGCCCATTTTATGCCGCACCATTGACTCATGATGTGTTGAATACCCAAGGTGGCCCACGCCGGAACGCACAAGCTGAAATCTTGGATAGCAACCAACAACCAATTCCACATTTATATGGGGCTGGTGAACTCGGTGGCATTTGTGCGAACCAATATCAAGGCGGTGGCAACCTAGCTGAATGCTTGATCTTTGGGAAGATTGCCGGTGAGAATGCGGCTAAACCTAAGGCTGATACGCCAATGAGCGCTGCAGCTAATGATGCGACGACGTCGGCGAGCCAAAAGCCAACGACTTTAGGTGGTGATAACTTAAGCGCTGCCGATGATCTAAGTACAATTGAACTTGGCCCTAATCAATATCTAGGGACTAGTGAAAACGGAATTGGTGGTCAAGTCGTCGTTCGGATTACTTATGCTGATCAGACGTTACAAAAAGTCGAAGTGGTCCGTCAAAGTGAGAGTGCTGATGTCGGTCAAGCGGCCTTAGATCAACTGCCCGCTGAAATGGTCGCGGCTAATAGTTATGATGTTGACGTGGTCTCAGGGGCCTCAACGTCAAGTCGCGCCCTTAAAAGTGCGGTGAAGGATGCGTTACGGCAGGTTAAAGTTGAAAACTAAACCATAACTAAAAAGGTGCCTCACACCAGTTGAATAACTGATGTGAGGCACCTTTTTAGTTATCTTATGTGTCGAGATGTTTCACGTGAAACATGGTTTAAGCGTCACCTAATAACTTTTCAGCGGTCTTTAAGACGTTTTCACCATTCATCATCCCGTAGTCTGACATGTTGATGATGTCCATTGGAATCCCGGCTTTATCGGTCTTCTTTTTGACATCGTTAGCCATATAGCGAATCTGTGGTCCGAGTAACAAGACATCGGGCTTTTCGTCAGAACCTAATTGATGATCAATATCTGCTGAAGAGGTGGCAAAGATTTTGTAATCTACGCCATCTGCTTTAGCAGCGGCTTGCATCTTTGAAACGAGGAGGGACGTTGACATCCCAGCGGAGCAAGCTAACATGATAATTTTTTCAGCCATAATCAATTCATCCTTTCAAACAGCCTAAAACTTAGGCTTTGGCAGCAGCGGCATTACCGGCAGCAGCTTCAGCAGCGGCCTTAGCGTCTTCTTGGCTCTTCAAGACTTTGTCGTACTTCTTAGCAAATGGGAAGTAGATGGCCGTTGACATAACCAAGGTGATGGTTTGCCAGATACACATCTTCCAACCACCGATCAAGAACCCTGAAATAATCGCTGGTGTCGTCCATGGTGCGGCAACCCCGTTCAACGGTGGCACGATCCCGAAGTAAATAACCAAGTAAGTTGATAAAGCAACGATAACTGGTGTTAAGAAGAATGGAATTGCCAAGAATGGGTTCATAACTAATGGCAACCCGAACAAGAATGGTTCGTTAATGTTGAACAATGCAGGGACCAATTCAATCTTCCCAATGGTCTTCAATTGGACAGAATGAGCGGCGAAAATAGTAAAGATAACCAACCCAATGGTAATCCCAGAACCAGTTAAGTTAATGAAGTTGTTGTAGAATTCGTTGGTAACAATGTGGGCGCCATTAGCAACAGTCAATTTGCCAGCTTTATATAAAGCTGCGTTGTCGGCCGTGTTAGGAATTAATAACCCACTGGTGATGGCCCCCATGATTAACCCACCATGGACCCCAAAGAACCAGAAGAATGGGACTAAGAAGGCAATGACTAAGGCACCGCCAAGTGAATCTGATAACCCTTGTAATGGGGTTTGTAATAATTTATAGATTAATTGCAATAAATCGGTCTTGCCAAAGAAATCAATGGCCGCGTAAATTAACATTGAACCAGTAATGATGACACCGGCAGGAATCATGGCTGTAAATTGACCAGCAACACTTGCAGGGACTTGTTCTGGTAAGGTGATCTTCCAACCAGCATGTAACATTGCGGAGTAAGCCCAACCAACTAAAATCCCGATAATGATGGCGGCAACCATCCCTTGACCACCGAGCCAAGTTAAGTTGATAACCCCACTAACTGGCGTGGTTAAGAACCCTTGTAAGGCTTTAGGTAACTTATCGATATTGGCGCTAACAGCTGAACCAGACATCACCACATTACCAGCGGCGTTAGTGATCCCAGCACCAGCTTTACCCATGGCAGCCGTTAACGGATTGTCAATCGAAAGCGTTTGCAAAAGAAAGAAAGTGGCAAGTGAGGTCAACCCAGCAGGGAGGGGTTCATAACCTTCGTTACGAACATATACGTAGGCAATCCCAACGGCGGCCCAAACTGACATAATCGCAAAGGTCGCGGTATATGCTTGGTTAAAGAAGGCGGCCCAACCAGAAGCCTTTAAAACGGCGGCAACGGCTGGAATTGGCACGTTTGATAAGATCAAGAAGACTGACCCAATAATGATAAATGGTAAGGCGTAAACCATCCCATCTTGTAAAGCCTTGACCGGACGGGTATTAACGAACTTCATGACCGGTGGCAAAATTTTGTTGTTAATGAAATTACTAAAAGCACTGTTACTGCTATTGCTGTTTTCCATTACAATTCATCTCCATTTTTTGCTAAAACTGACTGTAGCCAGTAATAGGACTTCTTTGGCACTCGTTTGAGGTCCTTTAAATCATGGTTACTGCGATTGACATAAACGACCCCGTAACGTTTTTCGATGTCGGCATGTGAACTTGGAATATCGATGAGCCCCCAGCCCAAGTAACCCAAGACTTTTGCGCCATCTAAGAACATCGCATCTTTCATCGCGGCGATGTGATCACGATGATATTGGATGCGTAAGTCATCTTCAATCATGTGTTCACCATCCCAGTGCTCTTCTAAGCCAATCCCATTTTCGATTGGGAAGACGGGCACGTCGTAGCGATTATAGAGATCGGTGATCATGTTGCGGAATCCCAGCGGATCAATCGTCCAGCCCCACTGGTTAGCTTTAAGGAAGCGATTTGATTCCATTCCATAGTCCAAATAATGGTTCGGCGCGGTACCCGCAGGCACTTTGTCGGCATTGATCGTCGTCGTGCGATAATAGCTAAAGGCTAAGAAATCGGCATGCATGGCGGCCAAAATTTGGTCATCACCAACTTGGTGGTCATAATCGATATCGTGATTGTTGATAAAGGTTAAGACTTCGTGAGCGTAGTGGCCATGTACGAATGCATCATTCAAATTATTATTTAAGAATTGATCTAATTGCCGGGCGGCGAAAACATCATTGGGTTTGGAAGTAGCCGGGTAGACTGGTGTATAAGCAATCATGCCACCAAATTGCACATCATCGTAGTGACTGTGAACAAACGCATCGAGTTGCGCATGGGCCAACATCGTATGATGGAAAATGGTGTAAAGATCGTTTAATGACCGATCCCCGTGTTCGTACCCTGAAATATTGAATACTTCACTGGTAAAGTACAAGTTATGTTCGTTGAACGTGATCCAATATTTGACCCGGTCAGCGAAGTGTTCAATCATCTTTTTCCCAAAACGGACGAACGCATCAACCGTGTGACGTGACATGAATCCGTTTTCTTTTTGGGCTAACGCTAATGGCATATCAAAATGATATAAACAGATCATCGGCGTGATGCCGCGTTTAAGCATCCCATCAACCAAGCGGTCATAAAAGGCAATTCCAGCTGGGTTGAATTCACCGTCACCATCGGGCACCACCCGCGACCAAGAGATTTGGATGCGATACATATTCATATGCATAGCTTGCATCAAATCCAAATCTTCGTCGTAGCGATGATATTCGTCGATAGCATCGTGCCAATCCGCAGTGTGCTCAGTGGCTGGGCGCACATCATAGACCGATTGGCCCTTACCATCGATATTCCAGGCCCCTTCAGTTTGCATACTTGAAACTGAATTCCCCCAGAAGAAATCTTTGGGCATTCTACGTGAAACTTCCATAATTTCCTCCAATCTAAACCAATCTTTTCAGGAAGCGCTTTCCTTAACAACATTGAGTATAACCGCAAATTAAACTAAAAACAATCCTTTTGATTAAATTTGTATAGTCTTTTAAAAGTATATGGCTATAAATGCCTTTAAACCGGCATTCTAAAAATTGATAAATTTCAAAAAAATTAGTACCAACCGGATTGGTTGGTACTAATTGTCGAATTGGTTAGAACTGATTGGTCACGATTGATGCACTTTATGGGCCATATAATAGGCGCCCCATTCGGCGAGTTGCCCCTTGGAGATGGCTTTGGCGTAACCAGTTTCAAGGCGCTTTTCAAAGATGGCGGTAAATTGGGCGGTCGTCGCTTGCGCTAGAATATGCGCCTCTTCTTGATTCGTCACTTTAGAAAAATCAACGTCGATTTCAGGTTTGAAGCTTGCTAGAGCTTTGATAGCGGCGGAATAGATCACAGCTTCTTGATCGAGTTTTAAGGTATGGACTTCCATGGGGATCACCTCATTAATGTAAGTTTTAGTGCTGTTTTCATTATAACGGCTACCGCGAGTGGATGAAACTAATTGGTCTAGTTAGCCCTAAATTGACAAGTGGTCTAAAAAGTATATACAATTATTTCCTTTTGTTAACGAAATGGGTTAAACTATGTGACAAGATGTCATTGAAGAAAGAATGTGAAGGATTTGGCTTATAAATACGAAGTGATCGCCGACAACTTGCGCCAGCAAATCAAGTCTGGTAAGTATGCGCCGGGTGAACTATTACCTGATCAAAATAAATTAGCAGCCACATTTGATACGACCCGCATTACGATTCATAAGGCGATTCAATTATTAATTATTGAAGGCATGGTTTATTCTAAGCGCGGTGCCGGGACTTTCGTTCGTAAAGACTTTGGCTTAACCGATAATCGGCAAGCGACGCAGATGGATCAACCTATTGGGACGACCCGGACGAACGCGGGCAAAAAGGTGACGAGTAAAGTCTTAGAATTACAAGCCCGGCTGCCAACACCACGTGAAGCCGAACAATTGATGATCGATGATATGGATCCCGTTTATGTGATTCGGCGGACCCGGTTTGTTGACGGTAAAGTTTGGGCGTATGAACATACGATTATGCCGACGAATATCGTGACCTTGACCAAGCATGTGCTCATGGGCTCGATTTACGGGTACTTAGAAAAAGAAGGCGGGATGGCGATTGCCGGTTCACATCGGATCATTTCAGCAGCTAAAGCGACCGCTGAAGATGTCGAAGCCATGGACGCCACGCTGGGAGACCCAATCTTAGTGATCAACCAAGTCAGTTATACTGATGACGGGCAACCGTTTGAAGTTTCAGAGTCACATTTCCCATATGAAACGAGTACGGTGGTTGCCGATATTCAAGTTCATTAAATTTAGTTACCACTAAGGGCGCGCCAGCTTTGCTAGGACGCGTTTTTAGTTTGCTTTTAGATTCAGAGTGGTCCATACTTTTAGCTAAAAGAAACCGGTTTCTAAATAGAGGGTGAGCTAGATGGCGACAGAGTTGTATCAACGATTGATCGATAAGTATGAACCGTTAACGGAAGCGGCCTTTTTAACTTTAGTGAGTGTGTGTGAGCCGATTAGTAGTGCGGAAATTCCGGCAAAAATCGCGAGTTTGACCAATGGCCAACTCCAATTAGGGTTAGGGACACTGTATACTAATTTGCATATGATGACCCGGGACTATTTGATTACTGAACGCGTTGATGCTGATGAGACCCATACGTATGAGATTACGGGTAGTGGGACTGCGGTCTTGGCAGCTGAACGCGACCGCTTGGCATTGTTGAATCAGATTATGAAGAACGTGCGACTGTAGCCGGTAAACAATGGGGCTGTTTTGGGGGAGATGAGCGCGATGTGGCGTTATCGTAATTTTATTAAAGGTTCTGAAGCCGAGCTGAAGTGGCTCAATCAATTGGCTAAACGGGGCTGGTTATTGAAGCAAGTGCGGGGAAGTCGGTATGATTTTGTGGCGACGACTGACCATTATCGGTTATTTACGGAATATGTGCCGGTCGATGTTGATACGACTGTCGGCACGAGTCAGTTATTTAAAGTGTTGGCCATTGTGACGCTAAAAAAGCCGGTTATCCAAGTGGTCTATTCAGGGACGACGGCACCAGAGCTACAATCAACACCAGTGGATACGACGACGGATGATCAATTGCGTTTAAAGGTGGCGATTGGGTTGCGGGAACGATGGCTAAACTTGGCCAATATTTGGACGCTGAGTTGGGTCGTCGCACTGACGCTCATTATCATGCTGCTGGTAGCACTACAAGCGCCACCTTGGACGTATAGTATTGGCCCCTGGATCTGGTTGCTGGGAACTTTGTGGGAATTATTAAAGGCCCATCAAGTTCATCGTCAAGTGCGGCAACTACGTTTGCGTGCTCGCGATAATGATGGTGCTTGGCAACCAACGATGCATGTGTTTTTAAGGCATATGCCAACGACACCAGACTTAAAAGCCGTAGCCGACTTAGGGGTTTGGTCATTTGTTGGTGAGGACCATAAGGGGACTTATTGGTATGATTTGCGAACGCCGGCGAGTGTCGATGAGATCAAGCAAGCCTTACGCCCACTCGTTCCACCAGAAGCCCAGATCAACGTGATGAGCTGGCTAGGGTTGTGGCCATTATAAAAAATAAGCGAGAGTCTGTTGGGGTAAACCTAACAGGCTTTTTTGATGGCTGTTTGACTTAACAAGTGATAAACTGAAAACCACTGGTTGATGCTTAACATGTAACGGTTTAGTGGCGGGTCTTCGTTAGGATTTATCATTTGTATAAATATAATAATATTTTACATGACACCTCGAGTTGATAGTAGTATGATATGTAAAGACTAAAGCTGGGATACGCGGTATTGTAACTTTTAGTCATGCAAAATTAAAATATCTATAAATAATACTATGAATATTTTGGTATTCGTCATACTTATTTCATAAAATCAGTATAGATTAGAAACTAAGTTCAATTGGTATAGGGTGCTGCCGCATCGATTGGACATAAAATTATCGAGGTGATTTTGATGCGACTAAAAGATTTAACAGGAGAGACATTTAGCCGATTGACCGTCATTAAACGAGCTAAGAGTGCCCCTAATGGGAACGCCCGCTGGTTGTGTCAATGTTCATGTGGTCAGCAGGTCGTGGTTGATAGTTATCGGTTACGTAAAGGCATTACCAAGAGTTGTGGTTGCTTACGGGCCGATGTCAGCCGCAAAAATATTTTTGAAAACCCCCAAACCCGTAAAAACATGGGTCGTAGTGATAACTTGCCCTTGTATCAAGGGACTTCCGTGGATCGCTTAAAACCTAACAGTCGTAACCGTAGTGGGGTCATTGGCGTGTCGTTTGACCGTTGCTCCCAAAAATGGGTCGCACGTTTAATGTATCGTGGCCGCTTGGTCTTAAATCAACAGTTTGCGGATATGGATGATGCCATCTTGGCGCGCAAACAAGCTGAAGAACGTTACGTGGTCCCAGTCTTAGAAGCATATGCCAAAACTAGCGCGGAATAAAACGCGTACATAAATCAGTTAGGCGACGTCATTTTGACGTCGCCTTTTTGGTTGGGGATTTTAGTGAAATTCTAAAATCTGTCCAAATCAGGTCGGAAATAGCGTATAATTGAAAGCGGTAATTACCGTTGAGTAATTACGTTGACAATAAGGTGTGAGACTGTCTCAGATTATTTATTGTCCTCAACGTGGGCACTGGTCAAGCCGATCAGTGTTATTTTTTTGGCCTTTTTTAGGCGTGACTGCGCCCTTTGTCAAGCGTTTTACAACGGTTGGAAAGTTGGGTTACCATATTGACTCGTCAGTCATTGACTTGTGAGTCAATTAAGACTATCATGATGGCTGAATTTGAGCACTGACTAAAATTGGTGCCTTAATAAGGGGGTCTTGAGCATGACAACAGCAACACCACTATTACAACTGAATCATTTACAAAAGCGTTTCGGCAAGTTTGAAGCATTAAAGGATATTGACTTTGCGATTTATCCAGGGGAAGTTTTTGGGTTTATCGGACCGAATGGCGCGGGAAAATCAACGACGATCCGGGTACTATTGGGGATTTTAAAAGCGAGTGGTGGTTCAGCCACGATTTTTGGGCAAGACGTTTGGCAACATAGCGTGGCGATTCATCGCCGGATTGCTTATGTGCCAGGGGATGTCTATCTATGGCCGAACCTCAGTGGTGGTGAGATTATCGACTTGTTCTTGAAACTAAATGGGGAACGCCATTCTGCAAAAACAGATGCTTTGATTAAGGAATTTGGGTTAGATCCCCGTAAAAAGGCGCGGACCTATTCAAAAGGTAATCGCCAAAAGGTGGCCTTGATCGCGGCTTTTTCAACGAACGCTGATTTTTATATTTTTGATGAACCAACTTCGGGGTTAGACCCATTAAATGAGCAGACGTTTCAAGCGCATGTCTTAGCCTTAAAGCAAGCTGGTAAAAGCGTCTTGTTATCGAGTCACATCTTGTCGGAAGTTGAAAAGATGTGTGATCGCATCGGTATCATTCGTGAAGGCCAGATCGTTGAAACGGGCACTTTAGCTGAAATGCGGCATTTGACGCGGACAACGATCGATGTGCAAACCGTCCAGCCCTTGTCAGCATTAACGACCTTACCAGGCGTACATGGTTTAACGGCCAAACATGGTGATAATCATGTGAGCTTTGCCGTCGATGCGGATCAACTCACAACCGTGATGCAATATTTAACCCGCCAACAGCTCGTTACATTGACGAGTACGCCACCGACATTAGAAGATTTATTCATGCGGTACTATGCAGCACCTAACGATGCGCGCACACCTGATGGGAAGTGATCACGATGGTTGGACAATTATTACGCCTTAACTTAAAGCGTGACCGTAACAAGCTACTCATTTGGATCGTCACGTTAGTCGGCCTGTTTACAGCAATTGCTGCGAAATTTGATGGCATCTATGGCACCCAGACAGCAATCGATACGATTGTTAAAACGTTAAAGATGCCGGCGATGGTTTCTTTGTTCGGGGCATTTACGGCCAAAGCACCTTATACGACAGCCAAGATTTTTGCGACTGAAATGGTGGTCTTTATGGCCTTAATTATGATTATCATGAATATCATGTTGGCGGTTGCTGGCACCCGTGGGGAAGAAGATGAGGGCTTACTTGAACTCGTCCGGGCCCATGCGGTTGGTCGGCAAGTACCGTTAGTGGCGACGACGATTGAATTGACGGGCTTAAATCTGGTCGTGGGCGTGTTATTTGGTGTTGGCCTCCAACTGGCGGGGATGCCGGGTGCGGATACGACTGGTAATTGGTTGATTGGCGCGGGGCTAGCTGCAATTGGCTGGATGTTTGGGATGTTGACGTTATTACTAGCACAAGTAGCTGATAGTGCTAGTGGCGCCACGATGCTTAGCTATGCGGTCTTTGGCGTGATGTATGTGGCACGGATGAGTACCGATGTCAGTCAGCCCAAGTTAACGTGGTGGGTGCCATTTGGTTGGATTGAAAAACTTAATATTTATCAAGCCAATGAGTGGCAACCCGTCTTCATGATGTTGTTATTTGGGTTAGTCTGTTTGAATTTGGCGATGTACTTTAATCAACGCCGTGACTTAGGTGCAGGCCTATTAGTCACGCGTCAAGGACGCGCAAAAGCGTCACCAGTTTTAATGGGACCGACTACGTTATTATGGCGGCAAAGTCGTGGTACATTGCTTGCTTGGGTCATTGGTAATGCGTTGCTCGGAATGTCATATGCGTCGATCTTTAATACCATCGGTGATTTAGCTAAAAGTAATCCAACGATTAAACAACTGTTAGGTGCTGCAGCGCTGGCAGCAGCCAATCGCGTCATTGTGAAGAATTTTATTGCCGTTTTGGCCATCGTGATGGTGGTGGTTGCCTTGATTCCGGCCGTTCAAACGATGTTAAAACTAGTTCATGACGAGAATAAAGGGTACTTGCATCAAGTTTATGCCACCGCAACGTCTCGCTGGCATGTTTGGGCGAGTTACACCGGTTTTGCGCTTGTAGAAGCGTTAGTGGTCTTTTTGGCTGGTTGTCTTGGCATGTATGCGATGGGGCGTTCAGCGATGAAAGATCCGATTAACTGGATCACGTATCAACATGTCCTTTTGGCTTACTTACCGGCAATGTTTGTGATGGTTGCAGCGGCGAGTTTATTAGTCGGTTGGTGGCCTAAAGGCCGGTATCTGGCTTGGGCGGGGGTCTTTTATGGCTTCTTTTCATTATACCTCGGTAATTTGATTGATTTGCCGAAGTGGGCCAAGCAGTTAACGCCATTAGGGTTCGTGAATAAAGTGCCCATCAAAGCCATTGACTGGTCCACGAACTGGTGGCTGTTAGGCTTAACTGTGCTAATATTGGTACTAGCAAGTTGGGGGTACCGGCGGCGTGATTTAGCGCAATGACGGGCCTTGATAGAAAGGAAGTCTCTGGATGGCAACAGTAGTTCCAAAAGATCCCGCAAAAGTGGCACGTATCATGCAGGCGGCCACCCATGAGTTTGCGCAGCACGGCTATGCTGGTGTTAAAACGGATCAGATTGCAGCGGTGGCCCAAGTCTCTAAGGGCTTGATTTTTCATTATTATGGCAGTAAGCAGGCCTTGTATTTTGCAACGGTTCAAACGGCGACGGAAACCATCATGACCACAATTAATCCGCGGGCATTTGATGCGCCAGATGACTTGGTGACATTAGTGGTGCGGAGTACGAAATATAAAGCTGAGTTTGGTCAAAGTCATCCGGATGAAATGGCGGTCATGATTGAGGCTTATGGCAAGCTTGATCAGCTCCCTGCCAAAGCACGACAACAGTTGACTGCATTATACCGACAATCGATGCAAGTGATTCAAATGCAGATTGGGCATGTGGTCGATCAAATGGCGTTGCGCCCAGAACTTGATCGGACCTTAGTGATTAACATGATCATGGGGGTCTATAATCAAATTTTTACCGAGTTTCAGGCGCAGATGCATTTGCACCCCGAGATGAAAACCATGACGGATGCACAGTGGATTGTTGATCGAGCCAAAGCGTATATGCAGATTTTAGAATATGGATTTGTAACACCGGTGAAATAATTAAAAATGAACGGCTTAGGAGCTGAATCCTAAGCCGTTTTACATTGAACTGATAACCTCTGGCTATCGGTTCAATGCCTAGCTGTCATTAGACAGCTTTAGCGGGAGTGCTAAAATCGTAAGTGTAAAGATGATTGTGAAAAATATATCAAATGATGATGATTATCCTCCCAGCATGCGTCGTTTGCATGACACCACTGATAGCCGTTGGTTATTATTCTATTATTGCTTATTTTTGTAAGCGGTTAAATCAGTGCAATGGTGACAGTTATCACGTTAAAATTAACGGGTAGGTGAGTGACATGGAACTTAAGGAAAAGCAGGTTGTGAACATGAAACGGAAACAGTATTTACCATTAGCCCTCGGCATTTACATTAATTATGCCATCTTAGGGATGGCAACGATCATTGTGTCGCAGTACGGGACTCAATTTCAAGCACTCTGGCACACTGATGTTAAAGGGATTTCTACAGTCATTGCCATGATTGGGATTGGCCGGTTATTAACGATCTTAATCGCCGGTTACTTGTCAGATCGACTTGGACGCAAGGGCACGATGTTGATTGGGATGGTTGCCCAAATCGTGTTCTTACTAGGGTTATTCTTTAGTACGAATTTGATCAGTGCGTGTGTGGCGGCGTTGTTTATGGGTGTTACCAACTCTTTTGGTGATACGGCGAGCTATCCGGCATTGACTGACGCGTTCCAAGACCAAGCAGCTAGCATGAATTCATTGGTTAAAGCGGCAATGTCGTTAGCACAATTTGTTTTACCATTTATCGTTGCTGCACAACCAGATTCTAAAGTCACACTAGTTGCCATGGTCATTATCATGGTCTTAGATATCGTCTTGATTGCAATGGCGGCGTTTGCCCCACAAACCATCGTTAAAAAGACGGTTGCGCAACCAACCCAAGTGGCGGCGACCCCAACTGATGGCCCGAAACCATCAATGTTGATTGATGGCAGTCTGCTAATTGTGATTGGCTTTACATTATCTTTCACATTCTATATCTTCTCGCAATATGCGCCTAACTTTGGGAGCACCGTGTTAAAACTAGGTGCCAATAGTTCGAAGTCCTTAATTTCATGGTATGCCAGTGCTTCATTGATTTCAGTCTTTATTACGTCATCATTAGTTACGCGAGTTAAACCGATCAAACTAATCTTCGTTTATACGTTAGTTTCATTCTTGGCGTTACTCCAAATGGTTATGATGCCTAGCGCAGATGGGGCCCGGTTAACGGCGGTCGTGATTGGCTTCTTTGCTGCTGGTGGGATTTGGCAACTTGGTTTGACCTTATTAAGTCAATACTTCCCAGCTCAAAAAGGAAAAGTCACGGGCTATTATAGTTTTGCGACGGCATTGACCTTCTTTGTGGGCCCATTAGTATCAAGTTTCATTATTAATGATACGGCGGTCAGTGTCTTACATGTCTTCCAAATCGATACGGCAGTTACCTTATTAAGTTTGATTATTGTCATTGTTTTAATGATTCGGAATCGACGTTTTTCAATCTAAGCGACCAATTTTTCGGTCGGACCTTGTGTCCGGCCTTTTTTAGTAGTTATATTATGAAAAAACTGTGGTAAATTAGAGTTAACTTAACAGCAGACGAAAAAGAGGATACCGATATGGAAATGAATTTAACGGCCGACCAACAGGCATTAGTTAAGCAACTGGAAACCTTTACGGCTAAACACATTGCGCCGCTGGATCATCAAATTGATCAGACGGGTGAATTCTCGCAAGCAGCTTATGAGTTATTGATCCAACAAAAAGTCCCCCGGTTAGGCATTGCCAAACCTTACGGGGCTGGTTTGAGTGCCCAAACACGGACAGTAGTCTTGTCGACTATTGCGCGTGGTTCAGCGAGTTTAGCGGTGATGCTAGAAGGCCTTTGGAAAGCTGCTGATCAAATCGATCATTATGGGACACCAGCGCAAAAGAAACGGTACTTGAGTGCTGCCAATGATCACTTAATGGGTTTTGCGATTACTGAACCAAGTGGTGGGAGCTTACGCGGGGTCAAATCGATGGCCGTTAAAACGGACACTGGCTGGACACTTAATGGTGAAAAGGCCTTTGTGACTAATGGTGGTCAAGCAACAGCGTATGTGGTCCTCGCCCGTGATGACCGCGGCGAATTTGTGACGTTTATCGTCAATACCACGATGCCTGGCGTTAGTGTCACGGCGAAGCAAACCACGTTGGGCTTACGGGGCACTTCTGTGGCGGGGTTACATTTTAAGGATGTCCAACTGACGGCCGCAGATATGTTAGGTCGCCCAGGTCAAGGCTTGGCGATTGCGCGGCGGAATCAAGCGATTGCCCGTATCTTTATGGGGGCGATTTCAGCCGGAGTGATGGAACACGCACTAGATTGTGTCAAAATGTATGCGGCTAAACGCGAAGTGGTTGATGGGACGTTAAATACGATTCCGGCAGTGCAAACGAAAGTCGCCAAAATGACGATTCAAAAGCGGGCTGGTGAGTTATTGGCTTTAGATGCGGCGAGTCAAGTTGATCAACACGTCGACTTTGAAGCTGCGGCGACGATGGCCAAGTTATATGGCGGGCAACAAGGCTTTGATGTGACCAATCAGGCCATTCAAATTGTCGGTGGCTTGGCCTATACCCATGAGTTTCCCTTAGAACAATTGTTGCGCGATATGCGGGCGATGGATCTAGCGGAAGGCTCGACTGAGTGGATCATGCAAGACTTAGGGGCCTTAGAACTTGGGGTGGCGGACCATCAAAATGCCGTCGATAATCGACCAGTTCCAATGGCTAAACGGGTGGAAACGTCAGATTTACATCGAATCGTCAAAGAATTGCATTTAACTGAAGATGTGCCTGTTAATGTTGGTAATGTGCGGACCGCCAAACGCATTATTGCGCTTGGTCGGGGGGCTTTGGAACCAACGGTCGTTTTACAAGCGCAACAATTGGCCAAATGGATTGGGGCTGCGATTGCGGTAACCCGGCCATTAACGACGTTGGAGCAATTTAGCGTGGAACAACAAATTGGGCTTGGTGGCGCAACCGTTACGCCGGAAGTTATTTTGACGATTGGGATCTCTGGTGCGGATCAATTTGTCATTGGGATGGTCGGTGCTAAGCATATTATTGCCGTCAATCAAGATGAGACCGCGCCAATCTTTAAAGTGGCGCAACATGCTTATGTCGGAACATCTGGTGACTTCTTAGCTGGCATGTTATCGGCTTTGAATTAGTTGTCGGTGGCTTAGTTTTTCTGATATGATTAATTTTATAGTATAAAACAATTGGCTTGAATATACGGAAATTAATTAAAAAGGGAAATGGTGATTAAGCATGAAACATGATTTACGGCGCCGACCTTGGCTTGTCGGCGGCCTAATTATTATTGTCTTAGCGCTAGTTGGGGGCACGTTGTATTGGCAACAGTCTCAAGCAAAGCCAGTTAAGGATGTCGCCCAACACGCCAAACAAGTCGAAGACTTAGGTGGGTTGTCGACCGCTACCATTAAGAAGCGGCTACAACCAACGTTGTCCACGACCGGGATTACCGAAACGCAGACATTAACGGCTAAATATACGAAGACGCTCAAGTCACTTTCAGCGGGTGCGGCCGCCAAAGTGATTACGAACCCATACAAAACGAGTCCGTTATCAGCGTTGATTTTAGTTAAGACCAAGCAAGCCACCCAAGTGACGACTGAAGTAGTGGGTGATACTAAGGCCACTACGTTGACGCATACGATCAAGGGTTATCAAACGAGTCACAAGATTGGTGTATTAGGGTTATATGCTAACCGGACCAATCATGTTAAAGTGACTTATACGACTAAGGCTGGGAAAAAGACAACCAAGACGTATACAGTTAAAACCGGTAAATTGCCAAGTGATATTGGGACCAATACGTTAAAGACGAGTACGCCAAGTAAGATGTCACTAGGGACAGGGAACACTAAGCTGACCTTTGCGGTTAGTAGCCAAGGTTTAACCTATGGCTTAGATGCTAAGGGCCAAGTCCGGTGGTATGCGACGAATAAGATTTCACACGTCTTTAAACAATTAAAGAACGGTCAATTGTTAGTTTTGACGAAAAAAGCCACAAGTGATTCGAAGTATAATGCGCTACGAATCACCGATTATTATGGTCGAATCTACAAGCAATATAACTTCAGTGGGGTCTTTCCAACTAAGACTGATCCAAAGAAGACCGCGGTTAACACGGTGATTCATCATGATGCCATTGAAATGCCGAATGGCGACTTCTTGTTGACGGTGGACGATGGTAGTTCAAAGTATGTTGAAGATACCATGATTCAAATTGATCGTAAAACCGGGAAGATTAAAAAAGTCATCGACTTAAAGCGGGTCTTATTCAAGAGTGCTTATACGAAATATGATGCGACGACCCGTTCTGATGGTAAGTTAGATTGGTTCCACCAAAACTCGATGGTTTATGATCAAAAGCATAACTTGTTAGTGGTCTCGGGACGGAACCAATCCATGGTCTTAGGCTTAAACTACAAGACCGGTAAGTTGAAGTGGATCTTAGGGGCCAATGAACAGATTCCTGCTAGCTATCAAAAGTATTTGGTGAAGTCAGCTAAAGGAACGACCTTCCAATATAATGGTGGGCAACATGCGATTAATATCGTCGGTGAAGCTGACGGTGGTAACGTCTTACATTTGGAATATTATGACAATAATGTAGCTGTGACTCGTGGGGACCAAGCCACGAATAAGAAATATTCGATGGGGACTGAAGTTAGGTTGAACCAAAAGCAAAAGACGGTCAAAACAACTTGGTCTTACGGTAAATCACGTGGGACGGCCAACTTCACGAATATTGTCGGGAGTAGTTATCGAGTCGGTCAAGGCAATACATTGATTGGTTTTGGTTATGCCGATAATGGGAAGCGCAGTGAGTTTGTGGAAGTCAACCGCAAGACGAACAAAGTGGTCTTTGATGTGAACCGGACCAACTTTAGTAGTGGCGACTGGTCTTATCGGGCTGAACGTTTGTCATTGTATCCGAGTGGAAATTAATTGAATTTAGGTAAAAAGCGTAGCCAACGTGGCTACGCTTTTTTAGTGGTGTCAATGGCTTAGTGAAGATTAAAGCGCTCAGTTAGTTGGTTCAAAATGGGTACTTTAAATAAGATAACCAATATGGCCGTGTAAATGATGATCGTGACAACTTCTTGAATAAATCGCGTTGTTAATAAAACCGACCAAGGTGTGAGGTACATCAGATGTAACCACAAGCTGTTTAAAAACAAGTTCAAGATAAATGTGACAATAAAGTTGGCGATGAGAATACGCGTTAAAGATGTTTGGCGATAAAACGCATAGCCAAAGACGAGTCCGGTTAAAAAGGCGGTCAGGATAAACCCAGGGAAAAACGTGAACTTTGGAAATAACAGCATACCTAGAAAGTAAGCTAACGCGGTGCTACCGGCCGTAATTAGTGGTGGAAATAGTCTGGCCGTAATAGCAACAATGATAAAAGCGAAAGCAATCTTAGTGGTTAGAAATTGAATGGATAATAAACTGCCTAAAACAATTTGCATGGCGGTTAAAACGCCAAGTAAGGTTAGTGATTTGATGGATGAATGTGTTGTCACGAAAATGTCCTCCTAAGCGATTGTTAGTGCACGTAGTATAACGATAATTTTAATAGAAGACCAGGGTGTTGATAGGCTATAAAAAGTTGCTATAACGATATTTATAATAATCCAGTACATCTTGGTGCTTATATTTATTGAAACAATTAATTAGTAGTTTCGGAGATTAAAAGTGGTTCACATTAAAAAGAAAATATTTTGAATTATTGTTGCTGCTAGAACCATCAGAATAGTGATGCTAAATTAAGATTAAAAAAATCTAAGCAATAATTTACGTAATTAACTGATGTAACATCAAAAACTAAAGGAGTTAATTATGGCTGGAAATCTATCTTTTACACAATATAGTTTAGAAGCACTTTTTAAAGAAGTGACTAATATGGCGATTCCGATTTATCAGCGTGGTTATGCATGGGGGGCTGATCAAGTTGATGATTTGTGGAATGACTTAATGGAAGTAATGGATGATAATCAAGTTGATCACTTTTTTGGTCAGATTGTCATGAACAGTAGTAATGAGAAACAATATATCATTGACGGTCAACAGCGGCTAACAACGGTAACTATTTTCTTTGCGGTGATTCGTGATGCACTATTGGCGCTAGCTGAAGCTGATGATCAGAATGGTTCTGAAGCGAAAATTCGTGCCAATGATTTACAAGAGGACATTATCGGAAATCGGCTGCACTATCATTTAGTACAGAGTGATTCAGTGCGAGCTTACTTCGATAAGTATATTCAGACACCACAAGCTTTTGTTAATGCACCGAAAACACAGGAACAATCGCTCAAGAATATTAATCAGACGTTTACACTGTTACAAAAACACGTTGCAGAGATGTTACATCAGTTTAAAACTAGTAATGAACGTTTGAACTATTTAAAGATGTTGTATAAGCATTTGACACAAAGCTTTTTTGTAATCACGATTGTGACACCGGATGAGGCCGCGGCTTTTGTTATTTTTGAAACGCTAAATGCTCGTGGTCGTGACTTAAATGCTAGTGATTTATTGAAGAATCATGTTTTTCGAACTGCACAATATGAGCTAGAGACGGTTCAAACGACTTGGAATCAGATGATGGATCGGTTGAATAATGATTCCGGAATGACAACGCGTTTTATTCGGGCTTATTGGAACGCAACACGTAAATTTGCAACAGAAAAGGCATTGTATAAAGCGATTCACAGTAGGATTGGAACTAGTAGTGATGCCATAACATTTGCAGAAGAGTTGAATAGGCTGGCTGATGTGTTTGTTGCGATGACGAGTCCTAAAAATAATGCTTATTTTGAAGATGAACAAGTTATTGTCATGTTGGGTGTATTGAAAGATATGGGTGGCAAAACATTTTATCCGCTGGTTTTAGCAATGATTAAAAATGGGTTTACTGAGGCAGACTTGTTACCGGTATTACACAAGATTTATAGTTTCATTGTTTACAACTTTACGGTTGGTGGCTTAGTCGCTAATAAATATGAAAAGATGTTTTCCATGATTGCTGAACAAGTAAATGATCATCGGTTAAAAACTGTTGTTGAAATCAATGAAGCAATTGCAGTAGACATGCTGTCAACGTCTCAATTTAAAGCGAGTTGGGCGCACTTTCAAGCCAAGACTGAAAAGGTTGCGAAACATTTGCTCTTTGAGACTTATTATCAAGCTGAACAAGATTTAATTGATATTAATGCGGTTAAGGTCTTAACACTTAATGAACATATTGAAAATGCCAATCAAATTGGCAATAAAGTATTGGTCACAAAAGAAGAGAATGTCCGCATTCGTAAGCAGAATCAGCCAATAAATGAAGTTTTAGCGGAATCAAAGCTTGCAAGTACACGAATGATGGCTAAGGTTAAACAAATGGATGATGACTTGGTCACACAACGCCAACTATCAGTTTTAAATACAGCTGTGAATGTCTGGTGCTAATCTCCAAATGCCCGCAAATGCGGGTATTTTTTAGTATCATTGAAAATTACCCCTTTAAAATGAAACCGCTTTACATTACACTGGAAACGTTAACACGTTTGTTTAGCAATAAATACATAAGAACTTTACAACAACGTGGTGGTTGCATTAAACCGTCGTGTTACGGTAATTGTAAGGTCATTTGTTGGAGGGGTATAACTATATGCAAGTCACAGGTAATCAAATCGTTGGCGACCATGCACGCTTTACCGTGCTGACCGATAAGTTGATTCGGTTGGAGTATTCAGCTAGTGGTCAATTTGAAGACCGGCATACGCAGGCCGTTCAAAATCGGAAATTTCCAGTGCCAGAATTTAAAATTTATCAAAATGAACATGGTCATCAGTTAGAAATTAAAACGGCTGGTTTTCACTTGTATTACGAAGGCGGGGCCTTTGCGGCGGACACCTTGATGATTGATGCGGCCTCTAATTATGGCGTGCACTACAGTCGCTGGTATTTTGGGGAAACGAACGAAAAAAATCTCAAAGGCACGGCGCGCACGTTAGACCGGGCTGATGGGGCGATTCCATTGGCGGATGGTTTAATGTCAAAAGATGGCTTCAGTGTGTTGGATGATTCCGACTCATTTATTCTTGAAGGGACGACCGCAACGGCGCGTGAACAGGCGGAGACTGATCTGTATTATTTTGCCTATGGTCGCGACTATCAAGCCACGCTCAAAGCTTATTATCAACTCACTGGTTTTCCGCCATTGGTGCCACGCTACGCACTGGGTAACTGGTGGAGTCGTTTTTATCCCTACACCCAAGCGGAATATTTAAAATTAATGCAACATTTCGATGAGCAGCAAGTCCCGATTGCAGTTACGGTGTTTGATATGAACTGGCATACGACAGCGATCCCCGCCAAATACGGGAGTGGCTGGACTGGGTATACGTGGAATCGTGACTATTTCCCTGATCCGGCCAAAATGATGACGAAACTTCATCAACAGGGCCGCAAAGTGACATTAAATGTCCATCCGGCGTCTGGTATTCGGCCTAGTGAAGCGTGTTATCCAGCGGTTGCGAGGCAACTCAAACTCGATACGGCCAACGAACAACCAGCTTTATTTGATTTGCAAAACGCGGCTTTTAAACAAGCTTACTTTGACCTACATCATCAATTGGAAGCGCAAGGCGTCGATTTTTGGTGGCTAGACTGGCAACAAGGTGGGGCGCGTGGTAAAACGCGCATCGATCCACTCTGGCTCCTTAATATTGATCACTATACCGATAATGCGCGTCAGCATCCCGGTGAAGGGCTAATTTTATCTCGCTATGCAGGTCCCGGTAGTCATCGCTATCCGATTGGCTTTTCTGGCGATACGGTGGCGTCATGGGCCTCACTACAGTTCCAGCCATACTTTACCGCGACGGCCAGCAATATTGGTTATACGTGGTGGAGTCATGATATTGGTGGCCATATGCGAGGCACTTACGACGGTGAACTTTCTTTACGCTGGCTACAATTAGGCGTCTTTAGCCCGATTTTACGATTACACAGTTCAAACAATATCTTTATGGGCAAAGAACCTTGGAATTACGACCAAACGATTGCGCCAGTGATGATTGATTTCTTGCAATTGCGGAGTCAACTTGTTCCTTATTTGGACAGTGCCAACTATCAAACCCACGCGCATGGGATACCGCTAGTGCAACCGATGTATTACCAACATCCTGAAGCGGCGATGGCTTACGATTTACCTAATGAATATCAATTCGGTCCGGCCATGATTGTGGCCCCGATTACGACACCAGCTGATTCGACCGCCAATTTGGGACAAACCAAAGTCTGGTTACCAAAGGGCACGTGGTATGACTTCTTTACTGGTTTGCGTTATCAAGGCGATCGCGTCTTTGAAGCTTACCGCGAAAAAGCCACTTATCCGGTCTTCGTGAAAGCCGGGAGCATTGTGCCGCTTAATCCAGATTATCTGGCGCCCGTTGATCAATTACCAACGAAGCTGGTCTTGAAGGTCTTTACGGGTACCGATGGTCACTATACATTAGTTGAGCATCAAGGTGATCAGTTAGCCAAGACCGAATTAACTTGGGATGAAGCCCACCAGCAGTTGACGATTGCTGTTAAAGTTGGGGCCGAGTTAATCCCAGCTGAGCGGCAATATCAAGTTGTTTTAGTTGGTGCGGTCGCGGACACTTGTACGCAAACGGCAACGACGGTTAGTTATGCGGATTATCGTCAAGTCGACCAACAATCCCTGGTGACGCAGCTCATCAAACAACGATTACAATTTGCTAAGCTGGATTTTGAAACGAAGCTCGCCGTATGGCAAGCTTACAGCGAGGCGGACGATCCTGCTAAAGTCATGAGTTATTTATCAACGGTTAGTGATCCAGCGATTAAAGGGATGATTGCTGAATTGATTGGTCGTTAACCGGCCAAACGGACTATCAAGCCGATAGTTCGTTTTTTATGCAATCTTTTTGCAACCGGTTGCATTAACAATTTCAAACCTTTACAATGTAGCTATGAAAACGGAAACATTGGAGGTAATCATATGGCGACGATTAAAGATGTAGCCAAGCTCGCAAAAGTCTCGCCCTCGACGGCATCGCGGGCGATGCACGATAATCCAGCAATTAGTCAAAAAACTAAATTACGGGTCTGGAAAGCCATGGAGTCACTCCATTACGCCCCAGATTTTAATGCGCAAAGTTTGGCCAACAAACGGAGTAATGCGGTTGGGGTGATTTTGCCAGTCGACCACCATGAAATTTTTACGAATCCATTCTTCTTAAAAGTTTTACGTGGGATTAGTGAAGCGTGCTATCATGCACAAACTATGGTCAATTTGGCGACTGGCTCGTCACAAGCAGAATTATTAAATAGTATCGATATTATGGTGACCCAAGGCATGATCCGTCGATTTATTGTATTATATTCAGAGAAGGACGATCCGATTTTAACGAAATTACGGCAGCTAAATGCGCAGTATGTCATGATTGGCAAGCCGTATCAGCTCGTTAACGAAACGCCCTACGTTGATAATGACAACATTTTAGCAGGTTCCGATGCGGCGCAATTTTTAGTTGATCATGGCCATCAAAATATTTGTTTTGTTTATAATGATTTAAAAAAGATGGTGCAAAACGATCGGATGCTCGGCTATCAGCGCGTGATGATGGATAACGGTTTGCTCATTAATTCATTTGAATTACCGGCCAAAGAATATCCTGGGGGACGGCAGCTGATCGTGCAATATTTAACGCAACATCCGGAAATCACGGCGTTTATTACGGTCGATGATATGTTAGGCTTGCGCATTCAACAAGTCCTGAAGTCATCAACGGTGGTTGAAAATCGCGATGTATCGATCATTGGCTTCAATAACTCAGTCTTTTCTGAAGCGGCGCATCCCGCGTTGACGTCGGTAGAGATTTTCCCACGTCGACTCGGTAATGAAGCGGCTAAAATCGCGGTCAGTCTGCAAAATGAGGAACATTTATCAACCAAATTAATCGTACCGCATCAAATTATTGAACGGCATTCAGTTGTAACGATGTAACACATTAGACTCGGGGGTGTAAGTGTGACGACATTAACGGATGTTGCGAAGCGGGCCAATGTGTCGAAAATGACGGTGTCGCGGGTGATCAATCACCCCGAACAGGTCCGTGATGAGTTAAAGCAGAGTGTTTTTGCGGCAATGCGGGAGCTGAATTATCGGCCCAACGTTGCCGCTAAGGCGCTGGTTAATAATCGAACACAGATTATTAAGTTGTTTATTTTGGAAGATATGGACACGACTGAACCATATTATATGAACTTACTGGCGGGAATCTCAAAAGAGCTCGGTAAGGAACAATACTCATTGCAACTGGTGACGGAACATAATTTTGATATTGGCGGATGCGATGGCTATATTGTCACCGGGATGCGCCATACGGATTTTGAGTGGCTGCAGCGATTAGAGCGGCCAGTTGTGTTATTTGGTGAAAACCGATTAGAACTCGATTATTGCGATACCAACAATACGTTGGGGACGCAAATGGCGACCGAATATGCGATCAAGCAAGGGTATGACCAGATTGAGTTTATCGGGATCAATGTTAAGGAACCTTTCGAATATTCACGTGAGGCGGGTTATTTGATGAGTATGCAAAATCATCAATTACCGACGATGATTCATCGCTTCAGTAACCATAGTCACTTAGCGATGGAATATATTGAAAGTCATTGGGCCACGTTGAAGACGAACACGTGCTATGTTTGTGCCAGCGACCGATTGGCATTTGGCATCGAAAAAGGATTAACGATTTTTAATGCACGGATTCCACAAGATTTTGGCATCATTGGCTTTGATGGGGTCTTTTTAAATCAAGTCGCCACGCCTAAGTTAACGACGGTGCAGCAACCGATTTTTGAGCTTGGGGTGCAATGTGCGCGCATGTTGCTCACCAAAATTGATAAAGATGGTCAATCACAGGGCATCGAACAATTAACGCCAACCTTGTCGATTGGTGGTTCGACGCGTAATGACCAGTTGTAATTGCTATTATTTGAGATTGAAGACGTCCAAGTGACGTCTTTTTTTGATACCCAATTGGTTAAAAGCTGTTACCGGTAACACGAATTACCCCCTTGTTTCCCGGTTTAATAATCGGTACGCTAAAGACATCGAAGTGAAAACGCTTCATTTACTGGAATGAGGGGGTAGCGGCCATGGGCAAGTGGTATGACCAGCAAGTGATTTATCAGATTTATCCGAAAAGTTTTCAAGATACTAATGATGATGGTATCGGGGATTTACGTGGGGTGATTCAACGAATCCCATATTTAAAGAAGTTAGGCATTACAACCGTGTGGCTAAACCCAATCTATGTGTCACCACAAGTCGATAATGGCTATGATGTGTCGAATTATTACGCGATTGACCAATCCTTAGGCACGATGCAAGATGTCGAAGACTTGATCGCCGCGCTGCATCAAAATGGCATGTATTTATTGCTAGATTTTGTCATGAACCATACTTCGGATCAACATCCGTGGTTCCAAGATGCCATTGAGCATCCGCAAGGGTTGTATCGGGACTATTACTTGTGGGCGGACGGGCCGAAGCCGGGCAAGTTACCCAATAATTGGGGCTCGTTTTTTGGTGGCAGTGTTTGGGAAGCTGACCCAGGTGCGACGGACCAGTATTATTTCCATTTATTTGACCGGCACATGCCTGATCTGAATTGGCGTAATCCTGAAGTTCGGCACTCAGTTTTAGAAATTGCGAAGTTCTGGGTCGATAAAGGCATTGATGGCTTACGATTAGACGCGTTTATTCATATTGATAAAGCGAACTTTAAACAAAATGTGCCGAATAATTCTGATCAGCCAACGGTCGCGGAAGAATTCTATGCGCATTTACCAAACGTGCAACCGTATTTAAGTAAGTTCTGTGGCGCTTTACGACAGTATAAACCTGACCTCTTCATTATCGGCGAGGCAGCTTCAGCGAGCCCAGAACTGTTGATTGATTATAGTCGCCCCGAAAATAATGAATGTAATGCAGTCATCACGTTTCGGTCCTTAGTTGATCGGCAAGACCAACTTGATGCACAATTACCGGCGGCTTTTCAACCAAAGGCATTAGATGTTGAAGGCATGAAACGCCAATTGACCACGATTCAAACCAAGCTCGCTGGGGTCAGCTTACCAGTCTTATATTGGAGCAATCATGACATGGCGCGACTGGCGACCCGGTATGCCAGCAAGCAATATCACGATCGTAGCTTGAAGTGCTTGGCGACGATGCTGTACTTACAACGTGGGTTACCCATTATTTATTATGGGGAAGAACTCGGGATGGAAAACTTAAACTTTACCGACTTAGCGCCGTTCAATGATCGCACGGTCAAGCCATTTTATGATCAAGCAATTGCCGCTGGCTATCCGAAAGCACAAGCGCTGGCCATGTTGAATGCGACGCATAAAATGGCCGCCCGGGGACCAATGCAATGGGCCGAAAACCAACCCCAGGCTGGTTTTTCTAGTGTGACCCCATGGTTAGCGGGACCGACGACTAGCACTGCGGTGACGAGTGAACAAGCCGATCCAACGAGCTTGTTGAACTTTTATCGTAAATTATTAAAGCTCAAGCAAACGGCGCTGTTTACCCAAGGTGATGAAGTGATTCAAGCCACGCCGGCGGGAATCTTCCAGTATACGCGAACACTGGGCAAAGTTACTGCTACGGTCACCTGCAATTTGACGGACCAAGCAATTACGATGACTAACCCAACGGCGACAGCGGTCCAACTGCTAGAAGGCAGTGTGACGCATGCTGGTGACCAAGCCACCTATCAACCCTGGTCATTAACGGTGACCAAAGCAAAGGCTTAACTTAAAGGAGAATGGAACATGGCTCAAAATACAGACTTAAAACTACGCGAACAACTTATTTATTCGATTTTTCCACGCAACTATACAACACAGGGGGGCTTTAAAGCGATTGAGGCTGACTTACCGCGTATCAAAGCTTTAGGTACCAATATCATTTGGCTGATGCCGATGTATCCGGTGGGTGAAAAAAACCGGAAAGGCGCCCTTGGTTCACCATACGCGATTCAAGACTATCGCAAAATCAATCCAGAATTGGGCACAAAGGCGGACTTTGTCGCATTGACTGAGGCAATCCACGCCCAAGGCATGCGGGTGATCATTGATATCGTCTATAATCATACGTCACCAGATTCCAAGCTATTAGCGGACCATCCAGATTGGTTCTTCCGTAAAGCTGATGGTAGCTTAGGTAACCGGGTCGCCGATTGGTCGGATATTATCGACCTTGATTACGCGAACCACGAACTTTGGGACTATCAAATCGAGACATTGAAACAATGGGCGGATTATGTAGACGGCTTCCGGTGTGACGTCGCCCCATTAGTGCCACTGGACTTCTGGTTAACGGCCCGCAAAGCATTGGCGGCCTATAAGCCAGGTTTGATTTGGCTTGCTGAAAGCAATGACCCGGTCTTCTTGAAACAAGTTCGGGACAACGGCTTTGAAGACTTGTCGGATAGTGAATTATACCAAGCGTTTGACATGGTCTATGACTACGACGTCTTAGATGATTTACATGCCACTGCGGCTGGCGAGCGAACTTTAGGTGAATTTGCCCGCATCTTAATGAAGCAAGATGTCACGTTCCCGAAGAACTATGTGAAGATGCGCTTCTTAGAAAACCATGATGTGCCGCGGGCTGCCAGCTATCTTAAGGATCCCCAAACCTTGCAAAATTGGCTCGCCTTCAATTTGTTTGAAAAGGGCAGTGCGTTGATCTATGCTGGCGAAGAATTCGGCAATGATCATTTACCAAGTTTATTTGATGCTGATCCAGTTCCATTGGCGGGGCCATTGAATTTAACGGCGACGATTCAACGGGTTGCTTCTATTAAACATAATCAACTCTTTGTTCAAGGGGCCTATACGGTCACCGCCTTAAATGACCAAGTGATGCGGATCCAATATCAGTTAGGTGATAAGTTGGCCCAAGGTTACTTTGCGTTACGACCTTTTGAAGGCGAAATTGCCTGTGACTTGCCAGATGGTCAATATGTCAATCAACTTACCGGAACTGATGTCACGGTCACACAGCAGCAGTTAACCTTGGCAAATGCACCAGTTATCTTGATCCAATAAACAACAAATCGTGATTTTTGATGAAAATAACCTAAAGTGAAAGCCTACACATAGCAATGGTATAGGCCAACATTTTAGGTTATTTTTGTGACCAGAATGTGGTGAAGTTATGAAATCCTGCAACCGATTGCACAAAATGTAATCGCCGTCAGCCTTGATATAACAGCATTCTTAAATCTGATACAAATCTTGTTATCGGTAACATTGTGAAAAGGGTTGCGAAACCGCTTTCAGATAGTCATAATTGTAATTGTCATAAAGGTTATGTATCTTAATAAAATTAAGTAGGGGGTAACATCATGACAATGGGATGGAAAAAGTTAGGCGTTTCAGTAATGGCCGGCGCAATGGCATTAACATTGGTCGGTTGTGGTAATAGCAATTCTTCAAGTTCGTCTAACAAGAAGGTTAAGATTACGATCTTACAAGGTAAGGTCGAATCAAACAAGCAATTTAAACAAATTGCGGCACGGTATCACAAGTTACATCCAAATGTAACGATTACAGTTTCTTCAATCGGTGGGGGTACCGATTACGATCCAGTTCTTAAAACCCGGATTTCTTCTGGGAATGCACCAACGATCTTTAGTTTAGCTGGTCCAGCCGATGTTAAACAATTTGCTTCTCAAGAAGCTGATTTATCTAACACGAAGGCCGCTAAAGCAGCTCAACCAGGTACCTTGGATGCAGTTAAATCTAACGGTAAGACCGTTGGGTTACCATTCAACGTTGAAGGTTATGGGTTGGTTTACAACAAGAAGATCTTCAAGAAGGCTGGCGTGGATGCAACTAAGTTGACCACGATGGCTAAGTTAACCGCCGCGGTTAAGAAGATTGATTCTCAAAAATCAAAATTGGGCATCAAAGGGGTCTTCTGCTTACCTGGTAAGGAAACCTGGATTCTTTCTGATCACTTAGCTAACTTGTATGTTGGTCAAGAATTCGGCGGCAATGCTTTGAAGATGTACAACTCTAAGAGCATGAAGTTCACGGCTAACAAAGAAATGAAGGCCATGATCGACTTACAAAAGAACTACTCTGTTGGTCCTGTCATGCAACAAGATTACTCATCACAAGTTAACCAAAACTTCTCACAAGGTAAAGTTGCGATGATTCAACAAGGGGACTGGATTTACTCAACTGTTGAACAAATCGACAAGAAGTTCGCTAAGAACGATATGGGTATGATTCCAATTCCTGTTAAGGGCTACGAAAACAAATTACCAGTTGGGACTTCACTCTACTGGGGTGTTAACAAGAACAAGTCAACTGCTGAACAAACTGCTGCTAAGAACTTCTTAGACTGGTTATACACCTCTAAAGAAGGTAAGAAGTTAGTTGTTAACAAGTTACACTTTGTTCCTGCATACAAAGGCTATGACGATGCCAAGATGCCAGATGCTTTAACTCAAGTTGTCTTCAAGTACTCACAAGCACACAAGACAATCGGTTGGGCCTTCCCTGCATACACTGGGACATCATGGGATCCAAATACGTTCCAACCAAACTTACAAAAGTATCTCTCAGGCAAGCAAAGTTGGAACACAACAGTTAAGAATTCTATTAAGGGTTGGAACGAACAACAAGCCTCGAAATAGTGTCCATTAGCTGAGTTTTAAACAGTATTTCAGAAGAGGGGATTTATTTATGAAGAATCGAAGCTTATCGTTCTGGCTCTTTTTGACGCCAACCCTCGTTGCGTTAGCATTAGTCGTCTTTATTCCGGCAATCATGGGTGTTTTCTATTCATTCACGAACTGGGATGGCTTGGGCTATACTGAGATGCTCGGTTTTAAAAATTACATCACTCTTTTCCATAATAGCGGCTTTATAGCCGCTTTATGGTTTACGATTAAGTTTGTAATTGTAACCGTTATCTTACTCAACGTGATTGGTTTGGCATTAGCACTACTTGTAACGCAAAAGTTCAAGGGTAACAATTTATTACGGACCGTCTTCTTCATGCCAAACCTAATTGGTGGGTTGATCTTAGGATTCATTTGGCAATTTATCTTTACTCAAGCATTTGATGCGTTAGGCAAGGCGTTCCATATGGCTTGGCTGACCGGCTGGCTGACCGATGCTAAGACTGGTTTTTGGGGCTTAGTTATCGTGACAGTTTGGCAGATGAGTGGGTATATCATGATTATTTACATCGCTTACTTGCAAAACATTCCAAGTGAAGTGATTGAAGCTGCTGAAATGGATGGTGCCTCACCATGGCAACGGTTCGTTCACATTACGTTCCCAATGATTGCACCAGCGTTCACTGTTTGCATGTTCTTAACGCTTTCTAACGGGTTCAAGATTTATGATCAAAACTTGTCTTTGACTAATGGTGGCCCTTACAAGTCAACCGAAATGTTAGCCATGAACATTGTTAATACGGCCTATTCCGAAAATAACTTCGCCTTGGCGGAAGCTAAAGCGCTGATCTTCTTCCTAATTGTTGCCGCAATTTCATTGTTGCAAGTTTACTATAACCGTAAGCGGGAGGTGGATCTCTAATGAAAAAAACAAGTCGTTTCTTTCTAGGAATTTTAGGTCTACTGCTAGGGATCATCTGGCTGTTCCCGTTTTACATGATTTTGACGAACTCGTTCAAAACGCCAAAAGGAATCTTTGCTTCCGTCTTGAGTTTACCTGGTAACGGGCAAGCCACGACGACTAACTACAACAATTCCTTTAAAGCATTGGACTTCATCTCGTCACTCGGCCATTCACTATTGATTACGGTCGTGTCAGTCTTAATCTTAGTCTTGTTTTCATCAATGGCGGCATACGCCTTACAACGGAACAAGAGTAAATTAAGTGGCGCCTTGTTAATGTTGTTTGTTTCCGCAATGTTGATTCCATTCCAAACGGTTATGATTCCTTTGACCGCGAACTTTGGTCAAGCACATATGCTTAATATGTGGGGATTAATGTTCATGTATTTAGGCTTTGATGCCAGTCTCTCGATCTTCTTATATCAAGGGACCATGGGCAGTATTCCAATTGCGATGGATGAATCCGCCGAATTGGAAGGTGCCAATCGGTTCCAAATCTTCTTTAAGATTGTCTTTCCAATGCTCACCCCAATTACGGTGACCGTCGGTATCTTAAACATCATTGCGATTTGGAACGATTACCTGTTACCATCACTGGTCTTACCACAAAATCAATACACGATTCCGCTACAAATGTTCTTCTTCTTCGGGCAATACACGAAGCAATGGCATTTAGCGTTAGCCGGATTGACGTTGTCGATCATTCCAGTCATTATCTTCTACATCTTTGCACAACGTTACATTATCAAGGGTGTTACTGATGGTGCGGTTAAGTAATTAAAGTCAATGAAGCGAAGGGAGGGTCCTAATGTTAAATTTACAATCAAAGTTTGGTCAAAAACTGACGGTTATAGGCAACTGGATTGCCGCGTTAGTCACGATTAACTTAGTTTGGTTTTTGATCAACTTACCCGTGTTAGTGATGTTGATTTTGGCGTTTAGTTTGCCAATGAATCAAACTTACGCGTTAACGATGAGTCTGGTCACCGTGATGTTAGTGGCCTTTACCGTCCCAGCCACAACTGCTGCGTATCAAGCAGTTAAAACGTGGCAAACGACTGATAGTGGGTCGTTTCTCCGCGCAACTGGGTTAGCTTATTTAAAAGCTTTAATGCACTGGCAGCCCAATGTGTTAATTGCGGTGCTGGCAAGTGGGTGGATGATCTTATTACGGGTCACCACCACTAATGTGATGTTACATGTTGTCACGTTAGTTGTAGGTGTCGTGTTATTAACACTTTGGAACGGATGGAATTACAGTCAGTTTGAATCAACTTCGGTCATTGAATTGGTGGTAGCCCACCCCTTTAAGTTATTGCTTTCAGCAGTAGCGACGATTGGGCTGTTTGCCATTAACTTTGAACTTCGATTAATCTTTTGCATCTTATTGTTTAGCATGTCTTTGGCAGCGCTAGCAACTTACCGCATTTTTAATCCGAGAATCAAAGCAACCGATGACAATCAAGCGACGAACTGATATTAAGCGAAATGAACTATGGAAATGAAGGAGCGTTTGCGTAATGGCTGAAATAAAACTAGAACATATTTATAAACGTTATCCTGGCAACGATGCGGATTCGGTAACTGATTTTAACTTAGATATTAAAGATAATGAATTTATCGTTTTCGTTGGTCCGTCCGGGTGTGGGAAATCAACAACTTTGCGGATGATCGCCGGGTTGGAAGATATTACTAAAGGTGATTTGAAGATGGATGGCGAAGTTATGAATGACGTCCATCCTAAGGATCGTAATATTGCGATGGTCTTCCAAAACTACGCGTTATATCCACAAATGACGGTCTTTGACAACATGGCTTTCGGGTTGAAGATTCGGAAGATGCCAAAAGATGAAATCAAGAAACGGGTTGATAATGCCGCCGATATTTTAGGGTTGACTGACTACTTACAACGTAAGCCAGGGGCCTTATCAGGTGGGCAACGGCAACGGGTGGCCTTGGGCCGTGCGATTGTCCGGGATGCCAAGTTATTCTTACTTGACGAACCTCTTTCTAACTTGGATGCCAAGTTACGGGTGCAAATGCGGACACAAATCGCCCAATTGCACCAACGTTTAAAGACCAACATGATTTACGTTACTCATGACCAAGTCGAAGCGATGACGATGGCCGATCGGATTGTTATTATGAATGACGGGAAAGTCCAACAAGTTGGGACGCCTGATGATTTGTATAACAAACCAGCTAATAAGTTTGTCGCTGGCTTTATGGGTTCTCCTTCAATGAACTTCTTTGATGCAAAGCTGGAAAACGGCCGCGTTTCAAATGGCAAGGGCTTAGATGTTGCGATTCCTGAAGGCCGTTTAAAGGTCTTACGGGATAAAGGCTACGAAGGTAAGAAACTTACCGTTGGGGTCCGGCCAGAAGATATTCATACCGAACAAGTGGCCTTAGAAGCCATGTCGGATGCTTTGGTTGATGCCAAAGTTGAAGTTTCAGAATTCTTAGGGACTGATTCAATGCTCTATTCACGGACCGGGGACACTGAATTTGTGGCTCAAGTTAATGCTCGTGATTATCATAAACCAGGCGAAGAAGTCAAAATGGCATTTGAAATGAGCAAGGCTCATTTCTTCGATGACGATACCCAAGTTACGATTGAATAATTCAAGCGTAGTGCGGTCACGTTAGATCTGCTGAAAAGAGTCTGGTGACAGGAATGTCTCAGGCTCTTTTTATCAGGGCCAATTAGGAGGACGTAAACGAATGAAACGAATTTTTGAAGTTGATCCATGGCACGTGCTTAGCCACGAATTAGTGCCAACGGATAAACGCCTACAAGAAAGTATTACTAGTATTGGAAACGGCTACATGGGGATGCGCGGGATGTTTGAGGAACATTATTCCAATGACACCTTAAAGGGGATTTACCTCGGGGGCGTATGGTACCCAGACAAGACTAGAGTTGGTTGGTGGAAGAACGGTTATCCAGCTTACTTCGGTAAGGTCATCAACGCAGTCAACTTCATCAAAGTCAACTTGACGATTGATGGTGACCAAGTTGATTTAGCTAAAGATAAAGTCAGTGATTTCACCTTAGATCTTGATATGCATAGTGGTATCTTACGGCGGTCATTCATTGTGACCAAAGGGGATAAGCGCGTGCAGTTCATGATCGACCGCTTTGTCAGTGTTGCCCAAAAAGAATTGTTCGATGTGCACTATAGCGTGCATAACTTGAGTGAAGAACCAGTGCAACTCGGGTTTATCTCCCAAATCGATGCGGACGTCTTCAACGAAGACGCGAACTATGATGAACAATTCTGGCAAGTCTTAGACAAGAGCCATGCCATCACTGGTGGTAGCATGGTCGCTGAAACTAAGCCAAACGATTTTGGCACCCCACGTTTTACTTTAGGGATGCAAATGATGCATAAAACGGATTTTCGGGGTGCAGCTGCACCGGAAACCGAAAAAGCCGTGACCAACATCTTCCGTGGCACGTTGGACGCTGACGAAACCAAGACCTTTGAAAAACGGGTCATTGTGGTGACCTCACGTGATTATGAAGACGTGACGGCTTTGCGGACCGGCTTAGCCCAAATCAGCGAACAAGTGGCAAGCCAAAGTTATGAAGACTTACGCCAAGCGCATACAGATCTTTGGGCTAAACGCTGGGAACTTGCCGATGTTGCCATTGATGGTGACGATGCGGCGCAACAAGGGATTCGGTTTAACTTATTCCAGTTGTTCTCAACTTACTATGGTGAAGACAGTCGCTTGAACTTAGGACCAAAGGGCTTTACCGGTGAAAAATACGGTGGTGCCACTTATTGGGATACCGAAGCCTTCGGGGTACCATTCTACTTGTCATTAGCTAAACCAGACGTCACGGAACACTTGCTCGAATACCGTTATAACCAATTGGATGGCGCTTATCATAATGCCCAAATGCAAGGCTTAGATGGCGCGTTGTTCCCAATGGTCACTTTCAACGGGATCGAATGCCATAACGAATGGGAAATTACCTTTGAAGAAATTCATCGGAATGGTTCCATCGCGTATGCCATCTTCAATTACACCCGTTACACGGGCGATACCACGTATTTGAAGACCAAAGGGATTGATGTTTTAACTGCGATTTCACGGTTCTGGGCTGATCGGGTCCACTTCTCTGAACGAAACCAACAATACATGATTCATGGGGTCACTGGGCCAAATGAATATGAAAATAATGTCAACAACAACTGGTACACCAACTTTATGGCGCGCTGGACGTTAGAATATACGTTGGCTAGTTTGAAGACGGTCGATGATGATAAGCGTGAATCACTGAACATCTCAGCGGCCGAATTGGCGAAATGGCAAGATATTGTTGACCGGATGTACTTCCCACATGATGACAAGTTAGGCATCTTTGTTCAAAATGACACGTATTTGGACAAAGATATCAAGCCAGTTTCCGCCATTCCAGCGGACCAACGGCCAATCAACCAAAACTGGTCATGGGATAAAATCTTGCGGTCACCATACATCAAGCAAGCCGATGTCTTGCAAGGGGTCTATTACTTCATGGATAGCTTTACCCATGAACAAAAGAAGGCTAACTTTGATTTCTACGAACCATTAACGGTTCATGAATCAAGCTTGTCACCAGCAGTTCATGCGATTTTAGCGGCGGACTTACATTATGAAGACAAAGCCGTTGAAATGTATGCCCGGACAGCGCGGTTAGACCTTGATAACTACAACAATGATACGGTCGATGGGTTACACATTACCTCGATGACTGGTTCATGGTTGGCAATTGTGCAAGGCTTTGCTGGGATGCGGGTTCGCGACGATACCTTATCGTTTGCGCCATTTGTACCGAAGCAATGGCAACACTATCAATTCCACGTTAACTTCCGGGGTCGCTTGTTGAAGGTGGCCGTGGATCAAAACGGGACGACTGTTGACTTAGTTAGTGGACAACCATTAACGATCGAACTTAACGGTAAGTCAGTGGAATTGGCCGATTCAGTGGCAAGTGCTACCAATTAATTTAGCTAACCTTTTTAAACTTGATCTCGACGTGTCCGAAACTTGTTGGGGTCAAGTCCCAAAACTCTAGAATGATGTTAAATTCATTCTAACCTACTCCTTGGAGGCCCGGAATTTCCGGGTCTCTTTTTATTTACAAGAGTGTGAGGACCGACGGGTTGCTCCTGAGCATAGCTACGCCAACGGTATAATGCGGGCTTGGCATTGTATCGTTGGCGTAGCTAAGCGGAGGGAGCAGTCGGTCTGAACACGTTTCGACTCACAAAGTAGGAAGCGGTCGTAGCCAAGCGTCACATGAAAAAAGCGTCATCATTATTAGTGGCCCTGGTTAATTGCATCATCCTGCTGGCCCATAATCAGCACACAAAAACGCGTCCAGCAAATAGCTGAACGCGTTTTAGATAGTCATCACATATTAGGAAGACTGTCCGAAAACATTCTAGGGGTTGGCTAGCTTGTTTCAATTCGTAGTGTAACAAGCTGATACAAAGGTTTCATCAAGTTTGTGTATGAATCTTGTAAAGATTAAGCTTCTTGCAGAGCAAGCTTAGCTAAGAGTAAGCCACCAACAACCCCAGAATTATCACCGAGTCCGGCCGGCACAATGTAATGATCTAAAGCGGGGACCGTTTCGTAGTGATTCAAGTAGGCTTCAAATTTTTGACGAATGATTGGAAATAGTTGGGTTTGTTTCATAACGCCACCATTTAAAATGATTTTATCTGGCGCAAAAGCGACCGTTAAATTCACACAGGCCTGCGCGATGTAATCAGCGACAGTTTCCCAGACCGGATCATCACTGGCAACATCTTTGCCGGTTTTACCAGTTCGCTTGCCAATTGCGGGACCAGCGGCCATACCTTCTAAGCAAATATCATGGTAAGGGCAGTTGTTTTCAAAGTCATCACCAGGTAGGCGGTTTAACCGCATGTGGCCTAATTCAGTATGCGTGCGACCATTGAAAATTTGATTGTGGCTAATGACCCCCGCGCCAACGCCAGTCCCAATCGTGACGTAAATGCTGTTAGGAACATCTTTAGCAATGCCCATTTCTGCTTCACCGTAAGCCGCTTCATTCACATCAGTCGTCCAATACAAAGGCACATCGACATGTTGCTTCAAGTGACCTAAAAAGTCAAAATCGCCCCAACCAGGTTTAGGTGTCGTCGTGATATAGCCGTATTTCGGATCGTCAGGGTTGACCCCAATCGGGCCGAATGAACCGATGCCGATGGCGGCTACCGGATGGGCTTTAAAATAAGTTTCGACGGCTGCCATGGTTTCAGCGGGGGTCGTGGTTGGAATCGAGATCCGATCGGTGACTTGCCCAGTTTCGTCACCAATCGCACATACAAATTTAGTTCCACCTGCTTCAATTGCACCTAAAGTCATGTTAAAATCCTCCAATTAATCGTTATATGTATATACTTTTGTGTATTAGTATACGCTTTTTGCTTGAAATTGTGAACGGTTACAAAAAAATCATCAGTATCGTTGTCATTAATCATACTAGTTTTGGCCTAAATGTCAAACGTGTGACAATATTTATTTCTGGTGTGATGCTGTTAATGATGCTATTCAGACAAGAAGAAACTTTTTTAATTGATAATCGTTTGACATTTTTATCAATAGACCTTAAGATAGCGTTAATGATAACGGATACATTAGGAGGAACCAAGAATGACAGTTACCAGTTGGACGACGGCAATGCGCTATCGACCGTATGCGCAATGGCCGGCACAACAATTAATCGACTTACGTGCCAAAATCGCACAATCACATTGGCGGTTTGGGTATCATATCCAGCCCACGACCGGTTTATTAAATGATCCCAATGGTTTTACTTACTTCAATGGTCAATGGCAGTTATTTTATCAAAGTTTTCCATTTGGCCCGGTACATGGATTAAAAAGCTGGGTACATTTAGTTAGTGATGATTTGCTTCATTGGCAAAACTTGGGTCGTGCGCTAACGCCAGATAGCCCACTAGACCAACAAGGGGTTTATTCCGGGTCGGCACTGCCAGTTGAAGACCGGTTATTCTTAATGTATACCGGCAATGTCCGTGATCAGCAGTGGCAACGGCATCCGAAACAAAATGGGGCTTGGTTAACGACGGCTAATCAAGTGACTAAGTTAGTAGCGCCGCTTATCAGTGACCCACCAACGGGCGTGACTGAACATTTTCGCGATCCACAGTTGATTCGACACGGCGAGTGGTATTATGCGATTTTAGGGGCACAAAAGCAGGATCAAACGGGTCATATCTTGGTTTATCGGGCCCGTGATGTCACCGGTCCGTGGCACATTGCTGGTGAGTTGACGTTTGGCGACCAAGCTTTAGGGTACATGGTCGAATGTCCAAATTTAGTCTTCATTGACGATCGCCCCGTCCTGACTTTTTGTCCACAGGGCATTAGCCCAGACGTGTTAGCTAGTGATAATCGCTATCCGAATGCGTATGTGGTGGGGACGGCTTTTGATTGGGAGCACCTGCGCATTGTTAATCCGAGTCCACTGCGTTTATTAGATGCGGGTTTTGATGTGTATGCGACCCAAGCGTTTAATGCCCCAGATGGTCAAGTTTTAGCGGTGAGCTGGATTGGGTTGCCAGATACCACTTATCCGAGTGACCAGGAAGGTTGGGCTAATGGGTTGAGCATGGTCAAAACGTTACGGCTATGCCACGGCGAATTACGACAAACCCCCGTCACCAGTCTTGAAACACTACGGACGCGACGATTAGCCTTAACTACTGAATCAGCCAGCATTCCAGCTCAAAGTGAGTTGCAGTTTACGATTCCAGCTGACCAGCAGGGCACCCTAACAATTGTCATGAACCAGGTGACTGGTGCTGGGTTAACTCTCACATTTGATACGGTTCATGGTAAACTAGTGGTTGATCGAAGCGCTGCTGGCGCCGGTGTTGCCGTGGATTATGGGACGAGTCGAACAGCAACTTTACCGGTTGGACAGGCTGTTACCGGTCAACTATTACTCGATAATAGCGTGTTTGAGTTGTACTTGAATGATGGTGCGACCGTCTTAACGGGCCGGCTATTTCCACCGGCCGGGCCGTGGCAATTAACCACCACCGGCTTTACGGTGGCGTTAAACTTACAAGGCTGGCAGCTTGCTTCAATAAATCAGGATTGATGGGATTAAAATGGTAAAACTAACCGATGTGGCTAAGGTGGCCGGTGTCTCACCGACGACAGTTTCACGCGTCATTAATAATTATGGGTCGTTATCTGAAACGACCAAACAAAAAGTCTTTGCGGCGATGCAACAATTGAATTATCAGCCGAATAGTTTGGCGCGTTCCTTGCAGGGCAAGCAAACGAAGTTGATTGGCTTGATCTTTCCAAGCGTGGCGAATCCCTTCTTTGGGGCGATGGTGTCATTGTTAGAGACACAGTTATTTGCGAAGGGGTATCGGGTAATGCTATGTAATGCCGGGGATGATCCCGACAAAGAACGGGCCTGCCTACGGATGTTGATGGCTAATCAAGTTGATGGCATCATTGCCGGCGCCCATAACTTGGGTATTCAAGAATATGAGCAAACGGGTTTGCCGATTATTTCATTTGACCGTTATTTATCAAAGACGATTCCCATTGTGAGTTCTGACAATGCACAAGGCGGGCGCCAAGCCGGTCAGTTGATGGTCCATGCGGGCGTGAAAAGGCCCCATATCATCACAAGTTGGCAGCAGCCTAATAGTCCGACTAATCAACGGTTAGCGGGTTACTATGCGGCCTTGAAAGCCGCGGGACTAACGGCATCACGGTCGATTTTGAACTTTCAATTATCACCGACATTAAAGTTAGTTCAAATTAAACAACTTTTAACGCGGGCTGAACGTCCAGATGGCATCTTTTGTACGGATGACTTAACGGCACTTTTGGTGTTGCAAGTCGCGCAACAGCTACAATTACAAGTACCAACGGATCTAAGTGTCATTGGCTATGATGGCACGCCCTTTATGCAAGCTTATCATCCAGAGTTAACGACGATTAGTCAACCAATCGATGATTTGGTGACACTGATGATCGACTTACTATTGCAACGAATCAAAAATACGGACTGTCACTTAGAAGCACAATATACCTTACCAGTTAAAGTAATCGCTGGTACAACAGTTTAAGCCAAGCAAAAATCGCCGCGACAGGTTTTGTCGCAGCGATTTTTTAGGTTAAGCTTCAGGCTCAACAATAATATGACCATCATGGGGTTCATCAAGCAAGGCGTGGCCTTGAATAAACCCCGCTAACGTTAATGGCAAGTGATAGCCGATATGGGTCGTCAACTGCCCGGTACTTAATAGTTTAAATAACATTTGTAACGCCGCTTGGTCTGAAATGGCATTGGTTGGATGAATCGCTTCGAAATGAATCGATTTGCTAGTTGCGGGTAACCGTGTGGCGACTGATGCAATTGTCGCATCAAATTTGGCCATTGCTAAATCAGTTTTGCCATCGACGCCATTTAACGCCACGTTGATAACGACATCGCCTTGATCGGCCAAAACGTGCGCCGGGTCGTGGTGGTCGTAGGCGACGACTTGTTGCACACCCAGGGCAATCAGTTCATCGGCATGACGTTGACTGGCGATGGCGATCACGTGCGCGCCTAAACGCTCGGCTAATTGGACAACCAACGAACCAACGCTACCGGCAGCGCCTTTGACAATCACGGTTTGTCCCGCTTGCACGTCAGCAAAGTAGCGTACCGTCTTATAAGCGGTGATACCGGGCGTAATTAAGCTAACGGCATCGGCTGGTGTTAAGTTGTCTGGTACCGTTACAGCAGTGTCGGCGTCGACAACGACTTGTTCAGCGTAAGTATGTTGGGTATACGCTGCTACCCGGGTTCCTAATGGTAAATCAGTCACGTTTTCGCCGACTTGGACCACTTCACCCACGACATCATGTCCCGGAATCAGTGGTAAAGGTGTCGCCGGGGTTGCCCCTAAACGTTCGATACGATCTGCATCATTTAAATTAACTGCCAAAGTTTTAATCACGATCTGGTTCGGTGTCGGTGTTAATGCCGGCTGCCGTAATGCTTCAAAAACGGCGGGTCCCCCAAATTTTCGATAACCATATGCAAGCATCATAACCCCTCCCTAAGACGCCAACAGCATCATTTAAGTTAATTGTAGCGGGGAGCACCGATAAATCACAAGCCAGAACCACTCATTCGCCGGATTTGTTCGTTCAGCGACTTAGCGGGCTTTCACAGCACTTGGTGCTTGACGTTTCAAGCCCCAACCGGTGAAACCACTAATGATTGAGAAAATTGGTGATAGTAAACTGAAGAAACAAAATGGTAAGTAGGCTAAAGTAGAAACACCCAACGTATTGGCGGCAAAGGCCCCCGCAACGCCCCAAGGAATCAAGTAATTGATGACGGTCCCACCATCTTCTAAGACCCGGCTTAAAGCCAAGTTAGCTAAACCACGGTCGTTGAAGGTCGTTTTGAAGGCTTTCCCTGGGAGGATAACAGATAAGTATTGTTCCCCAACGAAGATATTGACGCCGATACCGGCTAAAATCGCTGCCGTGACAGTTGCCCCAGTTCCATTTAGGCGTTTGGCTAGTGGCACCATTGCGGTTTGAATCAAGTTAAACTTCATGAGCAGGCCACCTAGTGATAACGTCAATAAAATCAAGGAAACGGTGCCCATCATGGCGCTGATGCCACCTCGTGAGAGTAATTGATCGACGCCGGCGTTACCTGTTTTAGCCACGAAGCCAGTTTCGATCCAAGTGGCGATCTGACTCAATGCGGTGTGTGGCTGTTCGATAAAGATCATGACGATTGCTAAGCCGATGTTCATCAGTAATGTGGCAATCGCTGGAACTTTTCGGATGGCGCAGACCAACATCAAAATTAAGGGTAAGGCGGCCCACCAAGTAATCGTAAAGTGTTGGTTTAAGACGGCTAAGGTTGTATTGATTTTGCCGAGATTATTTTCAGTGGCGGCGCCGGTACCGAGGATCGTGTATAAAATTAATGAGACGACAAAGGCCGGAATTGTCGACCACATTAAGTTACGGATATGACTGAATAAATCACTTTCGGCAATAGCGGAAGCTAAATTAGTGGAGTCAGATAATGGTGACGTCTTATCGCCAAAGATGGCGCCGGAAATAATGGCCCCAGCAATCAAGGCGGGGTTGATGCCCATGGTGGTTCCAATCCCGAACAGCGCAATCCCAATCGTTGAGATAATCGTAAAGGCACTCCCAATTGATGTCCCAATAATGGCACAAACTAAGAAAACAGAAGGCACGAACCACTGTGCAGAAATTAAATGAAACCCAAAGACCATCATTGACGGGATAATCCCAGCAGCAATCCAGACACTGATTAAGGCCCCAATTAACAAGAAAATAAAGATGGGAATGATCCCAGTTTTGATACCATCAATAATGCCACCATGAATGTGATCCCAATCAGCACCGCGAACACGGGCCCATAAGATGACTAAGGCAATCACTAACATAACGGGCGTTTGTGGGGATAGGCCAAACTTGATGACCCCCAATCCCATAATTGCGAGCATACATAATAAGACAATTAAGGCTTCCGTCAAACTCACCGGTTGCCACGTTTTTTGTTTTTTCATCATCAATTCCTCCAAGTTCTTTTATGTAACTAAAAAATCGTCCCCGCTGTCAAAAAGACAACAGGGACGATTGATTAGACCGTGGTACCACCCAGCTTGAACTTGCCAAAGCAAGTTCCGCTCACTAGAAGGTAACGGTTCTAGTTATTAGCCGCCGGGCGTACCCGGACGTGTTCCACCGTATTTCATCATCATTAGCCTGATCGGTTCGCAGCAACCACCGACTTCCTGACGCACAGCTAAGATGTTACTTGGGAGTGGAATTATCGTTCGTTAATTAAGTTATGTGTGATGATAGCATGTCCTGATGACAACGTCAAGCGGGTGCAGGGGTAAAATATCGTTACCGGTAACATGTCATCTATCCAGTCACTGCCCAAGCTTGCATGCTAAAATAGAACTGATGTAAGCGTAAACAATCAAAGGGGAGCGTGATCTTAGTGGCAACAACTAAATGGTGGCAACAAGCCGTTGTGTATCAAGTTTATCCGCGGTCATTTCAGGATTCAAATGGTGATGGGATTGGGGATTTACCTGGCATTACGAGTCGGCTCGATTATATTAAAAAACTCGGCGCCGATGTGATTTGGCTAAATCCGATTTACCGGTCACCGGGCGTGGATAATGGCTATGACATTAGCGATTATTACGATATTAATCCTGAATTTGGGACAATGGCTGACTTTGATCAACTGTTAGCCCAAGCGCACCAACGGGGCTTAAAGATCATGATGGATATTGTTGTTAATCATTCATCAGATCAGAATAAATGGTTTATTGAAAGTGCTAAGAGTCAAGATAATCCTTACTCAGACTACTATATCTGGCGTGATCCAGTCGATGGGCATGCGCCAACGAATTGGGGGTCATTTTTCAGCGGTTCAGCTTGGACGTATGTCCCGGCACGTGGGCAATATTACTTGCACGCGTTTGCGGTAGAGCAACCCGATTTGAATTGGGAGAATCCGAAATTACGGCAAGCGGTCTATGACATGATGAATTTTTGGGTCGATAAAGGCGTGGATGGCTTCCGATTAGATGTGATCAATTTGATTTCAAAACCCACGAAGTTTGTCGATGGCCAGCCTAATCCGGGCGAACCCTATGCTGACATTGGCCCAATCATTGCCAATGGGCATCGCTTAAGTGAGTTCTTACAAGAAATGCATGCCAAAGTTTTAGCGGGACATGACTTGATGACCGTCGGTGAAACGCCGTCGGCTACGATCAAAGATGCACAACAATCGGCAGGACTAACGACCAATGAACTCAATATGGTGTTTGAATTTGAACACATGAATCTCGATGGCAATCCGGCGCCTGAACTTGGTAAGTGGAATGATCAACCAGTCGATCTTGTTGATTTAAAACAGAGTTTGAGCAAGTGGCAAACTGGCTTACAAGGTACGGCTTGGAACAGTCTGTATTGGAATAATCATGACCAACCACGGATCGTGTCTCGGTTTGGTAGCGATGAGCCTAAGGATCGGGTCGTGGCAGCCAAGATGTTAGCAACGATGTTACACGGATTACAAGGGACCCCTTATATTTATGAAGGGGAAGAATTAGGCATGACAAATGCGCACTTTACCAAGCTCAGTGACTATCAAGACTTGGAGTCCCTGAATGCGTATCATCATCTTGTGGATGAAGAACATCGGGTCTCGGCAACGCAGATGCTGGCGTATTTGGCCCATATGTCGCGGGATAATGCCCGAACACCGATGCAATGGGATGCGAGTCTCAATGCAGGCTTTTCAACGGCGAAACCATGGCTACAAGTGAATGCTAATTATCCAAAGATCAACGCGCAACAAACGTTAGCGAGTGACGCGTCGATCTTTAGCTATTATCAACACTTAATCAAGTTACGCCATACGTTACCAGTGATGACGACCGGGACGTATCAATTGTTAGATGCTAACGACGCTTCGGTTTACGCCTATTTGCGGACAAGTGATACTGATCAGTTATTAGTTATCTGTAACTTTACCGCGACGGATCAAATCCGGGATTATGACCAGTTACCAGCGACCGCAAAACTGTTGTTAGGCAACTATGCCGATGATCAAGGGGCCGCTTTACGCCCGTATGAAGCCAAGATTTATCAATTTTAATGGTCGTTTCTAAATTGAATAAATGCGATTGATAAGATGCAAATAAGGTCTCCGTATACTTACGGAGGCTTTATTTGTCGTTTGGGATTTTTAGTGTTTAACCGGTTGTAAAAGATACTTATGGCAATAAAAATAGTTATTTACAGGGGTGTTCGTAACAGCGCTTTCATACTATAATCCAAAGTGTTCAGTAGTTAACATGGTTGCAAGTGGAGGTGGCTGAGGGTGAAGACGGTTCGAACCAAACAATTACAAGATTTACCGATAGCAGCGACTTTAGCGACCACGCAGCAACCGCATTTATTGATTATTGATTGTCAGCAACAAGCCGTCGTCAAGCTGGATCAACAAGCCATCGTGCTAAAGCCAAGTGAATTAGTGATTGTGCGCACAATCAAGACCGTTACCGTGGACCCAGTACGACCTGGTCAAACGGCGGTGGTACGACTATTTGACGAAACGGTCGACTTGCGGGTAACGGCACCGATTGGAATTGCTGGTGATAATCCATTATTTAGAGACTTATTAGCCAGTCAACCGCCACAAAGTGCTTATGTGGTGTTTCGCCAGTTAACATCAATGGTTTGCCAAGGCTATTGTGATCAACTGGCACGCTTAGAAGCGTTGCCGATTGATGATCGCATGGTCACGTATCAACGCCAAGCTGTCACAATGCTGTTACTAACGGAGCTATTGCGCCAACACTTTGATGCGGGGTCGTTAACAGATTCGCATTTTCCACAACGGACCCAAATCCGGTATACGAATCAAGCAACGCAAGGTGGCAGTATTATGACCTATTTAGCGGCGCATCTGGCGACGGCAACTTTACAAAATGTTGCCACTTATTTTGGCTATCAACCGAATTATTTCTCACGTTTATTTAAGACGATTTTTAAGCAATCATTTTCACAAAAGCTGATTCAAATGCGCATCGAGGCAGGTAAACGCCAGTTGGCATTGACCGATCAAACTGTCGCGCAGATTAGTCAGCAAGTCGGGTATCAAAATACCGCTAACTTCAATCAGCACTTTAAACAACAGACGCGTTTAACGCCAACCGCGTATCGCGCCCAATTAAAATCAAGGTAAAGGGGTCTTTATGATGGGATTACCAAAGCAAACAAACTATGATGTTGTGATTGTCGGCGCCGGCGCTTCAGGATTTGTCGCTGCCTTAGAAGCGGCGAGTCGGGGGTTGACGACCTTAGTCTTAGAAAAAGGGCGCACGACTGGTGGTAGTGGTAACTATATGGATGGCGGTTTGGCCGTTAATTCTAAGCTGCAACAAGCGGCCGGTGAGAAGTTAGACCCACAAGCAGTCTTACAGGCGGCCTTATCATATTCGCATTATGAAGCGGATAGTCGGATTTGGCGCAATTATATTCGGCAAAGTCCAGCTAATATTGACTGGCTACAGTCTTTAGGTGTGCAGTTCGATGGCATCTTACCCGTCGGTGACGGCATGCATACGATGCATCTATATACGGGTCGCGGCGCTCAACTGATTCATGGCACCTTGGAACCTAAGGCGCAAGCAGCTGGTGCCGAAGTGGTGACTTCAATCACGGTTGACCAGTTAATTACGGATGATCAACAACGGATCACTGGGGTTAAAGCAACGGATTTTGTTACCAAGCAAGCGGTGACGATCACCGCCAAAGCAGTGATCTTAGCGACCGGTGGATATTTGAATGATCCCGAACTCATGCAAACCTATACGAATTATGCCGATCGGTTAATTCCAGTTAACTCGGGTAAGAATACGGGTGATGGCTTGAAACTGGCTTGGCAAGTAGGGGCGCGTCGGTATCGGATGGGCACGGCCCAACTCTTTGGTGGCCAGATCAATGACCAAACGAAACCGGCCTATTTGAATTGGCAGACCCAACTAAACGGGGCGGCCTCACAGCAAGCCTTGTTATGGGTCAACCAGACTGGTCAACGATTCGTCAATGAATTTGCGGCGTTACAAAATTTCGCCGAAGCGGGGAATGCGTTGTCGACCCAAGCTAAGGTTTATAGTATCTTGTCACAAAATAATATCGCGACGTTACAACAACACTTGCTAAAAGAAATGGGGACTTGGAGCTATCCAGATGACAAGCTCCCTGACTTAATGGATGAGATTCAAACGGCTTTGACGCAATCTGCCGCTTTCATCACTAAGGCGGATACGATTGATGCTTTAGCTGATCAGTTGGGCTTGCCTGACTTACCAGCTACTGTTGCGGCTTATAATACTGATGCGCAAGCTGGTGTCGATGCTGACTTTGGTAAACCGGCCACCTTTATGTTGCCAGTTGACCAAGGGCCATATTATGCGATTGAACTGGGCAATTCAGCTTTTTGCACGATGGGCGGCTTACAAATCGATCCACAAAATCGCGTTTTAACGCCAACTGGTCAGCCGATTCCAGGCCTGTATGCCGCTGGTAACGATGCCGCGGGGGTATTGACTGGCGATACGTATGGGGTCAACTTACCGGGGACTGAATCAGGCTTTACGATTTATTCCGGTCGCAATGCTGCCCAACAGGTGCAACAGTATGTGACTGCTACGACAGTGATGCCTTAAAAAATAAAAATCAGTTTGAACGTCATAACGTTCAAACTGATTTTTTTAGGTTGCTTTAAAAAAACGGTTCGTTTAGAACTGATTAGTGGTGGCTTTTAAGACTTCGGCACCACGATTGACCAGTAGATAAGCGCCACCCGTTGAGGTGAAACTTAACCCTTCAAACTCACGGGTCGTTTGAAACATTGTCGACTCAATAGCGCTGCGTTTGAGGTGCCCGAGGTGACTAACTGGTAATGAGATAATACTACCGTTAGATACCAAATAAAGCCGGTTACGATGTGCATTGTAACTCATCGTTTGGGCAATCGTTCCTGGGCTATAACGGAGCCCTTGCATGACGAGATGAAAGCGGACGGTCGTTTTGCCGATTTTACCTGCAAATAGTTTGACCGACCCTTTAGGGGCACTGCCGACTTTCGGTGCGGCACTGTAGAAGTAAGCGGTGCCGTGACTGTCAAACGTTAAAACACTGCCCATGCTAGTTTTAGCGTTCAAGTGAAAACTGATTTTTTTAATGGGTTTGAGCGTTGTCTTTGATAACCGTTGTAAATTAGCGTGTTTGCCGCCGTGCCCAATGAACCAGAGTTGATGGTTGTGGGGATTATAAGCTAAGGATTGTCCGTGCCCGGTCGTAAATTGCGGGCCGACTTTAACATGACTTAAAATCGCTTGGTCAGTGGCAGTTAGCTTATTGACGGCGCGGTCGTGACTCGCACGTCGCAGGCGGTCCATGTGCGTGCTGGTGATGCCATATTGCTTTAGCCCAGCCAAATCATAGTAAACAACGCGGCCAGTCGTTGAATAACTGTGCGTAGTTTGCATGATGTACATGCCTTGTCCATGTGGGGTCATCACGACACTTTGAGGATTACTGAAGTCCCCAGTCGTGTGCATGGTGATTGGCAGATAGACTTGGGTCTTGAAGTTAGCTAGATGACTACCAGCGACGGCCTTAATCGTGGTCGGTGTCTTTTGATACTTTGATGCTTGATACGCACTACTACGGGCAAACGGATACGTCGTGACATAGTAATCTGCGTTACGTAGTGTTTTGAACTGCTTCGGATTGTACCAATCTAGGGCATCTCCATGTTGCTGGTAGTGCCCTTTGGCCGTTTTTGTCGCGCGAATACGGTTGGGATTAGCACCAGCATGAAGATAATGTTGGTTGATCCAAACGACTTGACCACGATTATTAGGCCGGACACCGAGCAACGTGACAGTTGTTTTACCGTGTTTTAGTTGGATCCGTTTATAGCTCGTATAGGTGGTTCGTGTTGTTTTGGTCAGACGACTAGCGTGCTTTAAAGTCGCATGCTTGCCATGTAAGCCAAGATACCAGCTATACTGCTGAAAATGACTGGTTGGGACATAGTAGTGTTGATGTTTCGTAACTTTTAATTTATTGACATGATAAGTGGTGGCCGCTTGCCCCGCCAAAGGCCGTGCACCGCCACTGATCACTAAAAGACTACCAAGTAGTAGTCCAATTGATTTGATTTGCATACAATAAAACCCCCGCGAAATGAAAAACTACAATTACCATTGTAGCGGTTTTTTCGCGGGGGTAAATCATTTATTTAGATTGTATCGTCTTTAAAGGTGTCTTCAACAATGTCCATTACTTGTTTAAACAAACCAATTGGGAATTGGTGTGCCCGACGAATTAAGTTAATGTGCACGCTAGGGGCTTGGACATCAGTAATTGGAATTTCAACTAACCCATCTTCAGGTGGCGTCCCAATGTCTGAGATAAAGCCAAGCGCCAAGTTTTCTTTAACGAGACCGCTGATCAACGTACTATTATCGGATTCAAACATCACTTGCGGTTCGATCGATAGTTGTTCAGCAAGCTGATGGAAAACTAATTTGTTTAAGTAGGTGGCATTTAAGATCACAAATGGATGTTGGAGGGCATCTTTAAAGGTCGGATGCTCCAACTTGGTGATGGCGTGTTCGGGACTGCAAAGAATTTTAAAAGTGAATGGTCGCAGTGGCGTTACTGCCAAGCGTTCATCTAAGGTTTGATCAAGGTTACAGCTAACGGCGAGATCAAGCTGGCCGTTTAAGACTTGCTTGACCAATTGATTGGCGCCCATTTCGACGGTGTGAATGCTGCTAAGTAAGTCTTTTTCGACAATTGGTTTGGTTAAGGCTGGTAGGTAGCGTTCGCCAACGGATGGTTCGATACCGAGGCGTAGCGTATGTTGCCGTAAATGCCCAATTGATTCGTTAACATGTTGCCAGTTAGCGATAATATCGTTGGCGGCGAGTAATAATTGTTGCCCGCTGGGGGTTAGGACCAAAGCCTTGGTCTTAGCTTGCCGAAAAAAGAGTGTCGTCTGAAAATGTCGTTCCAAGCGCTTGATAGCTTGCAAAATGGTCGGTTGGCTGACGTGGAAATCGGCGGCCGTTTGCGTATAACTTTGTGTACTAATTAAGCGTTGGAAATAGTACAAATCCTTAATATTCATAGAAATGCAGCCTCCATAAAATTGTTCGTACGTGTTAGGTAATACTAACCGTTAGGGTTCCGTTTCAATGGAACTTTTAGCTGCCGGTTATAAAAAATCGTTATCGGTTAAGGTGTTGTTGGATTACGGTCGTTGATTAGTTTAGTTATCAATCGACCAATTAATCATACCACGAATATAACGATAATTGCGCGATTTATGACACCGGGTATTTAATTTAGGGCAATTAGTAATCTAATTGTGCAGGCCCTTAAGCTATAAGTAATGTTTATAGCCTGATAACTAAAACTGGTCTAAATACTGATAACAAGCGAATGTGCCTAGTTGGCTATGATGATCAGTTATTAATTAAGGCACTGTTGGATTGGTCTTAAATTAATTGTGACGACCGGCATTTAGTCAGACTAAGACAAAGTAACTTGGCAGCTGCCCGTAAAAGTCGTTAACGGGTTTAAACTATAAGCAAAATTAATGTTGCGTGCCAGATTGACGCAATCAGCGTCTCAAGGCCAGCAGCAAGTTGCCATAAAAGCACTGGCCTAATTAGGCGCTGGGTGCCGCAGTGATAGTTAACGGGTCTAAGTTATAACTATTTTTAATAGCGCTTTCAAATAAGAGCGCCATTATCACTTTTAGTTTTCAAGTGATAACTGGTAATTATCGCTTGAAGGGGTGTTGGATTAAAACCAGCAGCCCAATGCCATTCACAATCACTATAAGCAATTATAATACTTGTGACGATTTTTAACAGTAAAACACTGTTTTACCAGTTAGTTTGTAAGGTCAGTATAATTTTTTATTATAATAAGTGGTTTGCCGATGACCACAAAACGTGTGTCAAAAGCAGCAGCTCACGCTATCTTTTAACACACGTCTGATTAAATATTATTAATTGAAAGTTGTTTGCTTTGGTCACGGACAAAGCTAATAAATTGCGTCACGGCTGGTTGTGGCGTCGCCGTTTTCAAAGCGGCCATGTAAAGGATCCGTTGCCAATTTGGAAATGAGAGTGGGATTACTTTGACGGGCATCGTTTGCAAAATCGACATGTTTGGGACCACCGCAATCCCAAACCCATTGGCGACTAAACCAGCAATGGCTTGATCTTCCTCAACTGAGTAGGCGCTGATCGGTTGGCCGCCACAGTCGTTGAATAATTTAGTCATGATTGGGTGCAAGCCACTGCGTTCAGAGAACGTAATTTGTGGATAGGCAAGCGTTTCAGTTAAGTTGATGCTTGAGCGATTGGCTAAGGCATGATCGACAGGTGTGATGCAAACCATCGTTTGCTCGGCGACCGGAAAGAAATCCAAGTCGCTGTAGTTATCTAATTTCGAGCAAAAAGCCACATCGTACTTCTTAGCGCGCAGGCCGTTTAAAATATCGGGTGACAAGCCCGTATCAGTATTGAATTGAAACCGAATGGCCGCATTATTCGTCGCCTGTAGGAACCGTTGCGCCATGTCAGGTAACCATTTAATACTCATGGTGCGTAGTGATGCTACGCGAATAATCGCTTTTTGTTGATTGAAGGTTTTAATATCAGCAATGCTTTTATCTAGGGTGATTAAGGATGATTCGACCCCATTAGCGAATAATTTGCCGGCAGGAGTTAAAACCACGTTACGGCCAGTGCGCTTAAAGAGGGCGATGTTTAATTCACTTTCTAATGAATGGATCGCTTTAGTCAAACTTGGTTGTGTAATATGTAACAGTTTGGCAGTTTGGGTATAGTTTTCGGTCCGTGATAGGGCCACGAAATACCGCAGATGATCTAAGTTCATGCCACATGTAACCTCCAATAAAGAGTAATGCAAACGGGGATTGCCAGCGCTTACTATAGCTAATATACCAGAATTAATAACTTTTGGCTATGGTTCACTGTGGACAAAAGCAATTGGACGCTATTACGAAAAACGCTTACATTAGTCTTGTAAAATAAATTATGTGAATTAAAGAGCATGCATGCTGAAAATCCACAATTTGGAGGAATCAATTATGACGAAGACACATCCAATTACCATTAGTTCCTGGACATTAGGCGACAAGTGTAGTTTTGAAGATCGTTGCAAGGCTGCTAGTGAAGCAGGCTACGATGGCATCGGTTTACGGGCTGAAACTTACGTTGATGCCTTAAATGAAGGGTTGACCGACCAAGATATCTTGGCTACTTTAGCTAAATACAACATTCGTTGTACCGAAGTTGAATATATCGTGCAATGGTGTGAAGCAGAACGCTCTTACGAACAAAAATACAAGGAACAAACTTGTTTCCATATGTGTGACTTGTTCGGCGTTAAACATATCAATACTGGTTTAATGGAAGATTATTCAATTGATTACACCGCTAAGAAGTTACAAGAATTGGCTGCTCGGGCTGGTCAATATATCATCGCCCTAGAACCAATGCCATACAGCGGGTTACCAAACTTGGATAAGACTTGGAAGATCATGCAAAAGGCTGACTGCGACAATGTTTACATGTTATTAGATATGTGGCACTGGGTTCGCGCCAACCAACCATATGATTTATTGACGAAAGAACAAGCCAAGCGGGTCATCTCAATTCAAATCGACGATGCTTACACCCGGCCATATGCAGATTCAATCTTGCGGGATGAATCCATGCATGACCGCTTAGCACCAGGTGCTGGTGACTTAGATACGGCTGGTTTCGTTAAGATGATTAAAGATGCTGGCGTTGATCCAAAGGTCATTGGGGTTGAAGTGATTTCTGATGCCTACATGGCAAAAGGGATTGACTACGTCGCTGATTATACCTACAAACAAACGGTCGCAACCGTTCAAAAGGCTTGGCCTGAAATTTTAAAAGATCCAGTAAACGCGTAATAATTGATTAGGAGGAATTAAATATGAGTGATAGTTGGTTAGGATTAAATGGTAAAGTTGTTGTTGTCACCGGTGCTGTCGGTGGGATGGGGACTAAGTTCTGTGAAGAATTTGCCAAGCAAGGTGCTAACATTGCTTTAGTTGATATGATTGAAGATAAGACTGAAGCTTATGCGAAAAAGTTGGCTGATCAATATGGGATTAAGACGGTTGCAGTGGTCTGCAATACGACTAATGAAGCTGAAGTTGATGCGGCCGTTAAGAAGGTTGTTGATACTTTCGGTGAAGTCGATGTCTTAGTTAACACCGCCGCAATTCTCCGTTTCTCACCATTAGAAGACTTACGTTTAGACGAATGGCAAGCGGCTTTAAACGTCAACTTGACGGGCTACTTCTTAATGTCACAACGGTTTGGTCGTGTGATGATTCAACAAAAACATGGGAACATGGTCCATATCTCAACGGTCGCTTCTCGCTATCCAGAAACTTATAGTGGGGCTTACAGTACCACTAAAGCTGGCGTCAACATGATGTCGAAACAAATGGCTGCTGAATGGGGCCAATATGGGGTTCGTAGTAACTGTGTCCTCCCATGCTTGGTTAAGACGCCACTTTCAGAAAACTTCTACAGCGATCCTAAAGTTGAAGATGGCCGCAAGCGCTTAGTCGCTAGCAAGCGGATCGGTAACTTAGACGATATCGCCAACACCGTTCTTTGGTTAGCCAGTGATCGTTCTGACTACACTAATGGTGGTGAAGTCACTGTTGATGGTGGCTTGAACATGATGATTTCTGACATGATTCCAAAGCCAGGTGGCCGTCGTCAATACGCCATCGATCATCATCAACCAGCTAAGAAATAATTGCATATCATTTGAATGTGGTCGAAAGGAGACTGGGACAGCTGTCTCGGTCTCCTTTCACGTTTAAAACGACCTAAAACTAAGGAGTGTCATATTATTATGGAAAAACGAATTTCAGGAACGACCGGTTTATTTACGTTACTAGGGTCACCAGTTGGTCACTCAGGTTCCCCAGCGATGTATAACTTTAGCTTTCAACATCAAGGCCTCGATTATGCTTACTTAGCCTTTGACGTGCAAAAAGATCAAATGCCACAAGCCATCGATGCTTTACGGCTATTTAAAGTCCGCGGCAGCAATGTCACGATGCCTTGCAAGACGGTGGCTGCCACTTTAGTGGATGATTTATCACCAGCGGCTAAAATCGTGGGCGCAATCAACGTGATCGTTAATGATGATGGCAAGCTAACGGGACATATTACGGACGGTATCGGCTTTGTTCGTAACTTAAAAGAAAATGGCGTTGACGTCAAAGGCAAAAAATTGGTCGTCTTAGGTGCTGGCGGTGCTGCCACAGCCTTACAAGTCCAATGTGCCTTAGATGGGGCGCGGGCAATTTCAATCTTTAACCAAGATGATAGTTTTTATGCCAATGCCGAAAAGACGCAAGCTAAGTTGCATGATGCCAAGCCAGAAGTTGAGGTTAACGTTTATCCATTAGCTGATCAAGCGAAGTTAAAGGCTGAAATCGCCGATGCGGATATTTTAGTGAATGCGACGATTGTTGGGATGAAGCCATTAGATGGTCAATCACTGATTGATCCAAGCTTCTTACGGTCAGATTTAGTGGTGGCGGATACGGTTTATAACCCATTGAAGACCACGCTAATTGAAGATGCAGAAAAGCTAGGTTGCACGGTTGCGCCTGGTAAAGGCATGTTGCTATGGCAAGGGGCCGCAGCTTATACGCTATTTACGGGTCAAGAAATGCCAACTGACGCGTATCAAGCTTATGAAGCCAAACAAGCGGCAGCGCAACATTAATGAAGGATTGATTAACAGGAGGGATTGACGATTATGGAGTCACGAATTGATGGGCATACAACGATGTTGGGGTTGTTTGGGTCGCCGGTGGGCCATTCCGGTTCCCCAGCCATGTATAACTATAGTTTTGAACAAGCCGGGATCAATGATGCTTACTTAGCTTTTGATATCCAAGCTGACCAAATGGCGAGTGCCTTAGAAAAAATGCGGATTTTTAACATGCGTGGGGCTAACGTCACGATGCCTTGTAAAAAGGTCGCCGCTGAATTAGTTGATGAACTGTCGCCAGCCGCTGAATTGATTGGGGCAGTCAACACGATTGTCAATAATGACGGTGTTTTAGTTGGTCACAATACGGATGGCGCTGGCTATGTTGAAAATTTGCGACACCATGATGTTGATCCTCAAGGCAAACGCTTGACGATTTTAGGTGCTGGCGGTGCTGGGACGGCGATTGCGGTCCAAATGGCCTTGGAAGGTGCCGCAGTCATTCGCATCTTTAATCCTAAAGATGCTTTCTTTAAAAATGCAGAACTAACCGCGCAAAAGATCATGGCTAAAGTTCCGGCTTGCCACGTTGAAGTGGGTGATATCAATGATCAAACCGCTTTAACTGAAGCTATCAAAGCCAGTGATATTTTAGCGAATGCGACTAAAGTAGGCATGAATCCACATCCTGATCAAAGTAACATTAAAGATGTTAGTGTCTTTCGGCCCGATTTAGTGGTTACAGACACGGTCTACAGTCCAGCCACGACGAAGATGCTTGCTGATGCCAAGGCGCAAGGCAGTACCACGATTGGTGGTAAAGGCATGTTGGTTTGGCAAGGGGCCGCAGCTTTTAAACTCTATACTGGGCAAGAGATGCCGGTTGATGATGTCAAACGACTCTTCTTCAGCGATACCGGAGGTAATTAATCATGACAACCACCACCACCAACTCTAATAAAAAGTATTATCCAACTGCGCTGGCGCTTTACTTTGCTTATTTTATCTTAGGGATTGCGTCATCAATCATGGGGCAATATAAAACCGAGTTTGCAAAGGCTTGGGGCGCGACGACTTCGGCCAGCGGTGTGATCGATGTTAGTATGGTCGTCTCCGTCATTGCAGCATATGGCTTAGGTCGCTTGATTGCGTATCCATTTGCGGGACCGATTTCCGATAAAGTCGGCCGGCGCGTCAGTGGGTTTATTGGCATGGCCTTGTATGCGGCGTTCTTCTTTGGCATGATCAGTGTGCATAGCATGTGGTTTGCTTATGGCGTCGGTGTGATGAATGGGATTGCCAATTCCTTCTTAGATACTTGTGTATCACCTAGTGTGATGGAGATTTTTCCAAAGTCCGCGTCGATTGCGAACTTATTTACTAAGTTTGCGATTACCGTCGCTCAATTCGTCTTACCATTCGTCATTGGCTTAGTGGCTAGTGCGAATATGTCTTATCAAGTGATTTTCATTGCTTGTGGGTTACTAATGGTGATCGATGCCATCTTAGTTTTGATCTTACCATTCCCTAAACAAACGGCCAAAACACCAGCTACGAAAGCTGATACGACTGCTAAGCCACAACATCGCTTTACTGCTGCGTCAATCGCATCCATCTTGATTGGGTTTACCAGTTCAGCGACCTTTATGATTTGGTTGAACTGTAACCAAGAATTGGGAACGAGCTATGGGATTAAAGATCCGAGTGTATTACAGTCATTTTATGCCGTTGGTGCCACGATTGCGGTCTTGTTGACGGCCCAGTTCATCCATATGGGGTTAAAAGAAACCACCGTCTTAATTATGTATCCAAGTATCTCAGTCGTGATGCTATTACTTTGTTACTTCATTACGAGTCCGACGATTCTCTACATTGGGAGTTTCGTTATTGGTTATGCGGCGGCTGGTGGGGTCTTACAATTGGCGACCTCAACGACGGTCGGGTTCTTCCCAGACAGCAAGGGTTTAGCAACGTCTTTGGTCATGATTGCATCTAGTGTTGCAAATTATGCGGTCTTATCACTAGCCGCTTATTTAACCAAAGCCACTGGTGCTAGTGCACCGCGGATGATTATCTTGTTAAATGTGGTCATTACCTTGATTGGGGTTGGATTAGCCGTAATCGTCAAGCGGCGGAGCCAACCGACTGTTAACGTAACGGCCGCTAAAGTTGAAAATTAAAGCTTGCAAAAAAGAGCGCGGCCCAAGTGGTCACGCTCTTTTTGCGTCCAAAATTAAGATTCATCGTTATCCAACTTAGCTAACTTTAGGCGGCCAAAGATATCCAACCCGATCCCTAAGATCACCATGCCAGTTAAGTAGACCCGCAAGGTTGGATATAAAGTGGCTGGACTGACCCGTAAGGTAATTAAAGCGGCGCCAATCACGCAAATCAAGGCAAAAATCAGGCGTCCGTTCGTCATAATCAATTTTTGATCCAATGCTATTTTCCTCTCATGGTAATGCCAACAAACTTACTTATCAATTCGCAAATAGTATAACGGCGATAACGGTTGCAAGTCAATTTCTTTGACAGGTTAGGGCTGATTTTGGCGTAACGACGTTTTTTTATAACTGTCGTTAGTTGTAAATATAAATATAATTATATCTATTAACGGGCTTAATGATATTTGATAATAATCATTGTTAGGAATGTATGAAGTGATTTATAATTAAAGGGTAGCGTTGGTTTATATACATTGAATTAACCAACCAATCCTTGAAGAAAGGAGGGAAGAAACGATCATGCGATTAAAAACAATTTTAGCGGGAACCGCGACATTATTAACATTGTTAGCGGCTAATACGGCAAAAGCCGATACGACTAAAGCAACCACCACGGCGACGACTGCGGCAAATACCACGGCGACAAGTTCGGCTAAGGCAACTAGTGAATCGCAGGTGACCTTGAGAAGTGGGTCGACCACGACTGAGTCAACAGCGAGTGATACTAGTGCTAATGATGATCAAACGGCATCAAGTACGACATCGTCAAGTACTGGTGATCAACCAGCGACTGATCAAGACGGCAATGCCGCGATCAGTAGTAGTAGTCACAGTGCTAGTGCTGATGAGACGGATTCAGGTTCAACAGTAACTGATGTAAATGTTGATGAGTCTACGCAAAATCAAGGTTCAACGACGAAGCCAACGACGAATGCAACAAGTTCGACGCCAACTAGTACCACCACGGCTAACCAACCAGCCACGCAAACGACCAACGCCACCGATACGACGGTGGTTACGGCTAGTGATAACGTGGTTGACACCACGGCTAGTCAGACGACACAAACGGCCACGACGACGCAAGTCCAAGCTAAGTCAGCAGCGGCAACCACGGCAAATCAGCAAACGACCACCAAAATGTATAGTGCGGTAACTACCAGTTTAAAGGGAACCGGCGCTTTAACGAGTGGGACCTTAGCCTTCAGCAATTTTAAAGCGTTGATGGCAAAAGCCACGGTTGTGGTAACGGGGTTAACGGCTGACGATGCGACTATTACAGATACTACTGGTAATACGTATACCACGAGTGAGACGCTGGATGCTTATTCACATTATATTGTGAAATATGCTTGGTCAATTCCAGATGGTGAAGTCATCAACGACGGGGACTCGGTGACGATTACGTTGCCAAGTAATACGAAAGCCACCGCCGCTGACTTTGACGTCACTGATTTTATGACCGGTGAAGTGATTGGGACGGCCGTTGCGGATGAAAATGCGCAAACGGCAACCTTGACCTTTAACGATTATTACGCCACTAATCCTGGCGATAGTCGCAAGGGTAACTTGCTATTTTATGTCTCTGGGACAACGACTTCAGCCGGTGATAGTACTTTTAAAATCAATAAGATCGGTTGGGTCGATGGCACCAATAAAACGACGGGTTATTGGCAGATGATTATTAATCCATTTGCCGATACTTGGCATTCAGTCACCGTTGTTGATAACATGGGACTCTATCAAACTTACAATCAAGATATGTGGGTTGAAACCGGGATTTATAATGACGATAATAGTAACTTTGTGGCGACGGCTAAGCTCGTTGCGGGGACGGATTATACCTTAACGACTGATGGTAATGTGTTAACGTTGACTTTTCTGACGCCAGTGACGACCGCCATTAATATTGAATATACGGCGACTTTACAACCTAATCATTTCTATATTAATAGTGCGGTCTTGAACTACACCCCAGCAACTGGGGTGCCAGGCATCGCTAATGTTAATGCCACGGCTGCTCAAGGTGGTTCTGGTGCCGCAGACTCACTGATTGGGAGTGCGTTATTAACTAAGACGGATGCCACGACAGGGAATCCGGTCGTCGGGGCGGTTTATAGTCTTTATGCCAGTGACGGCACGACCTTGTTGCGTAGTGGCCTAACCACTGATGCGCAAGGGCAACTGACGATTGGGTCCTTGGTTTCTGGGGACTACGTTTTAAAAGAAACCCGGGCGCCAGACGATTATGCGCTTAATCCAACGGCCGTGACCTTTACGGTGCCAGCACCATCGAATTTGTCAGCTGATGAGCCAACTAGCAATATCGTAGTACCAGTTGCAACGACTGATGCGACGGTTGAACGAACCGCGGTCAAGGTGACGAAACAATGGGTGGCCGTACCAACTGGCACGACCACACCAAGTGTGACGGTGACGCTGTATCGTCAATCTAGTGCGGTTAGTTTAAGTGCCACGACGCAAACATTGACGTTAACGGCTGCCAATCAGTATCAAGGGACGTTTAGCAACTTACCGGTTACTGATAATTATGGTAACCCATATACGTATACGGTCGTTGAAACGCCAGTTGCGGGTTATGTTAGCACGCAAACCACTAGTGGTGACACTGTGACGTTAACCAACACGTATCAATATGGGTCACTCACGGTCACTAAAGTTGGCAGTGATGATTCAGCGACGGGATTAGCTGGCGCAACATTTACGTTGTTAGATAATGCTGGCCAAATAATTGCCACACAAACGACTGGGTCGACTGGTAGTTTGATTTTTGCTGGCTTGCAGCAAGGTGTTTACACACTGCATGAAACGACGGCGCCAGCGGGCTATCAGTTAGCTGCAGATCAAACCGTCACGATTGATGAAACGACGCAGTACAATGTCGCACTCACAGTCGTTGATCAAAAAATCGACCAAACGACAATTACGGTCAATAAGCATTGGGCGGGCCTCACTGCTAATACAGTCACACCGGCAGTCACGATCACGTTAATGGCGAATGATACCAGTACAGGTCAAACGTTGACGTTAACGAACGCTAATGGTTATACTGGTCAATTTACTGATTTGGATACGACTGATGTGACTGGCACCGCCATCACGTATACGGTGGTTGAAACCCCAGTGACGGGTTATACCACGACTGGTGGGACAATTGTTAATGGCGTGGCTGACTTTACCAATACGTTACAAACCGGGAGTTTGGTTGTGACGAAAGTGGATCAGCAAACGCAAGCAACGTTAGCCAATGCGACCTTTAGTTTAGTGGATCGCACAGGTCAAACAATTGCGGCACAAACGACCGATGCGACTGGTCAAGCAACATTTACCGGTTTGGCAACTGGCCAATACACGTTACACGAACTGACGGCCCCAACTGGTTATGACTTAGCAGCTGATCAAGCGGTTACGATCGATGCGACCGCTTCGGCACCGGTGACTATAACGGTTGCGGATACCAAAACGGTCGTGCCAACGACCACATTAACCGTCAATAAACATTGGGCTGAGACAACAGCGACCACGGTCACGCCAAGTGTCACAGTGACGCTTTATGCCAATGGCACGTCTACTGGTCAGACGTTAACGTTGAGTGTCGCGACACACTATACGGGTCAATTTACGGACCTCGCAGTCGCGGATACCCAAGGGCAAACGATTCAGTACACCATCGTTGAAACCCCAGTTGTGGGCTATCAATTGACTAGTAATACCGTGGTTGACGGGGTAGCGGACTTAACGAATACGTTAATTACAACACCAGTCACGCCAACGACGACATTGACGGTCAATAAGCATTGGGCGGGGGTAACGGCCACGACGGTCACGCCTGCGGTGACGGTAACCCTCTACGCCAATGGCACAGCTACTGGTCAGACATTAATGTTGACTAAAGCCAACGGTTATACAAGCCAATTTAGTGACTTGGCCGTAACGGATGCAGCTGGTCAAACGATTCAATATACGGTCGTTGAAACGCCAGTTGCGGGTTATACCTTAACGGCACAAACCACAACTAACGGTAGCGTTGACTTAACGAATACGTTAGTGACCACGCCAGTCACACCGACGGGCAGTTTGACAGTCATTAAAGTTGATGATCAGACGCAGGCCAAGTTAGCTGGCGCAACTTTTAAAGTTGTGAACGCAGCTGGCCAAACGGTTGCAACGGGAACCACCGATGTTAGCGGCCAAGTCAGTTTCACTGACCTGACAGCTGGGACGTATCAGGTGATTGAAACGGTGGCACCAGCGGGCTATACGTTGAATGCGACGGCCACGACCATTACGGTCAGTGCTGAACAGGCACAATTAGTGACCATCGCAGATACGAAGTTACCGGTGACCCCAGTTGATCCAATTGATCCAGTTGAGCCGACCGTGCCGGTTGACCCAACTGAGCCAAGCACACCGGATGTCATTACACCGACGACGCCAAGTGTGCCAAATACACCGGCTAAGCCAACGGTACCAACAGTTAAGGTTATCGTTAACCATGTCGGGCAGAGCACCTTTGGTGAATACGCCGGGGGCATCACCCCGGATCAACCAACGCCAGCAACGGCAAAACAGACACTGGTTAAGTTGACACCAACGCCAGTAGCGACACGGCAATTGACAGCGCAAGCTGATCACTTGCAAGGTGCAAGTCAGTTACAAGCACCAGTAAAAACCACGTCGAAAATGACGACTTTGCCACAAACGAATGACAAACCGTCACGTTGGGCTTGGTTAGGTTGGCTAAGCTTAGTTATTTTGAGCTTAGGTTATGGCTTGATTAAGCAACGCGCAAACTAAAATAACGCGTTCGACATCCCATTAAGTTGAGATGTTGAACGCGTTATTTTTAATTTAGTCGTTTTTGTCTGAATTACCGACGATTCTGGCCAGATGCTTCATCATGACGAACCCGAACCGGCTGGGCCGCGGGAGTTCGATTACCGGCCACCACGCCTGCGACGGCAGCTAAGCCTGCCGCTGCTAATAAACCTGCTAATAACATATCTAGCACCTCCAAATCGTCTAACTAACTCTTGATACTTGCAGTGTAGGCGACTTTTTTTAGGATTGCAATTAATATGCTGGATATTAAAGCGAATTTGAATAACTTGTAATTTTCTTAAGCAATTGTTGGTTGTTGTTAATGCGGGCAAAGGCGGTGGCGTCGTTTAGAAGTTCTTGAACTTGGTCGGGATCTTCACTGAGATGAGCTTGTAAGAACTTGATCTTAGCGACATAAAATGTGACGTGGTATTGGGCACAAATCTGAATCGCATAATCTAGTAACTTCTTACTTTGGGCGGTAGCGCCACTTTCAGCGTAGAAATTCCCAGTGTAATAGGCGAGATTGATAACGCGCCAAACACTAGCGGTCGTTTCAAGCGACAGGTCGGGAAGTGCTTGCCGTACTTTTTCGAAGTAATACTTGGCTTTTTCGGGTTCATGGTTACTTTGGTAAGCAATCCCAGTACCACAATAGGCCAACTGGGTGTAAATGGTGGCATGTTGTTCATCTAAATCAGTAATGATTTGATCGAAATTAAATAAGACATCACTGATCGGGTGTTGATTCAAAGCGGCGACATAGCCCTTTAAGAAACAATATTGTAACTTGGTCTCTAAATCATGCCGGGGCTTATCGGCAATTTTATTTAAACGAGTTTCGGCATCAGCATATTCACTCGTAATTAAGTCGAATTCGATTTGACTGAGTTCTTTTAAGACCGCTGCATCGGCGACCCGTTCCGTTGGAAAGACATCTTCTAATTGTAAATGAAGTCGTTGGCATAGTTGCGCCACGATGCGAATCGCCGGTGCTTTACCGTTATTTTCAAACTTACTTAATGTTGCTTGGGTACAAATGCCGTCAGAAAGGGCTTTTTGTGATAACCCTAAAGCCTTCCGGCGGGCAATGAATAATTCAATATTCACTTCTATTTTTCTCCCTTGAAAGGTAATTAGACTTACCATGCTGCCACGTCTTGACAACAGTTCCACTTCTAATTAAACAATGTTTATATAATTTTGTCAATATTTAGAAGGTATACTTAATATTCTGAAAATATATGAATATTTGATGCTGATTTTCATGAAATGAGGATCTTTAGGTGCCCGATAAAGTGAAAAATGTTGAAAACAACTATTAGTAATCATTCTAATAGCGACTGCCTTGTTAGATGACTTAATTGGACGTGCCAGGCATGGTTTGGGCTTATTTCTGTCTTGAAATCAAAGTTACGCGCACCTAAAAATAAAAGCGAACGATGCTAAGAAGTTGTAAAATTAGCATTAGGTAAGAGGAGATGCCTACAGTAATTTTCTTAACTTAGAAATGGGGATGAGGTCTTGAAGTTCAAAAAGAAATTTTACAAAGATATCTGGTTTTGGCTTGGATTGATACTGGTGGTATTAGGTATTCAAAAAATACTTAATTTCGCTAACAGTACGTTGTTATTGATATTGTTTGCTGTACTAGAGGTTGTGATTGGTGTTTGTTTATTAGTACAGACAGTTAGAAAAGTATCATAGCAAAGTTCATTAAAGTCGTTAGGATATGGCATGATTGGAACTGCTTCTATTGTTGAATGAAAAATAATGAGAGATCAAAATAAGCGCTGCAAAACCGGTTTGGCTTTACAACGCTTATTTTAAATATAGCTATTTTGCCATGTAGGCGTTCTTGAAGTTGTAGTTGATCCCAGCGGTATTGTAAACCAAGCCTTTAAGCTTTGGATTAACCATTTGGGCGACAACATTTTGTGATAATGGGGCAACCCCTTGGTCGGTCGCAATCGTCTTTTCAGCCGTTGCTAAAGCTTGCCAGCGTTTCTTAGTGCTAGTGGTGCTGTTAGCGGTCTTGATGGCGGCATCAAAGGTCTTGTTTTGCCATTTCCCGAAGTTGTAATCGTTGGTCGAAGTCATGATCCCTAAATCAGAGATTGGATCAGCGAAGTCCGCTTGCCAAGCTGAGATAACCAATTGGAAGTTACCGGCAACTTCACGTGCGATCCGTGTCTTGTATGGCACGGTGACGCTCTTGACCGTTAAGCCAGGTAGTTCTTTTTCCAATTGACCTTGAACGTATTCTGATAAAGCTTTCATTTGATCAGTATCATCATGCGTCAATGTTAAGGTTAATTTCTTCTTGCCGACTTCTTTTAAGCCTTGCTTCCAAAGCGTCTTGGCTTTGGTCGTGTTTTCAGTAACCGCTGATTTAACTTCGTTTTGCGTGGCAAAGTCTTTACCTGTGGTTGGGTCTTTGGCTAAGCCAGCCGTGACAAAGCCCTTAGGGGTAACGGAACCATCGCCTAAGACATTGTTAACGAGTTCTTCACGGTTCAATGATAAGGACATTGCTTGGCGTAATTTCTTATTTGCTAAGGCTTTGACTTTCTTTTGGTTGAATTCCAAGTAGTTCAAACGTGATGACTTGCGAATCTTAAGTTTGCTGTTATTCTTTTCATTTTTAACTTGTTGTCCAGATAAAGTGGCCATATCTAATTTGCCGCTTTGGAATAAGTTAAAGGCTGTGGTCGTTGATTTGACGACTTGGTCATGAATCTTCGTTAAACGGACGTTTTTCTTATCCCAGTATTGATTGTTCTTGACCAAGGTCCAAGTATCGTTAGTCCCCGTCCAACCAGTCATCTTAAACGGCCCATCGTAAACCATCTTGCTGGAGCTGGTCCCGTAGTCTTTGCCATACTTTTCAACGGCATGTTGATTTTGTGGGAAGAAGACCACAAAGCCCATGAGGAGTTTAAAGTATTGCATTGGCTTTTCCAACGTGACAGTCAGCTTGTAGTTGCCATCAGCCTTGATCCCCAAAGTTGAGGCTTTGGCTTTGCCATTAGTGATTTTATCGGCATTTTTGATACCAGAATATAAGTAAGCGTATTGTGACGCGGTCTTGGGATTAACCGTCCGGCGCCAGCCATAGACAAAGTCTTTGGCGGTGACTTTATCACCATTACTCCATTTGGCATTTTTCCGGAGCGTAAAGGTGTACGTCTTTTTATCCTTAGAAATTTTAGTTGAAGTGGCAATTCCTGGCGTAACCTTGCTGTTATTGCCTAAGCGGTAAAGCCCTTCTTGCGAGTTATTGATCATCGTCCCACTGATGACATCGATGGCTAGTGATGGGTCCAAAGTTGAAAGATCCTGCCCATTTTCAGACCAATTCAAAACTTGTGATTTGGCTAAACTCCCGCTAGTACTACTACTCGAACTAGAGGTGCTTTTTTGCCCACAAGCGGTTAATAAGAAGCCGGTAGCGGCAGTTACCGCGACGACGGCCGAAAGTTGTTTCCATTGCATATATGTATCCCCCTCGATCACTTTTATGATATGACAATGAGAATACATTAAAATTAAATTAAAATCAACAGTTATTTTTTAATTAATTCATCAAAAAGTCACAAAAGGCCCGCGCTTGCCAGGTTTTGGCAAACACGAGCCTTTTGTAAGTAGCTTAATTAACGGTGCCAACGCATCGTATATTCGGGCTGATTTGTGGTTTTATCAATTCCTTGGGCATGAACTTGAAAGCCACTGTGATGATAAAAAGCGACGGCGGCCCGATTAGCCACGTAGACCGACAGTTCAAGCTGGGGTTGTTGGGCTTTAGCAGCGGTCAATAACGCTGTGCCGATACCTTGTTGCTGAGCTGTCGTAGCAACGAAGATCCCCGCAATGTAGTGATGTTGTAAGCCAAGAAACCCTTGGATCTGACCATGGTCACTGGCGACTAGTAGCGTGGCTTGTGGTAGCGCCGCCCGTACGGCTGGAACTTGTTTGCGCCAATAGTCGGCACGCACGAAGGGGTGGGCATCCAAGTTACCTTGTAGCCAGATGGCCATGAGTTGGTCTAATTGTGCAGTTGTCGGTTGTTTCAGTAAGTCAATTGACATGATTAGCGTCCTTTTTAATGGTGGATGAGTAGCCGAACACGATAGACCGCTGGAATTTGATTGAGCGCATCGATCAATTGTTGACTGCTGTCATGGTCGAGGTCATCGACATCGATAATCGTATAAGCCGTTTCATGTTTGGCTGCGTTGGCCATGGTGGCAATGTTTAAATTGGCCGCCGCTAGTTTTTGAGTAATTTGGCTGACCATATTAGGCACGTTTTGATGCATAACGGTAAACCGATAAGCGGCGTTGAACGGTACAGTTAAGTTAGGCAAATTAATCGCAGCTTGGACGTTACCAGTTTCTAAATAAGTCATGATCGTTTGCGCAGCCTGTGTGGCACCGTTAACTTCGGCTTCAATCGTTGAGCCGCCAATATGTGGCGTGACGGTAACGGCGGTCTGATTGGCCAACCGGGGTTCACCAAAGTCAGTGTAATAATGGGCCACTTGGCCGGTGGTGATTGCGTCTAAGACGGCGGCATTGTCGACGATCCCACCGCGCGAATAGTTGAACAATTGAACGTTTGGTTGCATGGCGGCAAGCTCTGGGGTCCCCAAGAGATTTAAGGTATCTTCGTTTTTAGGGACGTGCACCGTCACGTAATCGGCATGTTTAACGGCCATTTCAATGCTGCTGGCACGTTGCACTTGTTTGGCAATGTTCCAAGCGGCATCGGCTGATAAGTAGGGGTCATAACCGATGACGTTCATGCCTAGATTTAATGCGGCATTGGCGACGAGTGAACCGACGTGACCTAAGCCGATTACGGCTAACGTCTTACCCAATAATTCAGTCCCGTTAAACTTGGTTTTATCGTGTTCAGTTCGTTGCGACACGTCGGCTTCAGTGTGTTCGGCCGAGTAGTTAGCGGCCGCCATTAAATTCCGTGAGGCGATCACGAGTAAAGCGATGACTAATTCCTTCACCGCATTGGCATTACTCCCCGGGGTATTGAAAACGGCGGTGCCATTTTCAGTAGCGGCGGTCAAGGGCACATTATTCACACCAGCCCCGGCGCGGGCAATCACTTTTAGTGATTTTGGTAAAGTTTGTTGGTGCAAGTCGACGGAGCGAATCAAGTACGCATCTGGTTGATCAGATTGATTCAGTTGATAGTTGGTTGTAAACGTATCTAGCCCGGCTTGGGCGATTGCATTGTAAGTTTTAACTTGATACATTAGGCATGCTCCTTTGTATGGGTGGCTTCAAATTGGGCTAAATAATCGACAAGTGCTTGGACGCCAGCTTGCGGCATTGCATTGTAAAGACTGGCCCGCATGCCACCGACTAAGCGGTGACCTTTTAAGTTCAAGAGCCCTTGCTCAGTAGCACCGGCAATTACTTGGGCATCAATAGCCGGATCTCCGGTCACAAAGGGCACGTTCATGAGTGACCGATCAGCTGGATTCACGTTTGAGGTGAATAGCGTGGATTGATCTAAAAAGTCATATAGTAAGGCTGCTTTATCACGATTGCGTTGGGCCATGGCAGTTAGGCCCCCTTGTGCTTTGAGCCATTTTAGGACTAAGCCCGCGGCATAGATGGCAAAGACTGGTGGGGTGTTAAACATCGAGCGCTTGTCGGCAAACAATTGGTAGTCGAGCATGCTCGGTAAATTGGTAGCGTGCCCAATCAAGTCGTCACGAACAATGACGATTGTTAAGCCGGCGGGACCTAAGTTTTTCTGTGCACCCGCAAAGATCATGCCAAAGTCACTGACTTGGTAAGGCTGGCCTAAGAAATTCGAAGACATATCAGCGACTAAAGGCACACGGCCAGTTTGTGGCAACGTCGTGTAAGTCGTGCCTTCAATCGTATTGTTAGTCGTTAAATGCACATAATCTAAGTTTTGATCGACCGGCTGATTAGGCATCGGCAGGGTGGTGAAGTGATTGTCAGCACCGGTCCCTAAAATATCGACTTTGGTTTGGACACGTCGGGCTTCATCGGCGGCCCGACTGGCCCAATGACCACTGTCGAGGAGTCCAATGTGATGGTGCTTGGTTGCGAGATTTAATGGGGCGGCCGTAAACTGAAGCGTACCGCCGCCTTGAAAGAACAAGACTCGATAATTAGCGGGGATCTGCATTAAATCGCGTAAATCAGCTTCAGCGTCATTAATGACTTGATCAAACAGCGCTGACCGATGTGAAAGCTCCATAATACTCATGCCCGAGCCCTGAAAGGACGGTAATTCGGCCTGAATTTGTTGAATAACGGGTTGCGGCATGACGGCCGGCCCGGCTGAAAAGTTATACGTTGTCATTAAAAAATCCCCACTTTCAAAAGGTTAAATTTTGCTATAAAAAAAGTCCCAGTGGTCGTTAAGACCACGAGGACTGTTAATGTCAGTAATAATAACCGCCCTCATCATCGAATGTTGATTACACATCCATGTTTAGGCTTGATGTCACGCGAAATTAGGCCAACACAGATGAGTGTGTAGACCAGGAGGAGACGATTAAGTTAGTGTTTTGATTGATAAACATCATGACCACTCCTTGATTTCGTTATGAGATAAATTTACCAAGTTGGCTTGTGTTTGTCAATACAGTAATATTAGAAAATCTATGGCATAATTAAAATTAACCAAACTGTTTTAACGGTAACCTAATGATTTATTTTGAGCCGATCCAACAAAAAAATTTCGCAATAAGGAGTAATTTTAACATGACAACTTTTTACATCGTGCGCCATGGTCAGACGACAGCAAATGCGCAAAACTTAAAGCAAGGCACGATCAATACTGCTATCACGCAGTTGAATGCGGTTGGGCAACAACAAGCCCAAGCACTGCATGCGGTATTTGATATTAGTTTTGCGGACCGCTTGATTTGTAGTCCTTTGGATCGCACTAAAGCGACGGCGGCTATTTTAAATCATGGTCGCGAATTACCCGTCACGACTGATGCCCGGTTACTAGAAATCTCTTATGGTCAATGGGATGGGCAACCAAACGATACCTTAAAAGCCAAATACCCGCAGTATTTTGATCCGGCGCTAAATGATGTGCTCCCAACATACGTGCAAGCGGCGACGGCTGGTGAAACCTTTGATCAGGTCATTGCCCGCGTCACTGATTTTTTGACGACTACAGCCGCCAAATATCCTGATGACCGCATCATCGTGGTGACGCATGGGTTTACCGTTAAAGCGATGGCCTTAGCGATCTTGCAACCACAAGATCCAATGAGCCTGCCGGAACCAGAAAACACGAGTGTCACGAAGCTAACGGTCGACGCGACGACTAAGCGTCATTATTTAAGTTACTACAATCGTCACAGCGGCTTTTAACGGGGGATTCCATGATGAAATACGAATGGCGTAAGCAAGATAAGGCGTTATATTTACCCAAAGCAGTTGCAACACCGGTGCAAGTGCCAACATTTAATTACTACACAATCAGTGGTCAAGGTGATCCAAATGATCAAGAATTTGGTGACCGGACGGCTGCGTTATATGCGGCGGCCTATGGCATCCGGATGATGCCTAAAAGCGGGGTGACGCCAGCTGGGTATTATGAATATACGGTCTTTCCCCTTGAAGGAATTTGGACGTTGGATCCAGCGGCCGTTCGCGCGGATGGCCAGTTTGATAAAGCCGATTTACAGTATCAACTGATGTTACGGCAGCCAGCGTTTGTCACTGCCGACTTGGCTGCAAGAAATTTAGCTGCAGTTCAAGCAAAGAAGCCGAATCCCTACTTAGCCGATGTGCAGTTTGAAACGCTGACTGATGGGGCTTGTTTACAAATCTTGCATGTTGGTGCTTATGATGATGAACCCGCTAGCTTTCAAAAATTGGCGGTGTATGCGACCGAACATCAATTGACACGCCGGACGTTAGCGCATAAAGAAATTTATTTATCAGACCCACGGCGAACGCCAGTAGCTAAGCGTAAAACGGTCTTGCGCTGGTTGGTCGTTTGAATTTGGAACTTGACCAATCTAAAGCAGGGATTACAATGGTACTAATGCTAATTAAACCAGCAGTAAAACTTGGACTACGCTAGTCACTGTTGCTCTCGGGTCCAAGGTGTGACACAACGTTAGACTGCAACAGATAGAATGTCATAATTCTAGGTCTCCTAAGTAGAGCAATCCGCACCTTTCGTGAGGACTGCTCTTTTCGTTTGTACTATAATGAAACCGGAACCAAAAAAATGTAAAAAGGGTGACTTTGATGACTTATTCAGCAGCAGATACCCGCTACAATGATTTACCGATTCGGCGGGTCGGCCGAACTGGCTTACAATTACCAGCAGTTTCATTAGGCCTATGGCGTAACTTTGGCGACGAAGCGCCACTTGCCAATTCACGCGAAGTGGTCTTGGATGCGTTTGATCATGGGGTGTTTAGTTTTGATTTGGCTGATAACTATGGTCCTTCTAAAGGCTCGGCCGAATTAACCTTTGCACAAATCTTGAAAAGTGATTTGATGCCGTACCGGGATGAATTGGTGATTACGACCAAAGCCGGTTATCCAGCCTGGCCTGGGCCTTATGGGGCCTTTGGCTCACGCAAGACATTGATCAGTGCGCTTGATCGCAGTTTGAAGCGGATGAACTTAGATTATGTCGACATCTTTTATTCACATCGACCAGATCCAAACATCGACTTACAAGAAACGGCCCAAGCCTTGGACTTGCTCGTACGGCAAGGTAAGGCCTTGTATGTCGGTATTTCAAATTATGACCAAAAGCAAACGGCTGAAATGGTCAGTTATTTTGAAGATATGCAGACGCCATTTACGGTCAACCAATACTCTTATAACATGTTGAACCGGCAAGCTGAGGAAAATGGGCTATTGAAGTATCTGGGCAAGCATCATGCTGGTTTAGTGGCTTATGGTCCATTATCAGAAGGGTTGCTAACGGATCGTTATTTGAAAGGCATCCCCGCTGATTTTCCAATTCATCGGACGAATAAGTATTTGTTGGATAAAGGTACCGATGTGGTCGTTCAACAACTAAATGCCTTGAACGTTATCGCGCAACAACGCGGTCAAACCTTGGCACAGATGGCCTTAGCTTGGTTATTGCGGACAGATACGGTCGCCAGTGTCATCATTGGTACGACGAGTGTTGATCATTTGCACGCTGACTTAGCGGCGACGGATCAATTAGACTTTAGTGCCGATGAAATTGCGGCAATCGAGAAAATTTTAAACGTTTAAGTTAGCTTTTAAAAATTAACTCCGGCAATGACATTATCTCGTGTCATTGCCGGAGTTTTGTTTCGAGTTAGAAGTCTTCGAATGATTGACAATCAGCCAGTTAATTGAACCTACTGTTTGCCGCTAATCTAAGCTGGCGCGGTATTTGACCCAAGTTTTGACAACGCCTGAAACTAAATAATTGCCTTCGAGTAAGACGAACCTCGTATGCTAAGACCATCAACTTTTAAGGGGGATTTTCAAGATGACAAAAGCAATGATTATTGGTGCATACGGGGCGATGGCGCAATTGGTTACCGCACGTTTATTGGCCGAAACAGACCTGTCACTAGTCCTGTATTTACGCAATGCTGATCGGTTGGCAAGATATGCTGATAATGACCGGGTCACTTTAGTCGATGGCAGTGTGTTAGAGACCGACAAGTTGGCGCAAGCGATGGCCGATGTGACGGTCGTGTATTCTAATCTTGGTAACGGCGTGCATTTGGCTGAACAAACGGCGAGTGTGTTAAAAGCGATGCATCAAGCCGGTCAGTCGCGCCTAATCTATATCAGTGCATTAGGTGCGCATCATGAAGTCCCCGGTAAGTTTGGGGCTTGGAACGAGGCGATAATTGCTGGTGAGCTGGTTGGCTTCCGTCAAACGGCCAGTTTAGTTGCCGCCGATGATATCACTTATACCGAAATTCGGCCAGCCTGGTTGACGAATGACGCGCTGGTTGATTATGAAGTGACGACTTTAGCGGATGGGTTTAAAGGTACTGTCGTTTCACGGGCCAGTGTGGCCGACTTTGTGGTGAAAGTTATGCAGGACCCGACGACTTATCAACGTGTCAGTGTTGGTTTAGATCAGCCTGGGACTGACGGTGATCGGCCAAGTGGGTATTAAGTCGATAAATAGCCTGAAAATTCTAGCTTGGAATTTTCAGGCTATTTTCATTTAATTAAACGAACACACGTTCTAAAACTGTGCTATAATCAAGGTACTTATTTGCGATGAGGTGATCGAGGATGGAACAGTTGAAGACAATTGAAGCGTCGTTGTTACAAGCCTACGAGATGAATTGCGTGGTGCGCCTAACGCTGACCAATGGCTACCAGCCAAGTGGGCTAATTGCTGCGGTGAATGGGACGTCATTGTTGTTGAATCAAACCGCTGGCGTGGTTAATCAAATTAAAATCAACGAAGTAACCGAGATTACCTTCTTAAAAGAGAGTTGGTGGCAACGCTAAAACAACGCCGCAAGTTTAAGCTTGCGACGCTGTTTTTATGAGTAATAGTTAGCGTCGATTTCGCGTTGTCGAAATTGGGCAAGTTGATGAATAAGCGCCACTGGAACTGGTTGGTCTAAAGGCAATTGAATCGCGCCTTTACTAGTATGATAGGCCGTTAATTCAGCTTGCAACGCGCTAATGGCGCTGGGCGTTGGATACAGCCCAATGTGGTGTTTGAACAAGGCAAAGTGAATCACATTTTCATGCCAATAGAACGTTGGCATCTGGTATTTGAGTTGTTCTTCAGCCAATGGTAAGTCTGATTTGATGGTGTGATAAATCGTCGTTAGGGCTGATTGATAAGCAGCTGGTTGGGCATGAATATAACGTTCAATTGGCGTCATCACTAGGATCCTCCACGCGTAATTGTTGGACTAAAGTGGCATCTGGCCGGACGGTGATTGTCGCAGCTTTGCCAGTAAAGGTCACTAACCCGGACTTAGCGCCTTTAGGTTTGTGTAGTTGGCTGACTTTTAAGACATCGACGGGGACCCGGGGATACTTGCGGCCTTTGCTGTAATAGGCCGTTAAAACGGCGGCTTCTTGTAAGGTCTGTTCACTCGGATGGTTACTGTGGATGACGACGTGTGAGCCAGCGAGTTCACTGACATGCATCCAGTAATAATCTTTGCGTGCCGTCAACGTTAAGTGGTCGTTTTGATCACTATTTTTACCAACTTCGACTAAGACGTGGTCGGTGGTATAAAAGCGGCGAGGATGCGCCGGTTCTGGTTGCTTAGATGAGTGTAAAACATGGGTCTTTAAGGCACCTTCAGCAATCAGTTGTTGCTTAACAGCGGCGACTTGTTTAGGGTCTAAAGGTTGAAAGTCAGTCTGGCGTTTTAGCTGTTGGGCTAATTGTTGTTGGGCTTGATCCAAGTTGGCTTCAACGGTTTGTAAGCCGCGTTTATTTTTACGATAGTGATGAAAGTAAGCTTCGGCGTTCGCCATAATAGACTTGCTGGCGTCGAGTTGGATCGTTAAGGTTTGGTCTGGGTGACGATAATCTGGGAGTTCGACATAGTTATGGCGACCGTTGATTTGACTAGCATAGGTTTTCAACAAGGTCCCTTTAACTTGTAAATCAGAAAAATCATCAACGCGATTGACTGCGCGGGTTAAAGCATCGATTTGTTTACGTGTACGGAAAAGTTGTCGTTCGATAGCTTGACTAACGACGGTAACTTCCGCTAATTCAGCTTGAGTTGACATGATTAGCCGTCCTTTATTTTGATTAGTTAAGTTCTATTGTACCGCGCTGAAAATAATTCAGCACTTTTTCTGAAAATTCGGTATGCTATTAAGTGGGAGGATGATATCCGATGCAAAAAACATTGATCATTAACGCTGGGAGCTCATCGTTAAAATGGCAGTTATTCGAAATGCCAGCTGAAAACGTACTCGCCAGTGGTTTAGTTGAACGAATTAGTATGCCGGGCTCGATTTTTACCATCAAGTACGGTGATCATCAAAAATTTGAAACTACTGTTGATAATTTAGATCAGGCGCATGCCGCCCAAATGATGTTGGCTGAACTCCAACGTTTGGCAATTATTAAAGACTTAGCAGAAATTACCGCTGTCGCGCATCGCGTCGTTGCTGGGGGCGAGACCTTCAAGCACGCCGTTGAAGTCACGCCGACAGTCTTAGACCAAATCAAAGGGTTAAGTAGTTTTGCCCCATTACACAATCCCATGGAAGCCCAGGGGATTGCGACGATGGCCGAAACCTTACCAAATGTGAAGCAATATGCCGTTTTTGACAGTCAGTTCTTTACGGACTTGCCAGAAATGAATGCTATTTATAGCTTGCCGTATCAGTTAACGCAACAATACCACATTCGTCGCTATGGTGAACATGGTATTTCGCATGGTTACTTAACGGGGCGTGCGGCTGAATTATTACACCAACCAAAGGATACAGTTAACTTAGTCACGATGCATTTAGGTAGTGGTGCGTCATTGGCAGCGGTTAAAGATGGGAAAGCGTTCGATACGTCGATGGGCTTTACACCACTAACCGGTGTGACGATGGGCACTCGGGCTGGTGACGTTGATCCGTCAATCTTGCCATTCTTGATGACGCAATTGAAGATTACGGATCCTGATGAAATCATGATGATGTTGAACAACGAATCTGGGTTGTTAGGTGTTTCTGGTATCTCACCAGATATGCGAGAAATCAAAGCTCAAGAAAAGACGAATCCGCAAGCTAAATTAGCCGTGGAAATTTTCGTCAATCGCATCGTGAAGTATGCGGGGAGCTATTTAGCTGAATTACATGGGGCCGATGCCTTAATTTTTGCTGGTGGGATTGGCGAGCATAACGTCCAATTACGGCAACAAATCATTGACGAGTTAAGCATCTTTGGTGTGAAATTAGACGCTGATTTAAATGCGGCTGGTCAAGAAGGGGTCATCAGTAGCGCGGACTCAAAGATTAAAGTTTTATTGATTCCAACTAACGAAGAGTTGGCCATGGTCCGTCAAGTGGCCGCGATTCAGTAAGTTAAGCTTTTCGTAATTTCGAACGAATCATTACCGTGATTTCAGCGCTGCGTGCTACACTTACTGGCAAGAACGAAAGGTTCAACCAGCGGTCGCGACGACCGTAAGGAGGGAAGCTCGCAGACGAGCGGAGAAATGATCGGTTTATTGATTGCTTTAGTAATTGGACTTTGGTTACTCAAAGTTTTCTTTAGAATTGGTTTTAAATTGATTGGCTTGGCGTTTATGATTATCGTCGGCCTGTTCTTAATTCGAGTAGCATTGTGGATTGGGATTGCCGTCATCGCTATCGGTGGCTTGGCATTATTTGCCAGTCCGTTTAGTAATTAAGCCTAAAAGTAAAGCCGTAAATTCAGTTCATCAAAACTGGATTTACGGCTTTTTTATTGGCCAATAACTTTGGTGGCACAGCGAATGAAATCATTAAGGACGGGATTAGAATTGCTTTTCAGGATTGCCATTCCATAAGTGTAGGCGTGTTGTTTGGGATAAGTTAATGGAATGACCTTAAATTGCTTACTGTCTGGTAGGCTAGCTAGATTGACCATCACTGCGATACCTAGGCCACCTTGAACCATGGTATGACTTAGCATGACGGAGTCAGAGTACAGATATGTCGTGTCAGGACAAGTCCGCTTGATTATTTGTTGCAATGCGAATTGGCGTGGTGGACATTGATTGGCATTTAATACGATGACGCATTCACCGTTTAAGTCAGTAATGTCGATACTGTCTTTACGGGCGAGTGGATTATTATTGGGGACGATACAGGCGAAACGACCAGTAATTAATGGAATGAAATGGATGTTTTGGGTATCGGCAATACTATCTTGCATTGGAAAAGTCACATCGCATTCTTGGTTTATCAAGTGTTGTTTTAGTAAATTGTGATTAAAGTTTTCAAGAAAAATATGGGTCTCTGGATGCAGCTTATTAAATTCTGTTATAAGTTGTGGAAAACGCTGGATTTCATAATAGGTACTAGTATAACCAATGGAAATTGAGGCCGCTTTTCGTTCTTCAGCGTGACGGGCGTTTTCAACGGCGGCTTCTAATTTGATTAATAAGGGTTGAGCTTGCTCATAAAAAAGTTGGCCGCCTGTTGTAAGCTTGACCTGACGCTTGTTACGTTTAAATAGTTTGAAGCCCAGTTCGTTTTCTAACGAATTGATTGCCTGGGTAACCGCAGGCTGTGTAATATGGAGATTTTGCGAAGTCTGCGAAAAATTCAAAGTTTCGGCGAGATTCGTAAATAACTTTAGATGTTCGAGATTCATATAATCACCTGCTAACTTATAAGCTTTTGTTATTAATAATAACATTATTCAATTTTAAGGTAAGCTCTTTATGTGATAAATTTAACTTGTTGAAAAGTGTTAATAATTTTAGGAGGGCTTTTATTCATGACAAGTTTAAAATCAGGTGTTTATAAAGTTACTGCTGAAGGCTATGAAGGCAATACCACGGACTTAGAAATCGAAATTGCTGATAATCGAATTAAGCGGATTGTCGCTAAAAAAGACATAAAGCCAGGAAGTTTAGAAGAAGCGGTCTTCACACGACTACCACAAACGATTATTGACCAACAGACAGTTAGTGTCGATGCCTTAACCGGTGCTTCTTATTCAAGCAAGGGATTATTAGCGGCTGTTAAACAAATCATTGAAACCGCTGGTGGTCAAGTAACTGATTTTGAAAAGCCCGTTCAATCAGTTGTTAAAACTACAACTGACCGACCTGAAAATGCGAATAGTGATGCCAATGATTATGCAAGTTGGCGTGAGACACCAGCAGAAGTTGATCAAACCATTGACACAGACTTTTTAATCGTTGGGGCCGGGATTTCTGGACTAGCCGCGGCCGTTCAAGCAGCCTCAGAAGGTTTAAAAACGACAGTGATTGAGAAGAATGCTTTTGTTGCTGGTAATGGTGGTGGGGTTGAAGGTATCTTTGGCATCAATACAGATATGCAAAAAGCTGCCGGGATTCACGCCAATAAAGAAGAAATTATTGCCCGTGAACAAGAATTAGGCCAATATCGCGCGGACGGTTCATTCTGGGTGGATTTAGTTAACCATTCAGCTGAAAATATCGATTGGTTGCTTAAACAAGGTGTGCAATTAACAAATGTCGACGATTATCATGGTACATGTGCTTTTCCGACCTTCCATTGGTTTAAAGACGGGTTTGCTTCTGAAGGCTATGTGCCTTACATGAAACAACGTGCTGATGAATTAGGTGTTCAGTTTGTGTTAGAAACTAGTGCGACTAGCATCATCTACGATGGTAAGCGGGTCGCCGGTGTTTATGCGACTAATCCTAAAGGGACGCTGAAGATCAATGCTAAAGCAACCTTGCTAGCAACTGGTGGTGTCGGGCATAACGATAAATTGATTGCTAAGCAAGGTTGGCAGACTAAGAATTTACATTATTGTTCAATGCCAAGTAATACTGGCGATGGCTACATGATGGCAATGTCACTAGGCGCTAAAGACATGTTAACTGAATCACCAGAGTTTATGATGAATTACATCCAAGCATTACCACACGCCGGGGTACATCTCTATATTGATCCAATTAACGGTTTTATGTCGTTACCATCAGGTGGACCAGTGGTCTTTGTGAACCAAGATGGGGTGCGGTTAGTTAATGAAAATGTGAAAAAAGAAAACTTACTGTATCAACGAATGGCGATCGGCTCAACGAAGGTAACGTATGAGGTCTTTAACCAGGCGATTTATGATCAAATCACTAAGGATGTCGCTGGTGCTGATGATGTTTTAGCGGCAGCGGTTAAGACCAATGAGGGCGATTCTTTATATCAAGCAGATAACTTTGAAGACTTAGCTAAAGCAGTTGGGTTACCAGTTGCTGACTTTACGGCAACCATCAAGCGTTACAATCAGTTTGCCCACCAAGGTAAAGACGAAGAATTTAACAAAGAACCTGATATGCTAGTCGCTTTAGATGAAGGACCGTTCTACATTGCCCGCTTAGATCCGTCTAACTTGATTGGAATTGGTGGCGTTGGTTCTAATCGTAAGTTTGAAGTCATTAAAGATAATTTTGAAAAGATTCCGGGATTATATATTTCTGGGATGGATAGTACGATGCAGTATCGGAATGTTTATACAATCACATTAGGTGGCTCCGCATGCGCGCATAATGTAAATTCTGGTCGCCATGCAGCAATGAATGCTAAGGCATATATGGAACAGGAGTTAACGGTTTCTGAATCATAGTAAAAGTAAAGGTGCCACGATTAGCAAAAACTAGTCGTGACACCTTTTAATTTGGCTTATTTTTCAAGCTTTAATTGTTGGCGAATCCGTTTTTCTTCCCCAATCGCAATAATTGCCAGCATGATAATGCTTAAGACAACGGCGATATAAAAGACGATAAACGTATCGTTCCAACCATGTAAGGTCATTCCTAAAAATGACAACCCATTTGCTTTGGGATCGGCGATTGCGGCAAAGCCGACTTGCGCCATCAAGTCCCCAAAGATATAGGCAAAGGTCCCGGTTAACCCATCGGAAACATTTAACGCGTTTTTAGGCACGAAACTAATGACGGCCACCCCGATTAGGAGTTGTGGGCCATAGATCAACATACCTAAGAAGAACAATGAGGTATTGATCATCATCGGCGTCGTCCCGTAGCGGTAACCTAATACCACAAACGCAGTTAAAGCCAAGCAAATAATGGAAACTACTGCCCGCCGACCTTTTAAGACGTCGGAGAACCAACCCCAAACCACACTACCAATAATCCCACCAAGCTGGAAGAGTAATAGGGTGTTGGCCCCTTGTGCAACCGTAAAGTGGAGTTGTTGGACGGTATAAAGGGGTGCCCAGTTAACGATCCCAATGCGGACCACGTAGACGAAGACGTTGGCAATACATAACAACCAAACCCAGGGGCTCTTCATAACGAAGGTCTTAAAGATGTCCCATTTGCTCATACTAGAAGCGGTCTGGTCAGCAGAAGAAATGGTTTCACCAAAGATAACTTCACTGGCATCCCAACCAAGTTCTTGCGGGTCATCGGCGCCATAAAACAGTCCCCAAAATCCAATAATGAGACCAATAATAGCAGGAAAAATAAACATACCGCCGACGTTACCAGCAAATAAATGATTGGCACCCCAAAGCGCAATCACCCCAGCGACCGCACCACCAAATTCATGGGAGATATTCCAAATCCCGATGTAGCGCCCCCGAGTTGTGGTCGTTGTCCACCGTGAAATCGTGGACAGTGATGCGGAACCACCAGGTGACTGGAAGACCCCATTCAATGACCAGAGGACTAAAATCAGGCCAACTGGTGCGTGGTTCATGAGTAAGGCCACTCCGATGATCAACGTCATCAAAGCCGCTAAAATCAACAAGAAGGACATAAAACGCTTGGTGTTCTTCCCATCGACCACGTAACCAAGGACCGTTTTCCCAATCCCGTAAGCTAAGGAAAAGCCGTAACCAATCCAACCTAATTGTGTCGTCGAGATCCCATCTTTGACCAACAATGGTTGGGCAGCGGAGAGGTTATTGCGGATCAGGTACATACTGAAATAAACAAAGAAAACGACTAAAAATGCTTTCAGAAATTCCCGCAACCAACGTTGTCGTTGATCAGCAATGGAAAGTCCCAGCTTTTTAGGCCGTTTCAGGTCAAAATAATGCAACATAAACAACCCTTCTTAGAATGTAAAAATTTATCGACCAATTCCAGTATAGCACATTGCTGAAAACGGTTGCTTTGCTTTCAAAGAAGTGTTCCTAGCCAAACCATGATTAGCCCACCAATGAGACTTAGCCCTAAATAGCAACTGGCAGTTTTGTACCGCCCATTACGAGCTAACAAAATAATTTCGTTAATCATTGTGGAAAATGTCGTCAAGCCGCCCATAATGCCAGTGCCTAAGAACAATTGCCAAGCGGTGGGCAGCGAACTGGTCATGTCCCAACCGAGTAATAAAGCGCCCACAAGATTAATGCTTAACGTCGCGATTGGTAACGCAAACCGTTGATTTAGCGGTCGACTAGCCGCCATCACGCCGTAACGGGTCAACGCCCCTAAGGCGGCACCGCCACTAACGAGTCCGATTAAGCCCCACATGTTAAGCCGCCTCCTTTGGTAACCAATGTTGACTGAGTAAGTTGCCCGCTAAACCCGCTAAAAGGCCCAAACCTAAACTAGTGCCAACATAGGTTAACACGAGGCTAGTTTGACCTTGCTGCCAGAGCGTCAATGTCTCTAATGTAAAGGTCGAAAAAGTGGTGAAACTCCCAATCAAACCGACACTAAGCCCCGTGATAACAGCGTCACTAACAGGCAAGCGGGCGGGTAATAGCGTCGTGATCAAGCTCAGTAAGAAAGCCCCGGTCACGTTAATGATGACCGTGATCCAAAAGTGTTGTGGCCAACTGACCAGTAAGTTCAGTGCTTCGCGACTGCCGCCACCAATTGCGGCAAACAGGGCGATATAAAAGATTTTTTTCATGTTGTGGCCCCTTTGATTTCAGAAAATACTTTAATCTTACTGAAAATGAGTGGGAGTTGCAAAATAATTTAAAGCATGCTAATCTATAACACAACTTATGAAAACACGAGGTATTCAGCCAATGCGCAACTAATTAATGTCATCAATGCTACAGTTTCACCAACTCACTTTAGGGGTGGACTGTCGTTTGTGGGATTAATTAGTGGCGCTGGCAGAATTCCAAAGCCAGCGGTCTCGGTCAATCTGAGGACGCTTTTTTTGTGCGCCGATTTAATCCCTGCTAAAAAAAGGGGGACACGTAAATGTCTGAAATTAACATGATGAAACTTGAAAAATTGATCAATGGGCGACCATTGTTTACAGTGGCACACTTAGTTGCCAATGGTGGCGACCGGATTGGGATTGTTGGCCGTAACGGCGCTGGTAAGTCGACGTTAGCGCATTTATTAACCGGTACGGATCATGATTACCATGGCCAACTGATCGTCGATGGAGTCGTGACATATGTCGCACAAATTGCGGCATCTAATGAACAGAGCGGGGGTCAAGCGATGATGGCTCGGGTCCGACAAGCGTTGAGCGTCCGACCAGAGATTTTGATCTTAGATGAACCGTCATCTAATTTAGACGAACCGCATCAAGCTTGGCTGATCAAGCAATTGCAACACTATCATGGCTTGTTGCTATTGATCTCGCATGATCGTCACTTGTTAAATGCTGTCACGACCCAAACTTGGGCCGTGCGCCATGGTGAATTCAAGGCTTATCCGGGGAACTATGCAGCTTATCGCACGCAGTTGGACCAACAAATCACTAGTCAACAAGCTGCCTACGTGCGTCAAAACCGGCATCAACATGATTTGAAGCTGGCCATGCAAGCGCGACATGAAAAAGCACAACGGCTTCGCAAAGGCAATCGGCGGATGACGCCGAGTGAACGATCGAATTCCAAATCATTACGCGAAGCGACCGCCGCTAAGCTGGATCGCAGTGCCAAAAAACTAGTTGAACGCGGTGAACGTGAGGCCAAAGTAACGAAGCCATTTACCACGACGGGCTTTAAATTAGTGGCGACTGATTTTCCCGCATTTACAGGGAAGACCGTCGTGACAGCAACGAATTTCACGTTGCGTCGTCAACAGCAAGTGCTCCTAAAACAAGCGACTTTTCAAATCAAGCCGGGTGAGCGAGTCGCCTTAGTGGGGCCAAATGGGAGTGGTAAAACGACATTATTGACCGCAATTTTGGCGCATCAAGCCGGATTAAACCTTGCCCCAGCGGCCAAGCTTGGCGTCTTCAAACAAGATATGACCGCGCTAGATGGACAATTGACAGTCTGGCAAACTGTACGCGCCGCGAGTCAGTTGCCAGATCAAACGGTGCGTAATGTGATGGGGGCGCTTGGCTTACCGGCTCGTTTTTATCAACAGTCGGTTGCCAGTTTAAGCGGTGGCGAGTTGGTTAAGCTACAATTAGTTGCGATTTTGGTCGGTAATTATAACGTGTTAATGCTAGATGAACCGACAAATTATTTGGACGTCGATGCCTTGGATGCATTAGCTGACTATTTGCAGCATTATCCGGGGACCGTTATCTTTGTCTCACACGATACGACGTTTCGCACGCAAGTGGCCACGCGCCAATTGACGTTTGATCAGCAACGCTTGATTGATCCAGCGCGCGTTACCGTTAAAGCAGCTGCACCATCAGACTTACCGTTATTACAGTTTAAATACGATCAAATGATGTTAGATCCTAGTGCCGATTCAGCAGTGTTACAGGCGTTACGCGCACAAATTGCGGCTGCTAAAGGGTAGCCAGGTAGCGTCGGCCAACCTGCAATTCCCATGTTTCGACAATTAGAGATGAAAACACTAAATGGCACTTGTTGAAGGTTCAAACTTCAGCAAGTGCCATTTTTGACTGATGTGCTAGTTTTCCTTTTTAGCGCCAAGGAATCACAAAGACTCCCAATTGTAAGCAACTCAAACCAAGCCCTAAAATCAACCAGTCGCGCAGTCGTAACCGTACTTGGCGATAATGGGTGCGGGGAGCATCTTCAACGTACCCATGCGACGCCATCGCTTGTGCCAAGTTTTGTGACCAGTTGATTGAAACTAGAATGGCCTTGAAGTACAGCTGTGGCGACCAAAAAGACAATTGTTGACCGCGCATCAAGCCAGCGGCGCGAATAATTTGGACTTCATGTTGAATCTTTGGAACCAAGTTATAAGCAGCCAATACGCCATAAGCGAATTTTGAGGGCAAATGCCAATTTTGCTCAAGGGCATCGGCTAGCTGCAAAATATTGGTCGTCAGTGTAAAGGTGGCGCCAGTGAAGACGAACGCGTAGATGCGGGTGAATAAGACCCAGGCCATGAGCGTCTTATCGCCACTACCATTAATATATTGCGTACTCCATAACCCAATCGCGGGTAATAATGGTACGATCAGTAGCCAACCGAGTGTTTTGAATTTGGTCCCTTTTAACAGTAGATAAAGTGCGGCCAATAAGACTAAAGCGATATTCAAGCTCACAATCGTGGTGAATGAGATTTCTAAAGCAATCAAGAGGAGCAGTAACAGTTTCAGGCTAGGATTCATGCGGCACCCCCTGATAGCGCAATTGTTGCTGATCGAAATGCAAGTGGTAGTCGATTAATGGCGTGAGTCCCGTTAATTGGTGGCTAATAATGACTAAGGTTTGCTGGGTCGCAGCTAAAGTCGTTTGCAGTAGTTGGACCAAAGCATTGATTGACGCTAAGTCGAGACCCTTTAGCGGCTCATCCATTAATAAGACCGGTGGCTGCATGATCAACATCAATAAAATCTGTAATTTCTTTTTTTGCCCTTCACTAAGGGTGTAAATCACTTGTTCATCACGGCCAGCGAGATTGAGTTGTGCCAAAGCTTGCTGAATGCGGGCAGTCGTAAAGTAAGTCCCCGCGGCATGTTTTTGGCTTTGAGCGAGTTCTTCTTGGACCGTAATATTTAAAAATTGCGTCTCCGCATCTTGAAATAACAAGGCGACTTGGCGGGCATAAGCGCGCCGTTTTAGCCGCTGGATATCTTGGCCGGCATAGCTGATTCGGCCTTGATAAGCGTGTAAACGCACCAGTGCCTCAAAAAAGGTCGACTTGCCACTGCCGTTGGGACCGGTGATCAAAGTGACATGTTGTTGAAATAAAGTCAGATCAGTTGGTTGCAAGAGCTGATGTTGGCCTTGCGTTAAGGCTAGTTGATGTAGCTTGAAAGCTGGCTGGCCGCTAGTCGGCTGTGGCCAAGTAGTCGTGGTTGATACCCGTTGTTCAAAGGCTTGAAATAATGCGGGTCGCTGGGCCACTGTGACGGGCACGATGTTGCGTGCTGGCGTTACTTTAACCACGTCGTCGACGAGGGCCTGATAGTCGGTCAAATCATGATCGGCTAAAATAATCGTTTTGCCGGCTTTATCACGTAATTGCACCAGCCGGCGTAATAAACTAGCGCGGGCAGTCGGATCAACACTCGCAAATGGTTCATCTAGTAAGATGACATCGCTATCCATGGCGACGATCACGGCTAAAGCAACTTTTTGCTTTTCGCCACCAGATAAATGTAACAATTTACGCTGACGTAAGGCACTAATGCCCACGAAGTCTAACGCCGCCGTGATGCGGGCAGCCATCTGGGTCGGGTCGACTTGGCGATTCTCAAGAGCAAACACCAATTCATTTTCGACCGTATCCATGGCGAATTGTTGATTTGGATTTTGAAATAGCATCGCGACTTTGGCCGCCCGGTCGGTCTGATCAATGGCTGACAAATTGACTTGGTCGTATTGAATCGCCGCTGGATCATCGAGCGGTAACAAACCAGTCATGAGTTTTAATAACGTGGATTTGCCAGTACCAGAAGGCCCAGTTAGTAAGGTGAAATGGCCGCTCGTAAAGGTTAATGACACGTGTTGCAAGGTCGGGGCCACCGCCTGTGGGTACGTAAACGTTAAATTATTGAGCGCGATGGTCGCCATAAATAACCTCTCCTTAGTTCGTGTGTGTTGACTTTAAAACGTGACTGCGGTCGAGTAGATCGGTGATCAAGCGGGTCAAGACGCCACCAAAGACAAACATCGAAATAAACCGGACGACTAAATAAAGTACTAATAGCCAGAGTTGGAGCTTTAAGTAGCCGTTTTTAGCTAAGTCCCAGCCAAAAGTGACGATGGTGGTCGTCAATGCCGAAGCAGTCAAGCCCAGCCAGTCATAATGTTTGTAGCGGGTGATAATGTAGCCGAGTTCGGAACCGAACCCTTGTAAGACCCCAGAAATCAAAGTTGCGGCGCCCCATTGGCCACCAAAGAACATTTCAACGACGGCGGCCAGTAATTCCCCGAGGGTGGCGGATCCTTTGAGCCGTAGCATGTAGCCAGCTAACATCCCGGGCATACACCAAATCCCGAGTAAGAGTTCATTTGCTAAGCCAGCGAGTCCAAATGGCGTGAGGGCGGCGGTTAATACATCGTATAAGTAGTTTGTCCCCATAAAAATCGCGCCAAAAAAGATCCCAATCAAGGCAATCAAAATGACATCACTTAACGTCCAACTTTTTGCCCATTTCATCAATAAAACCTCCCAAAGATTTTACATTCATGCTTCCGTGGAAACAAAAAACGCCTGCCACTAGTTAATTGCAACTAGTGACAGACGGCTAAGTCTTAAGTCAGTGTTCCCCAAATAAGCATTGCTCCCTGCGCTGGCATTATCCAGATTCAGGTTCAATGGGTATGATCTCAGCCGAATGGCACCCCAGTTGCTATGAATGATTACGTTCAGTGTACCGGAATTCAAATGAGAGCGCAAACAATTTTCCATCTTTTCGAGCAAAGTGTGTTCGAAAGTCACAAATTTGTGCTTTACTTTAGTTAAGCAACTTGTCGTTTTAAGGTAGACGAGGGAGGGAAAGCAAATGGCTTCAATCTATGATTTTACTGAAATTGAAATGAGTGGTGCGGCATTACCGCTCGAACAATATCGTGGCCAAGTCTTACTGGTTGTAAATACTGCCAGTAATTGTGGTTTAGCGCCACAGTTCAAGGGCTTAGAGACGCTTTATCAGAAATATCAAGCCGAAGGGCTAGTCGTTTTAGGGCTGCCCTCAAATCAGTTTCATCAAGAAAAAGCGGATGACGATGCGACCCATGACTATTGCCAACGCCACTACGGGGTGACGTTTCCAATGACCAAGCGCGTTGTCGTCAACGGTGAGACTGAAGACCCGTTGTTTACGTATTTAAAGCAAACTGCTGGTCATGGTCGGATTAAATGGAACTTTACCAAGTTTTTGATTGGGCGTGACGGTCGGGTGTTGAATCGCTTTGCACCAGTGACTCGGCCTGAAACATTTGAAGATGAGATTCGCGATGCACTCGCGGATCGTTAAGGAGGAATTTTGACGTTGGAAACATATACATTACGTGATGGGTTAACGTTACCTAAAGTTGGTTTTGGCACTTATAAATTAAATGGTGCGCATGGGGTACAAGTGATCGATTCAGCGATTGATCGTGGCTATCGCTTATTAGATACCGCCTTTAATTATGAAAATGAAGGGGTCGTTGGTGAAGCCGTGCGACGGTCATCAGTGCCACGTTCAGAACTGTTGATTTCATCCAAGTTACCTGGTCGGCATCATGCGTATCGTGAAGCGTTAGACACGATTCAAGAATCATTATTCCGCGCTGGTTTGGACTATTATGATTTATATCTGATCCATTGGCCAAATCCTAAGGAAGACCATTATGTTGAAGCTTGGCAAGCGCTAATCGATGCGCAAAAGTTTGGGTTAGTCCGGTCAATTGGGGTCTCAAACTTCTTGCCTGCCCATTTGGACCGATTGGCAAAAGAAACGGGCGTTCTACCGGTTATCAACCAAGTGGAATTACACCCATACTTCAATCAACAAGCCCAACGCGATTATGATCAAGCCCATGGAATCTTAACTCAAGACTGGAGTCCATTAGGCCGGGCCAGTGAAATGTTAACGAACGAAACGTTACAAACAGTCGCAGCCCATTACAATAAGAATGTTGGTCAATTGATCTTACGTTGGGAATTGCAATTAGGGACCTTGCCGATTCCAAAATCATCTACACCGAGTCGTCAAGCTGGCAACATCGATCTCTTTGACTTTGAAATCAATGCGGCCGATATGGCAACAATCAATGGTTTAAGTCACGCTGATGGCCGGTTGAAGAATCAAGACCCAGCGGTTTATCAGGAATTTTAAGCAACCTATATTAGGTCGAAAACAGTTATTAATGAAAAAGCGAGCTCAGGATTTTATCCTGAACTCGTTTTTTAGCTACGCTGAATATCGATGATCTTAACTTGATAACTGCCATTCGGCGCTGCTACCGTGACGACGTCATTAACCGTATGACCATCTAGTGCATGGCCGATTGGTGAGGTGAATGAGATCTTCTGGGCCTCCAGATTGGCTTCTTGTTTGCCAACTAATTGGTAAGTTACTTGGTCATGATCATCTAAGAATTCCAAGGTGACCGATTTGCCGATATCTAGTTTATCGTTGTCGGCTGGTTCAACGACTTGCGCATATTGGAGTTGCTTGTTTAAAAACCGTAGGCGACTTTCCAAACGACCTAAGTCACGTTTAGCGTTAGTATATTCCGCGTTTTCAGAACGGTCACCTAAAGCTGCTGCCGCGGCTAGGACTTTAATCCGGTGTGGGCGTTGTTGTTTTAAGGCTTCGATTTCTTGCTCGATAGCTTGATAGCCAGCGGGCGTCATTTTATTAAAGGTTGGTTCCATTGATAAAACCTCGCATGTTTGTTGGATTTTGCTGGGAATAGGGTACCACATTAGGTATTAGTTTGGAAATGGCAATAAAAAGTTCAGCGAGCCATATCATGGTCGATAGTGTTACAAACTTGATATTTAATATGAAATATTATTATTTATAATATATAAATAATAAACGTTATAGTATGAATTAAATTAAACCGATGATATCATGAGAAAAGATTGGAGGAGTGCGAAAATGAGAAAGTCTTTACGAACTGCAATGCTTGTGTGTGTTATTGTTTTTGTAAATGGGGTTACTGCGAATGCGATTATTAAGCCACGAAGTCGTTTACAGCTAAGTAAGCGCAAGATCGCGAAAACAACTGTGAACGTTGGTAACTTAAGGGTGCAAAGTTCAGATGAATTAGTTATTGAAGGCCAGCAAGTACGATTGGACCTAAATGTTAAAAATACTGGTACGAGGGAAGTAGTGTTATCAGGACTTAATTTTCAACTATTGACTCAAAATCGAAAATATAATGCGCTTAACGTCAGTACTATTAATCGTAACCAGCAAACTACCCAGCACAAAGATAGTTTCTTTTTTGAAACACTTTATCCGGAATCAAGCTTAAAAGGGACCATTGTTTTTGAGATCCCAGATGCTAATCAAATCAAAGGGCGGGTCTATTTAAAAATTGGTGAATCAGTATTTGGTTCAAAAAGTAAAACGGTCTTACTAAGTTGACAATTAAAATCCCCTAATGAGGATGTGTGAGTGTAAAAAAAATAGCCAACAGCTTCATCAGCCTTGGCTAGTCGTAGAGTTTCTCACGCTCTACGGAGTTACGAACAGGTTAAGTATAGGCAAACACGAGCTAAATTACAAATTTTAAGTTAGCCTAAAACACGATGAAAGCAATATTTGACACCGGTTACAAGATTTTTTAAACTTTTTTGGGCAAATCCCTTGAATTTCAGTCTAGACCAATATATAATTGGACTATACCAAATAAAGAGGGAGTCAGTTAATTATGAAAGTTATCGTAGTAAAGGATCAAGCTGCTGGCGGCAAAGAAGGATTTAAAGTATTCAAGAATGCCTTAGACAATGGGGCAAAAGTATTTGGGTTGGCGACTGGTTCTACGCCCGTAACAACTTATCAAGAAATCGTAAATAGTGATTTAGATTTCAGTAACTGTACATCTGTTAATTTGGATGAATACGTTGGTATCGCACCAGATAACGACCAAAGCTACAAATATTTCATGCAATCACACTTGTTTAACGAAAAACCATTCAAGGAATCATTCTTACCAAATGGTTTAGCAACTGATCCAGCTGAAGAAGTTAAACGTTATGACAAAGTTATTGAAGAACACCCAATTGATTTACAAATCTTAGGGATTGGTCGTAATGGTCACATTGGTTTTAACGAACCAGGGACTGATCGTAACGTGACGACTCACGTGGTTGATTTAACACCATCAACAATCGAAGCCAATGCGCGTTTCTTCGCTAGCGAAAATGATGTGCCTAAGCAAGCCTTCTCAATGGGCTTAGCTTCAATCATGAAGAGCAAGCACTTAATCTTAGAAGCCTTTGGCGAAAACAAGGCTGATGCTGTTAAGGGTATGATCGAAGGCCCTGACACACCTGACTTGCCAGCTTCAATTTTGCAAAACCACCCAGACGTTACCGTTATTATTGACGAAGCGGCTGCTAGCAAGTTAAGCAAAAAATACTAATTAGCTAATACCAATTAAAAAGACAAAGGTACCATCAATCAGCGAAAACGGTGATTGATGGTACCTTTTTTTGTTGGTTATTGTCAGGACTAGCTAAAGGTTTTGGCCCTTTTCCCAAGCGGTCTTCGATAAGTTCAAACCATGTTTGACAATCGTATCGAATAACTGATGGGTCCGGCTAGAAATCTCACTAGCGGTGGCTTGATTGGCTTGGGTCAAAGCGGTCGTCACATCACCATCACTGACGGCGGCATCGGTAACTGCCACACGCCCGCGCGCATAAGATTGACAGCCATTCTTAAAGGCGTTGACTGCTTCAGCGTAGTCATGCCAATGTGGTTCGATTAAGACCGATAACGTCTTATTCAACCAATAAACGTTATTGACGTCGACATCGGCGCTTGCGTTGCGGTAATCAATTGGGGTGTCATTAATATTGGTAAAGAATGGCATGTATGGGGCGTAAGCAAAGAAGCCCATAGCGACCCATTGAATGGCTGCGCGGTCGGCAGGGACATCGTTTCGGATTTGGAGAATCGATGAGCATTGATTCCGATCCATCGCAATGGGGCGATATTTCCGTTGGTCAGCTTCAGAACCGGAAGCGTAGGTCCCAAACGGATCATAAGGGGTGCCATTGTAGTGTGACGACAAGAAAGCTTGGACGTCTTCGATCGCTAATTGATGACTAGGTTTGCGACACATTGGCATATCTTGGGCGGTTGGTTGTTGTTCAATTTCGGGATTGAATAACTTTTGGCCGTACCAAGTCCGTGGGGTGTTGTAATAGGCGTCATCTTCACCGTGCGTGCCAAAAATTGTGCGGAAGTTAAAGCTGTCTGGATTAGGATTCAAATGATAGTTGTCAACGAAAGCTAATAAGTCAGTGGCACCAAGAAAGTTGTTCGTATCGGTCAAGTCCATGGTTTGAACGACAGTTTGGTTGGGCACAATGGCATAAGTGTCATCAGGTAAGCGCATCGCGCCCCAGTGATGCCCACCAGCGGTTTCTAAGATCCAAATATCATTGTGGTCATTAAAGGCGATACTATTACTTTCGCCAGTCCCATACTTTTCCAGTAAAGCGCCTAAACGTTGGACACCTTCTTTAGCCGTCTTAATATAAGGTAAGACAAGTGAGACCATCGCTTCTTCATCGACCCCGTCAGTGACCAATGGGTCGTAACCTAAGACCCGGGGATTAGTGGCAGTCGTTTCAGTGGCACTCATGCCAACATTGAATTCATTAATGCCGGCCTCTTCATATTGACCATCGCTTTGGTCAGCTTGTGGTGTAGCTGTGTAACGATAAGCATGGTCAGGTAGTGGCACAGTGACTCCAGTTGTCACGGAAGTATAGGTGGCATTGGGTTGATCAGCCGCCGCGTGAACGACAAAATTGATTGGATTAATGGGCCCGTAACCGTCTTCATTACGAGCCACAATTGTGGAACCGTCGATCGTGGCGGCCTTTCCTACTAAGATTTCAGTACAATCAGAACTTTTCTTCATCATTAGTTCTGCCCCCTTTGTACTTTTCAGTATAGGAGTCTGAAGATAGAAAACAATGGGCAAGGGGGATTACTTAGAAAAATGACGGTCAAGCCAATCACCATATCGGCGACCTAACCACTTTAAGCCGTCAGTTAGATAATAGCCTGCCAGACCAATCGGAATCGTCCAAAGATAGGTCCTTAAAGGGAGTGGGTGTTGGAAATCAATGAGCGCGATGACGAAGCAAGTGACGACATTATCTAGCAGATAGCGGAACCAACGTTTCTTTAACATCAGACGGCCTTCTCTTTTGAGTTGTGGTGTGCTTAATCGTTAATATTAAAAAAATAGCGCCATAAAAACGCGTGACTTTACTTGTGAAACCGTAATCATTATCGCACATTCTGCTATTTTAGAAAAGGCTACCATTGCTTTTACATCAGTGATTGTAGCTAATCGTGTCAAAAATAAGTGTTGTGAATCGGTGAGTTTAATTGTGGCACACTTTGCTGTGCCACCGCTCTGCCTAGAACTTCTTGAAACCGTTTTCTAAGCTCGTTATGATGTAAGAGTAAAGAAAAGGAAGGAGCTTATATCTGATGAGTGAAAATAGTACAGCAACCCAATCCGCTCCTGTTGCAAAGAAAAAAGTGGGCATCAAAGCCCGCGTGCAAAAGTTCGGGAGTGCGTTGAGTAACATGGTCATGCCGAACATCGGCGCCTTTATCGCTTGGGGCTTAATTACCGCCATCTTTATGGCCGGTGGTTGGTTCCCAAATGCAGATTTAGCTAAGATGATTCAACCCATGGTCCATTATTTATTGCCATTATTGATAGCGTTTACCGGTGGGAATATGATTGCCGGTCACCGTGGTGGGGTCGTTGGTGCGATCGCCACCATGGGTGTGATTGTTGGGTCAACCATCCCAATGTTTATTGGGGCCATGATTATGGGGCCTTTAGGTGGTTGGTGCATTAAGAAGTGGGACGATGCCATTTCAGACAAAGTCCACAGTGGCTTTGAAATGTTAGTTAACAACTTCTCCGCTGGGATTATGGGGATGTTATTAGCAATCCTCGGTTACTTTGGTATTGGACCATTGGTTGCCGGTGCCAGTGCCGCAATGGCGGTCGGGGTTAACTGGATTATTAAAGCCAACCTCTTACCATTAGCCAATGTCTTTATTGAACCTGCGAAGATTTTGTTCTTGAACAATGCGATTAACCAAGGTATTTTGACACCACTTGGGATTCAAGCGGCTGCCAGTGCTGGGAAGTCAATTCTGTTCTTACTTGAACCAGATCCAGGTCCAGGTCTTGGGATCTTATTAGCCTTTGCCTTATTTGGTAAAGGGAGTGCCAAGGCTTCCGCACCAAGTGCGATGATTATTCACTTCCTTGGTGGGATTCATGAAATCTACTTCCCATACGTTTTAATGAAGCCAGCGTTGTTCTTAGCCGTTATTGCTGGTGGGGTTACTGGGACCGCTACATTCAGTCTCTTAAACGTTGGGTTACGTTCAACCCCATCACCTGGTTCAATCATTATGTTGTTTGCGATGGCCCCACGAAGCATTTCAAACTACATCGGGTTGATTATCGGGGTAACGTTAGCGACCTTAGCGTCATTCCTTGTGGCGGCCATTATTTTGAAGCGCGACAAGAGTATGACTGATGATTCTTTAGCTGCGGCTAAGGGTCAAATGAGCGATATGAAAGCCACTAAGAATGGCGAAGCAGTTTCTACTGAAGAAGCAGCTGATGTGATTGCTTCTTATAAAGATGTGGACCACATTATCTTTGCTTGTGATGCTGGGATGGGTTCATCCGCAATGGGGGCTTCCTTATTACGTGATAAAGTCAAAAAAGCTGGCATCGATATGTCCGTCACCAATACCGCGATTAGCAACTTGAAAGATGAACCTGGGTTGTTAGTCATTACGCAAAATGAATTAGCTGACCGGGCCACCCAAAAAGCGCCCCATGCATTACGGATCGCCGTTGATAACTTCTTGAGCAGTCCTAAGTATGACCAAGTCGTGGTTAACTTAAAGGCTCGTGATCAAGTCAATGATGAACCAGCGCCAGCTTCTGCCGCACCCGCGGCTCCTGAAACTGATGCGACCGCTTTACCAGCTGACTTGGACTTAACGACCGTTGAAGAAGTGGTCTTTGTCCATCATGATAGCCACTTAGGGACGGCCACAATGGCAACATCCTTAATGAAGGGTCGTTTGAAGAAAGCCAATAAGCAAGCGGTTGTGAAGAACTTAGGTATCGATGAATTACAAGATAACAATAGTCTCTTAGTTGTTTCAACATCAGAAGCTGCTAAGAACTTGAAGACCCGGTACACCCACGTTCAAGTGCTAGTTACCGACGATCTTCTGAACTCACCTAAATATGATAAGATGGTAGCAGGATTAAAATAAACCGTTATCATATGAGGTGGCCCCATGGTTAAGTTCACAAAGCGTCAAGACGACTTATTACAATTATTATTAGCAAGCCCGACTGGTTTAGCGATGAATCAGATTGAAACCGCCATCAATAGCAGTCGGCGGACAATCTATCGGGAGTTTAGTAATTTAGAGTTAGTCTTAGCCAATGCGGATTTAAAAATCGTCAATCAAGACCATCGCTTCCAATTAAGTGGAACGACGGCCGCTTTGGCGGCTTTCAAAGCCGAGTTGACGACCAGTCAAGGACTGACGCCAGCGTTTGATACCCAAACACGACAAAATGCTTTAGCTTGCCGGATCTTAATGGCCGGTGAAGCCATGAAGTTGAAAGCTTTGGCGTTGGACTTTAACGTGAGTATTGCCACGATTTCAAATGATTTGACCATTTTAGCCACGCCATTTGCGGACTATAACTTAACGATTGAACGTTTGAAATCGCGGGGCATTCAAGTTGCCGGGACGGAGGGCAATGTTCGCAGTCTCTTCGCCACGATCTTGAACAATGCCATTAATGATTATGAATTTTTCAAAACAATTGCCAAACTCAAACGGGGCTTAGCAGTTGAAGCTGACGATGAGCAGTCTTACTTTTTAAATCAATTGGCACCGCAAACCTTACTACATTGCTACGAAGCGGTCCGAAATTTAAAAAAGCAATACTTCGCATCAGTACCAGATGGTCAACTCCAACAGTTGATCATCACGTTAACGACGGCGGTCATGCGCTTACAACATGATCATCGGGTGACGTATCTACAAGGGATTAACCGGGATGACTTTTTAAAGTATCAACGCATTGCGTTAGCGATTTTAACGCAGTTGCCGAGCCCAGTTAAAGCCCAAGTCACGGGTGCTGAGATTGACTTCTTGGCCCAACAAATTAAAGGGTTGACCTTTAGAATCGGTCCAGACGCGTCCTTATCTAATTATGATTTGCAACTCACTTATCGCGTCAAGCAATTCATTGATGCGGTGGCAGCTTACTTCGATTGGTCATTCGGGACGGACGATCGGTTACTCAATAATCTGACGGCCCATATGCAGATTGCCTTGCAACGCAACGGCATGCCGGGACCAATTCCCCCGAGTCCGGAACTGCAAGAGGTCCGCGAACAATATCCCCAATTGTACGCAGCGGTGGTACATGGCTTTGCAGCCACGTTCCCCGATCAGAACTTTCAAATCGACGAATTGACTTACTTGTTGATTCATTTTGCAAGTACGTATGAACAACAGTTAAGTCATCAGGCGTTGAAAGTCTTAGTCCTTTGTCCGAATGGGATGACGACCGCCCGGATTCTAAAGACCCGCTTAACGCGGTTAGTCCCAGAGATTACGACGATTGAAGTGGCCCGAATCGGCAATCTTGGTCAGATTGACTTAAAACAATTTGACATGATTCTGTCGACGACCCAGCTGCCAGGCTTTAAGTTGAACTATCGGGTCGTGAGCCCATTATTGTTGGAAAATGAAGTCAGTGCCTTGCGTGAGTATATTCATCAGTATTTTCCAAGTACGCAAGCAACCGAAACGAAACCGTCAATGGTGGCACAGCCAACCTTGGATTTCGATACGGTTTACGATCAGTTAACGATTGCCAAACAAATTTTGGATCGATTTACCATTACCCCCATTAGTAATCAGAATGAAACGATGGCCGAGACCCTCGTGAAGATTACCCGGCAAATTGACCCAGAACTTGTGCATGACCCCTTAGAGGTCGCTGGTAAGTTGTTACACCGGATTGGGTTAGCGCCAGTTGGTATTCCTAAGACCAACTTAGCCTTGGTGCATACGTTAAGTACGCAAGTTACAGCGCCATATTGTGCCATCTTTGAATTAGCACAACCGGTCCCGTTTAAAAGTATGGGCGATCAAATGATTCAACTACAACGGATCGTCTTAATGCTAGGACCAGCCACCATCAGTGATTTTGAAAATCGCTTGATGGGGAAGTTGAGTGCGTTAGTCATTGAGAGTCAGGAAAATACCCAGACCTTTATGACCGGCAGTCGCCAACAACTTTATCAGTTAATTAGTAGCGCCTTTTTAAACGAACTAACGAAATAGCGTAGGTGAATAAAATGGAAGCTTTAGATAAAAAAATGATTGCGTTGAATCAACAAGTCGCAACGCAAGCTGAAGGCATCCGCTTAGCCGGTCAATTATTGGTCGATGGCGGTTGTGTCGAGCCCGAATATATCGATGCGATGCAGGCTCGAAACCAAGATGTATCTGTTTATATGGGTAATTTCATTGCCATCCCCCATGGTACTGAAGATGGCATGAAGTATATTAAAAAGACCGGGATTTCCGTGGTCCAAGTACCAATGGGTGTGAGCTGGGGTGATCCAGAAAATAACGATGATGATAAGACCGTCACAGTTATTTTTGGGATTGCCGGGTTAAACGGTGAACACTTGAACCTCTTGTCTCAGATTGCCATATACTGCAGTGACGTGGCTAACGTTGCTAAGTTAGCGGACGCTCAATCTGAAGATGAAATTATTAATCTATTAAAGGAAGTTGATTAGAATGTTAGACGTACACTTTGGTGCAGGTAATATCGGTCGCGGTTTCATTGGCGAAACCTTGGCTGACAATGGCTTTAAAATCACGTTTGTCGATGTTAACGAAACTTTGATCGATGAATTGAACAAGCGCAATGGCTATACCATTGAATTAGCCGCTGAAGGCCAAAAGCATATTGAAGTTCACGATGTTAAAGGTATCAACAATGGCAAAGATCCTAAGGCCGTTGCGGAAGAAATCGCGCAAGCTGACATGGTCACAACCGCGATTGGTCCTAAGATTTTGAAGTTCATTGCACCTTTGATTGCTGACGGGATTAAGTTACGTCAAGCTAACAACAATACCACGCCGATCGACGTGATTGCTTGTGAAAACATGATTGGTGGGAGCCAATCATTGAAGCAGTCAGTTTATGCAGCTTTAAATGACGACGAACAAGCTTGGGCTGACCAATACATTGGTTTCCCTAATGCGGCCGTTGACCGGATCGTGCCATTACAAAAGCATGATGATCCTTTATTTGTTTCCGTTGAACCATTCAAAGAATGGGTCATCGACAAGTCACAAATGAAGAATGACAGCATCCAATTAAAGGGTGTTGATTATGCCGACGACTTGGAACCATATATTGAACGGAAGTTATTCTCAGTTAACACTGGGCACGCAACCGTTGCTTATACAGGTAACATGAAGGGCTACAAGACGATTGGTGAAGCCGTTAAAGACGACAGCGTCGTTGAACAAGCGAAGCATGTTTTAGGTGAAACTGGGGACTTGCTCATTCAAAAATGGGGCTTTGATCCAGAAGTACACCATGCTTATCAAGAAAAGATTTTGAGCCGGTTTGAAAACCCATATATCTCAGATGATATTGAACGGGTTGGCCGGACGCCAATTCGCAAGCTTGGTTTTGACGAACGCTTCATTCGCCCAATCCGTGAATTGAAGGAACGCGGCCGTGATTACAGCGCGCTAGTTGATACGGCTGGTATGATGTTCTTCTTCAACTTCCCTAATGATGCCGAAAGCGTTAAGTTACAACAAATGCTTAAGGATGAACCAATCGAACAAGTGATTCGTGAAGCGACGAGTTTGAAGGATGAAGATTTAATCAATGAAATTAAAGCAGCTTACGAAAAGCACTTAGCTGAAAAGTAAAGCTGTCTAACTTAAAAGCGCTAGTTACAAACCGCCATAGTAACTAACGCTTTTTGTGTTGCTAAAAACCGCGAATGTGCGAGGACTGAATTAACCGTGGTATGATAAGACTTAGCTTAGGCGTGTACAGATACGTCGAAATTAATTAAAGTGAGGCAACAAAATATGTTAGAACCAATTACGGGCGCTGAATTCGAAAACGTAGCGGCTGGTACTGATTTGACCGTTGTTGATTTTTGGGCCGATTGGTGCGGGCCCTGTAAGATGCAAACGCCGGCTTTAGAAGCGCTAGATGAAGCATATGATGGCAAAATCAAATTTGCCTCATTAGATGTGGATCAAAATCAGGCACTTGCTGAAAAACTTGAGATTATGAGTATCCCTGCATTAGTCATTTTTAAGCACGGTAAGCCCGCTGAAAAAGTTGTGGGCTTTCATCCACAAGGGGCGTTGAAGAAGTATCTGGATCAAAAATTAGCTGAAGTAACGGCTGAATAAAGGTGTGGGGTGTGCGATGTTTGGACAATTGAAATTACCAGGAAATATTCTAATTGGGGCGATTGCGATCTTAATTGTGGGTGCTGGTCAATTAGTGGCGAATTTGGTGAAGTTAGACCAAGGGGCTAGCTATCAGAAGCTACAGCCGTTGTTGTGGTCAGCAGTGTGGATTGTGATTGCGGGCAGTGTGATTTTACTGGTTGCTTTGATTATTGCGATTATCCAACATTATCGGCGTTAAGTTTGTGTAAATGAAAGGCACCTGTGACGGTTGAAGTCGCAGGTGCCTTTTTATAAATTGTCGCTAATTTTTAATTATTTTTTACTCTTTTTCAAGTCTTTACGCGCACTAACGGCTAGTTCTGGGAACCAGATTGCGATTTCGTGATGGGCATTTTCGCGACTATCGGAGGTGTGGATGACATTTCTTAAGATGCCATCTGGATATTCGTGGGCAAAGTCGCCCCGAATCGTGCCAGGTTGGGCATCACTTGGCCGGGTATTACCAGCTAAGCGGTGAACGGACTTCACCACGCCAGTGCCGCTCACGATAATGGCTACTAATGGCCCTTCCATCATGTATGTTTCGATTTCATTAAAGTATGGCTTTTCGACTTTTTCCCTATAATGTTGTGCTAATTGGTCTTTGTCAGCCTTGATCACCTTTAATGCTGAAATGTGATAGTGCTTTTTTTCGAAACGCGAGATAATTTCGCCAATATGACCCTCAGCAACCCCGTCTGGTTTAACTAGTACCAATGTTTTTTCTGAATTTGCCATAATGATGTCCTCCTAGAAAAGAGTTTTTAGTAAGCGCTTCCACTAGCCGCTGACTTAATGGTAGCCTAAGTCTGGCGTGGCGTCAACCATGTTTAAGCCTTGTGACAGAACAGTTTGCAGTCCTTAATAATAACAGCATAATTCGATGCACAAGTATTTCGTTTTAAGGGTATAAATCGGTATAATAGAGACAGCTCAAAACAAAGGATTGATGTCCATGCCACCATTAGATTTAACGCATATTCGTCAGCACCACACCGTCGCTGAATTGATTGCGATCGGTAAAGCCCGGCGTTCGGTCACGTCATTTGACCAATTAGGGACGTTTGTCCCAGTTGAACGCGACGCCGCCGCTTATTTACGCCATGTCCGTGAAATGCTGGTGCCCGAACTGTTGCCACTGCGACGGGAGCGCATGAGTGCGTCCGCGTTTGCTTTTTTCCGCGGTTCGGTCGAATTAATGGATTATGATTTAGATTATCAACACTCAACTGAGATTCCAGCTGTCGTTTGCGGGGATGCCCATCTAGGTAACTTTGGGTTTTATGCGTCACCAGAACGGCGGTTAGTTTTTGATTTAAATGACTTCGATGAAGCCGGGGTACACCCGTGGGAATGGGATTTACGCCGGTTATTAGTTAGCATCATTTTAGCAGCCCGGGATAATGACTTTAAACCTAAAAAAGTTGAAAAGCTGGTGCGTGAAGCGAGTGCTAGTTATCGTGAAGGGATTAAGCAGATGTTTGACCAAACGACGCTGGCGCGCTTTTATCGTGATAATGAAGTACAGTCGGTCTTGAATTTCGGCGGTGAACCAGAAGATACGGTGGATTTCATTGCTGATTTGGTCAAAAAAGCGGCTAAACGTAATTCTGAACAAGTCGTGCGTAAGTTTACCCTCACGAACAGTCAAGGTGAACGCCAATTTAGAGACAATGCCCCTCGCTCGGTTCATGTTAACAAGAAGACGTATCGGAATTTAAAACATGGTATCAAGCAATACTTACAAACCGTTCGGACCGATGTGGCGTTACTGTTATCGCAATATGAGGTCACGGATATTATTCGCCATAGTGTTGGGGTCGGGAGCTTTGGATCGTTATGTTACTTGGTCTTATTAACGAGTACGGACGGTAGCCATATGGTCTTACAAATCAAAGAGGCATTACCAACGCGGAAAGTCGGTAGTCAAGCTCGTCAAGAATTGACGGCGGCTTTGGAATTAACGGAAGGGCAACGGATCGTCAGTTCACAACGCATTTTACAATCGACTTCCGATGTCTTTTTAGGTTATTTTCAAATGCAAGATAAGAGTTTTTACGTGCGGCAGTTCCGGGACATGAAGGAATCGATCGATATTCCAACACTGTCTTGGGGCCAATTCAAGGCCTATGCCAATACTTGTGCGATGATTTTGGCCCAAGCCCATGCGCAAAGTCCAACGGCCGCCATGATTCGTGGTTACGTTGGCAGTTCTGATAAGTTCGATGAGGCGATGGGTCAATGGGCGGAAGCCTATGTGAGCCAAGTTGAAGATGATTATCAGACCTTTTTAGATTTGGTTTAATGATGATGGCGTGCTTGCAATGAGCACGCTTTTTTGATTGGGCGCGCATAATTGGCATAACTGTTATACAATAAGTTGTAACTTAGGGATAGGGGGATGAACATGAAGAACAAAGCAATCACAATCAAGGATGTGGCGAAACTTTCGGGGGTCTCCATTTCGACGGTCTCCCAAATTTTGAACGGCAGAGGCGATAAGTTCAGTCCAACGACTGTCGCTAAGGTCCAAACGGCTAAAGCAGATTTACATTACGAACCAGACTATTTTGCGCGTCGGATGATTATGAAGACAAGTAAGACGATCGGTGTCTTAGTCCCGGACATTACGAACCCGTTTTTCGGTGAGTTGATTCGCGGCATCGAACAAGTCTTATATCAAGCCAACTTCATTACGATGCTTTGCAATGCCGACTTAGATGCAGCTAAAGAAACCGGCTATTTAACCGAACTTAGTCATCGTGGTGTTGATGGCTTCATTATTGCCAGCTCGGCCGTTTCGAATCAGGCTATCAATGAAGTCTTACGTGCCAATCAGCGGCCGTTTATTGTTTTGGATCAAAAAAAAGCGGAAGGGATTAGTGATGCTGTGCTGACCGATGACTTTGAAGGGGGTCGCTTAGCGGCGATGCATTTAAAGCAACTCGGCCATCAACACGTGGCTATTTTGATGCCGGATCAAGCCGCCAGCAACATTCAACAGCGGCTAGCTGGCTTTCGCACGGTCTATGCATCATCACAGTTCACGTTAATTACCACACCACTGTCTAAAGTTGGTGGCCGCCAAGCGGTGCCAGCACTATTAAAGACAACAGCGACGGGGGTCTTTGCGGTCAACGATGAGATCGCGTTTGGACTCTATCTCGGTTTAGCCGAAGCGGGTAAACGAGTCCCACAAGATTATAGTGTGATTGGCTATGATAATGTGGAGATGTGTGAATATGTGACACCGCAACTGACCACGATTGCCCAGCCGATTTTTGAGCTCGGACAAGTGACCGCTAAAATTTTATTATCGCGGATTCAAACCCCCGACCAACCGTGGGATGAGCGCCGCTTACCAGTTAAATTAATTGAAAGAAATTCAACAGCACATTTGAATTAATGATTCAGATGTGCTATATTTTTGTTGTTCTATTAAAACGTTTTCATAAAACGTTTTAATAACGGAAAAATAGCACATAATCAGTAATTATTGGAGGGATTCTCATGAATACAGTCACTGTTATTGGTAGTATCAATCTCGATCGCACGATTCGCGTGAAGCAAATGCCGAAACCCGGCGAAACGATGCACACAAAAGAAGTCTTCTCAGCTGGCGGCGGTAAGGGTGCTAATCAAGCGGTTGCGGCCCAACGCTCAGATGCGAAAACTTACTTTATTGGGGCAGTCGGTGATGATGATGCCGGTAAGGCGATGCTTGATTTGTTACAACAAGAACAAATCGATTTAACTGGGGTGACGACGTTGACCCAGACTTCGACTGGTCAAGCGTATGTTGTCGTCGATGATGCCGGTGAAAATCAGATTATGATTCACGCGGGGGCCAACATGGCGTTTGATTCAGCTTATGTCACGGCTCAACGGGCGTTGATCGAACAGAGTGATTTCATTATTGCTCAATTTGAAAGCGCTACCGACAGTACAATCACGGCGTTTAAGTTGGCGCAAGCAGCCGGCGTTCGGACCATCTTAAATCCGGCCCCTGCTATGGCAGAAGTCCCAGCTGAGTTACTTGCAGTGACTGACATGATTATCCCAAATGAGACGGAAACGGAAATTTTAACGGGAATCAAGATTACTGATGAAGCCAGCATGTTAGCCGCTGCGGCAGCCTTACATGCATTAGGCATTGCTGCCGTCATTATTACGATTGGCAGCAAGGGGGCCTTCTACGATGTTGATGGTCGCCATGGGATTATCCCGGCATACAAAGTTGAGGCGGTCGATACGACCTCAGCCGGTGACACTTTTATTGGGGCGATGGCGAGCGTCTTAGCCACTGATTTTAGTAATTTAGAAGCAGCGATTCGTTATGGTAATGGGGCCTCGTCATTAACGGTACAACGGTTTGGTGCCCAACCATCGATTCCTTATCGGCATGAATTAATTGAAGCGGGGTTAGACTAATGAAAAAAAGTAAAGTGATCAATTCAGATTTATCACGCGTGATTGCGCAAATGGGCCATTTTGACAAGCTTAGTATCGGTGATGCTGGCATGCCTGTTCCAATGGATACTGAAAAAATCGACTTAGCCGTAGATAACGGCATTCCAAGCTTTATGCAAGTTTTGAACAATGTCTTAGAAGAACTAGAAGTTCAACGGATCTATTTGGCCAGCGAAATCAAAACGCAAAATCCGGCGATGTTAACGGCGATTAAAAAGCGGTTGCCAGACACACCAATCACATTTATCCCACATGATGAGATGAAACAAAGTTTGCATGACTGTCGTGCATTTGTGCGCACGGGTGAAATGACACCATATGCGAATATCTTATTGGAAAGTGGCGTCACGTTTTAAGCGGTAACTGGCATAGGAGGGAATACACATGAACGCAACGGCATTGTTGATTGGGCTTGGCCCATTGTTAGGGTGGGGATTATATCCCACCATTGCTTCAAAGATCGGTGGTCGTCCCGTTAATCAGATTTTAGGATCGACCTTAGGGACATTGTTATTTGCCATCGTCTTTGCGATGATCCAAGGTATCGCCTTACCGACCGGTCATGATTTGATTTTTGCCATCATTTCAGGAATTGGCTGGGCGAGTGCTCAAATCATTACCTTTAAAGCTTTTACGATGGTCGGTTCATCACGTGCCATGCCAGTGACAACGGCCTTTCAATTGTTAGGCGCGTCATTGTGGGGTGTGATTGCCTTAGGTGATTGGCCAACTGCGATGGCGAAGACGTTAGGTGGTTTGGCGTTAGTCTTAATTATTATCGGTGCGAGCTTAACCGTTTGGTCGGAACATAAAGATGCTGGTAATGCCAAGTTATTGCGAAAAGCGGTCTTATGGTTGGCCGTTGGTGAAATCGGCTACTGGGCTTATTCTGCGGCGCCACAAGCCACTAAGTTAAGTGGGATGCAGGCGTTCTTACCACAAGCGATCGGGATGGTCTTAGTGGGCGTCGTTTATGCGGTGGTGTTGGCAATGCGCGGTGAAAAGCTAGCGCTAACTGAAGGCGTATCCTATCGCCATATCTTCTCCGGTTTGTTCTTTGCCTTTGCAGCCTTAACGTATTTGATTTCAGCGCAACCAAACATGAATGGGTTAGCAACCGGATTTATCTTGTCTCAAACGTCAGTTGTTTTGGCAACTTTAACGGGAATCTGGTTCTTAGGCCAAAAGAAGACCCGCAAGGAAATGCAAATTACCGTGTTAGGATTAGTCTTAATCTTAGCAGCGGCGACGGTCACGGTTTTGATTTAAGTGCCCGACAAAAAAAGACCTACTGGCAACTTGCTAGCAGGTCTTTTTGCTTACTTCAATAAATATTTAGCATCAAAGTCATTGTCAAATGATGATAAGATCTTAGGCCCATCATCAGTCACCACGAGGGTGTGTTCGTATTGGCAACTTAAGCTACCATCAAGGGTTTTAACGGTCCAACCATCGTCAGCCGTTTCACATGAACGCCAGTCGCCAATGTTGACCATTGGTTCGATGGTGATCGTCATCCCCGCCTTTAAACGGGTCCCATGACCGGCTTCGCCGTAGTGGGGTACATCTGGTTTTTCGTGCATCGTTGGTCCAATACCATGGCCGATGTATTCGCGAACCACGCCGTAACCCATTTGGTTTTCAGCATAGTCTTGGATTGCCCAGCCAATGTCACCGATCCGGTTGCCGACAACGGCTTGGTCAATACCACGGTATAACGCTTCATGTGTAACTGCCATGAGCTTCTCAACTTCTGGTGATGGGGTGCCAGCCACAAAGGCGTGGCAAGAATCACTCAAGTAACCATGATAGTTAATAACAGTGTCGACTTTTAATAAGTCACCATCTTTAACCAAGATATCTTTACTTGGGCAACCATGACAAATCATGTCATTGACGCTGACACAAGTGGAGTACTTGTAGCCTTCAAAGTTTAATTCGCCAGGCGTCGCGTCGTGTGCGGTAATGTAGTCATAGGCAAAATGATCTACATCCCAAGTGGTGATTCCAGGTTTAATGTAATCTTCTAAGGCATGAAACAACCCGACCATAATGTCGCCGGCTGCTTGCATCCCCTTAATTTCACGATCTGATTTAAGTGTTATCATGTGTCCTCCATTAAAACTTAAATATTTTAGTAGTAAATACGTTCCAACACCTAGTATACTCCAGCCAGTGAAATCCGACAAAACGCAAAGTTTTAGGCCGGCAGGGGCCGATTACGGCTGGAGATAAGACAGACAACTTGATTTAAAAATATTCTGTTAATTAATGACTTTTAGTTAGTGAGAGGGCCATTAACGATTAGGATAATAACGAGTTAAAACGGAGCTAAATCAGCATAATGACGGGCATTAACGCTGATTTAGTGTGTTTGAAGTTAGAACTAATCCTAAAATTAGTACAGCCCTTGATATAAAAAAGTTATAAAAAAATCGTCAGGCCAAAAATACCGGTCTGACGGTCAAGTAAGCGGATTGATTGTAAACAACCATTTTAATAAATCAAAATTAGTCCTTTTCATCGTCAAAGATAATGATACAATATATAGTGTTGTTTCAAACGGGAACACTACATGTGGTAGTGTTCAACTTATTAGTTGGCCAACTAAGCGTTTTAACGGCAGATATTGAATGACGGAAAGAGGATTTTGATTTTGAGTAATTATTTTAAATTTTTATCGCACCAACTAAAAGGTTGGCCACAACAAAACTACTATTTATTCTACTTTAGCTTGGGTTGCCAAGTGATGACTTTGGTGAGCGCCCCAATTACGCCATTAACCATCTTAACATTTATTGGGACGACTTTGGGTGTTTTATGTGTGCTAGCAATCAACGCTGCCAAATCTGTTAATGGATTGTTAGGGGTTATTTCAGCACTTTGTTTTATCGTTGTTGGCTTTTCAGCCAAGAATTATTTAAGTATCGGGGAACAATTGGCCTATGTGGTGACTTTGGATATCCCGGTCTTGCTAAGTGCTAACTGGAACGTGAACATGGTTTCTAAGATTCGGAAGTTTACTGGCCGGACTTGGGTTGTTGCCATTGTGGCGACACTAGTTGTTTATGGACTTTCAGGCTACTTAATTGGAGCGTTAACTGATGATCCTCGGCCTTGGGTCGATGCGATTAGCTTTGCCATCTGTTTAACCGCTGGTGTGATCTGCTTCTTGCGTTACAACAACCAATACTTCTGGTGGATCGCCTCTGGGTTAGCCCAAATGGTGCTTTGGTTCATTTCTTTCCGTCAAGGTTCTGCAACCTTAGCGATGTTTATCAACAGTTCGATCTACTTGATCAATGATATTTTGGCCTTCACAGTTTCACCTTGGTACAACAAGCGTGAACGGGCCCGGTTAGTTGCTGAAGAAAAAGCAGCAGCTGAGGCTAATAGCGATGACCAACATGCCTTTGGTTTAGATCACTAAAAATTAAATCAACGGAATTTGTCTTTCCGGCAGTGGGTCCAAGTCAGTTGACTTGGACCTTTTTGTACCTAAAAAATAAAAAACAGCGCCCTGCAAAGGTGCCGTTTTTGCCTATGATGTTACTACTTGTTGGGCTTGTTGCCGAATCGCTTCGACGCCAACGCGCACAAAGTCAGTGCCATAAGCTGCCGCTAACTGGGTTTCCAAGTGGGGCGTTGGTGGTAAGACTTGCAGTAACGGGCGAATCCATTGATTGGTTGGGAGTAGTCGTAATAAGCGGTGACTGGTGAATTGTGAAAATAATAAATTACGGCCAAAATACTGCCCTAAGCGTTGCTGAAAAGCGGCTTGTTCAACCGGGACTAACTGTAAACTGCTGTTGTTCATATTACCCAACAATAATTTTGCGTCTAAGAAGTCAGCCTGCAAATCTAGTTGTTGATTTTTATAAGCCTTCGCGATAGTCGGTGACAGCTGGACGAGCCAAATTAATTGGTGTTGTTCTAAGTGTAAAATTAATCGTAATGTGATGATATCAACCGTCGTTAACTGATAGCTGTAGCGTTGCAAAATTGCGGGTGTCAGTTGATCCCGTAAGGTTTGCTGAACGGCTTGAAAGTCACCGGCTTGCCAAGTGATCGTTAACTGATCATGGTTTGCTAGCCACAACGTATGGTCAGCGATCCGCAACGTTAAAAAGCACGGTGCTTGCCCGTGGGATTGATCTAACATCAGTAACCAATACGAACTCGCACTCGAGCGGGCAAAGTTACGGGCTAAGACGTGGACATTAGTCGGTAATGCCATCTGGACAGCGAGTTGGAGTTGACGCCGATGGTCGGCAGTATTGACGAATTGATGGGGATTATGAGTGGTACGTCGATTAGCCATTGACCAGGCCTCCTGTCACAATAAACTACCTTGAGTATAAGCCTAAATCGTGAGAACGACACATAATTCGTTTATGAAAGCAGGCGCCTTTTCAATCGGCCCAGCTTGGGCGTGAGAATTGGGCGCCATGTCGAATTTTGCGACAGTTTTTAAGATTTGTTGCCGCAGTGTTTTAGAAAACGCGTACACTAAGTTTTAATTGGCATGAAAGTAGGCGGGATAGATGAAGAAGTGGGGTTGGCTAGTTGGCGGTATCGTGGTTATTGGACTGGTTGTGGGGGGATATTGGTGGCGATGTCGGCAGCGGACGATTGCAACGGGAGATTTGCGGGCGACGACATTTGCACTGGTCTCAAGTGCTGAGAATTCATCATTAAATTATCGGCAACAGTATCGTTACATTGAAGATATTGGTGATGGTCGGGGTTACACTGCTGGAATTATCGGTTTTACCTCGGGAACGGGAGATTTATTGCGAGTCGTTAAAACGTATCAGCAGTTGCGGCCACATAACCGCTTGGTGGCGTACTTACCAGCTTTAAAACGAGTCAATGGGACCGCCAGTCATCGCGGCCTAGGCGCTAAATTTGTCAAAGCTTGGCATCAAGCGGCACGTGATCCACGGTTAGTGCAAGCCCAAGATCGAGTCGTTGATCAAATGTACTTAAAACCGGCGATTCAAGCGGCAAAACAAGATGGTCTAACACCACTCGGCCAATATATTTATTATGATGCCTTGGTCGTCCATGGTCCGGGGAATGATGCGACTAGTTTCGGTGGGATTCGGCGGGCCGCTAAGCAACGGGCCAAAACACCACAGCAGGGAGGCACGGCGACAACTTACCTCCGGACGTTTTTAACCGTGCGGGCAAAAGTCATGCGTCAAGAAGCAGCGCACCATGACTTATCCCGGTTAAATACCCAGTGGCGGTTTGTGCAAACGCATCAAGATAAGTTGCAATTGCCCTTAACTTGGACGATGTATGGGCAGTCGTTTCGATTAACACGTGCGAAACTAAAACAACTTGAAACCAATTAAAAAAGAGTTTGGGATAAAACCCCAAACTCTTTTTGCATCTCCGAATATTTATAGCCGAAACGTGGGACAAAAGGCTGCCGCTTAGCTACGAAAGACGAATGATTGAAAGTGCACAATCATTCGTCTTTCTAGGCTATGCTCGGTAGCAAAACGCCTTTTGTCCCACTCTCTTTAGTGGGTGCCAACGGCGAGTGGGGCGGTTAGCTTTCGGGCGATTGGCTTAACTAGGCTACCGCGAACGATGTAGGCTAATGTCAGTGACACTAAAAATTCGCTGATAAATTGCACCAGTGTCAGGTGAGTTAATGTGCCGTTCATGATCAAAGCACGAGTACTCATGGTAAAACACATGACTAAAATCATCGCCCAGCCACGAATTTGGCCAGTCCGTTTGCGAATCAACAGCTGGTCAGTCAAATGATGGGTGCCTAATTTGATGAGCAAACTGGCGATATTTGAAGCAATCAGTAAGTTAAAGACAAATGCAAAGGCAATCGTTGGCAAGACACTGAGCCAAAAGGCGTGGAACACCCGTGGCGACCAACCCATACTGAGCCCCATGCCAAGCAAACTCATCAGACTACCCATACCAATACACATAATTAAAGTAAAAGTTAAACGTTGTTTTAATGGCATATGATCAAATCCTTTAGCTTATTAGTTTACAAGTCAACTAATAATTATAGGTGATTTAGTTTAATTGTCAACTAAATAGCCAGATATGCTACAATAGCACCAATTATTAATTAAAAGTGGGTGAGCCTATGCGAGTCAATGCATTAGGAAAATATATCGGGGTACTACATCGGCGATTTCAAACGGAAATTAGTCGGCAGTTGAAGTTGCCGGCATTGAATGCGACCAATGCGAACTTTTTACTCTTTATTAGTGAGCATGAGCAGGTGACGGCTAAACAGATTGCAACTGAATTGGCCATCAATAAAGGCTTAGTCAGCCGCGAACTCAAACGACTCGAGACCGCTGGTTACATCAAACGTTTGCCAGTAGTTGCCGATCATCGTACTGCTTGGGTCCAAATTACACCAGCCGGCTTAACGGCGTGCCAAACCATCAATCAGTTGATGACACAGCTCTGGGATCAAGTTTTGGCTGAAACTGAAAGTAAAGACTTAACGACTGTGGCCCAACAGTTGGCAACTTGGTCGCAACGCGCGGAAGACTTACACTAGCCGGGGGTTCCTTTAATATTCCGATATCGAATAAGAGATAGTCAAAACTCGATTTGTTCAGTGAGGGTGAACCAGGTAGGATAGTTATTGTAGAACGACACAGTAACTGATGAGATAAATCGAATTAAAGGAGACCTAAAAATGAAACGGATCGTGGTTGGGATTACCGGAGCTTCCGGGACAGTATATGCAGTCGATTTGCTGGAAAAACTACAGGCAATACCCACAGTTGAAACACACTTGGTGATGAGTACGTGGGCGAAAAAGAATCTTGAATTAGAGACGGACTATTCCTTGCAGCAGTTAAAGGACTTAGCTGACTATACGTATAATATCAATGATCAAGGGGCGACGATTGCCAGTGGCTCTTTTTTAAATGACGGGATGGTCATTGTGCCAGCCAGTATGAAGACCGTCGCCGGGATTGCGTATGGTTTCGGGGATAACTTGATTTCGCGAGCCGCCGATGTGACAATCAAAGAGCAACGAAAGCTAGTGATTGTTCCACGTGAAACACCGTTAAGCGTGATTCATTTGGAAAACTTGACTAAGTTAGCCAAGTTAGGCGCACAGATCATTCCACCGATTCCAGCGTTTTATAATCATCCGCAGACGATTCAAGATTTGGTCAATCATCAAACGATGAAAGTCTTAGATGCGTTCCAAATTCAAAATGAAACGGATCGCCGTTGGGAAGGGGATTAGCGTATGCCAACTTTTACAACCACGCAAGCCGGTTATCAAATGACGGCAACCCTACAAGTCATTGGTTTTGACTGGTTAATTGTGGTGACGGGGGGCAGCAATCCGCATATCGGCGATGTCACGACCTTGACCGCAACCGGCCAACCACAAACAGTTAAGTTTCCGAGTCATGATGGCCGTTTCCATAAAGATAACTTTATTTCAGAACGTTTGGCCCACCAGGTACAACCGTATTTAACGGGAAGTTGTACGATTACAGCTGGCATTCATGTCAATCAAATTACGAAAGCACAAATTGCGGCGGCCGCGCCAATGACGACTGAGTTGGGCAATCAACTTATCGCTTGGATCAAAGCGCATCCAACTCAAGCAGCGCAACCAGAGTATTATCAAAAAAATGAACAACCTAAATAAATGAGTTGAAACAAAAGACGCCCCGGACTGGTTAACAAACCAGTACTAGGACGCCTTTTTACTAGGATTTAGGATGGAAGATTATGTCTACTCGTGGTGTTTACTTCAAGTACATTTGGCGTAGCTTAGTAATGTCGTGGTCGGATAAGCCGATGCCTTTGTGCAAGAAGTTGTTCATGGAACCGTAATCTTTCTTGATTAAGCGGTAAGACGTGTTCAGGTATGCCATCCGAACGTCATCCATTGCTTTAGTGCGCTTGTAATCGAGTGAGTTTTTGGCGACACCCTTAGCGGTAAGCGCAGCTAGGTGTTGTTTGTTGGTGCTAGCGCGGAATTTGTTCGATAACATAAAATCATGATTAATGGTTTTACGATCGACCCCTAAAGCAGAAAGTACTAAGACAGAACCCATGCCAGCACGATCTTTACCAGCTGAACAATGCCATAAGACGGCTTTGTTTTTAGGGTTGGTTAAGAGTGCTTGGAAAAGCTTGTGGTAAGCTTGGCGTGATGTCTTGGTGGTGACAAATTGGCTATAGGTATGTTCCATAACTTTTTCGCCAGATTCAGTCTTGCCAATCTTTGAGAATTGTTTCATGACTGGATCAAAGACATATTTGACACCTTTGATTTTAACGTCGGGGGCTTTTTGTTTCTCCATGTCAGTCCGTAAATCAATATCAGTTGCGAGGTGATACGTTTTGACTAACTTTTGTGCATCGGTCTTAGTTAAGGTATTCAAGGCCGCTGAACGTAAAAGTTTGTGCTTTTTGATGGTCTTGCCGTTTTTAGTCTTGTAACCGCCGAGGTCGCGAACGTTAATCGCACCTTTAAGTTTGATTTCTTTGACCGTTGGTTGCTTAACCGTCTTGGCTTTCTTGGCGGTTTTAGTCGCGGCGTGGGCTAAAAATGGGTTGGTGACGCTGGTCCCAGTGCTGGCGACCGATAAAGCTAACATGGCAACAATAAGTGATCTTTTCAATGGAATTCCCCTCCAATTAAAGAATATCTATACTATAGCGATTGCATGTAAAGCTCATATATGTATTGGGTAAAGATTATGTAAGCGGCATATATTTTTGGTAAAGAAACCCCCGTTACAACGCGTGTAACGGGGGTCAAAACTAGGATAAAGCTTCTTTTTTTGCTTGTTCCACGAGAATGTTATCCACGATATCTTGCAAACTTGTCTTGGCTAATCGTGCTTCAGCAGCGGTTTGGGCATCTTGATAATATTGTTGTAGCACTGTTTGGATATTGCCACCGACGATGCAATCAGGATTGGTCTTGGGGTCCACGGCAAATAGTGGTTTATCTCCCTCGACAGCGTAAAAAATCGTTAATAACGAAATCTGATCGAGTGGTTTTGCCAAAGCCGGTTGCGCCGAACCAGGCGTCGTGGTGATAAGACCAGCTTGGCGCAGTTTTCCCATTAAGCGCCGAACGACGACTGGACTAGTTTCGATACTGCTGGCAATTAAGTCACTGGTTAGTCGTTGGTCAGCATAAATTTTTAGAAACGCTAATAAATGGATCGAATCACTAAAACGGGTTGAAACACGCATGGTGAGCCTCCTGTAACTAGATTAATTACTGTGATTATACGATAGCCAGATAATTAAAGCAATTATCAACTTTTATTGAAAATATCATGTAACTTTTCAAATAAATTGGTCGCATCTGATGATGAAATCAGTTATGATGATGGTAATTAATTGAGCAGTTACTGCAAAAAAGGAGTTGCAACATGAGTGAACTTGAAACCATCCAGGCATATTATGCGGCCTCATTGGGGAAGGATGGTCAGATTACCAAGACCCAACGGAAGATATTATCAGCAGCATTAGCCTTATTTGCCGAGAAAAGTTATGAAGAGGTTGGGACCCGTGAGATTGCTGAACGCGCAGGCGTGGCCGAAGGGACCTTGTTCCATAATTTTAATAATAAGAACGGGATTTTAAAGGCGATTATGCAGCCGATTGTGCAAAATATCTTGCCGACAATGTTGAATACTTTGGATGAAGCAGTTTTAAAGCAAGACGCCCAAACGTTAGATGCCTTTATTGTGGCATTGGTGACCGATCGGGTGGCATTTGTGACCCGCAATCGGACCTCGCTAGAAGTGATTCTATCGCAATTTTTCAATAATGCCGCTGACCGAGCAGCGGTCTTAAGCATGGTCTCGCCAACGGTTTTAGCCCAGGCGAATGAAGTGATGGATCGGTTAAAAGCAGCCGGTGAATTGGTCGATTGGCCAAACCAAATGATCTTACAATTGCTCTTTTCAACGTTAGGTGGTTATTTGGTTGAGGAAGTCTTATATACCGACCTGGTGCCGACTGATCAGCAGGCAACGATTGATTATCTCAGCGATTTTTTAGTTAACGGCTTAAGCCCACGACGAATGCCCTTACAACTTGAGCAGTAAGGGGTTGCACTGATTTTAGGAAAGCCAAACAAATAAATGAAACCAGTTGACTATTTTCTTAATGATGATATACTACCTAGTGGAATTAAAGTGACTGCTCAATCTTGAGCGGATGGCAGCCGCTGTTGAGGATCACACAGTAGTCCACAACCTGAATTCTAAACCAATAGAAGAGAGGGTTTCATTATGAAACTAGCAAAAACGAAGGACCGTTCAGCGATGGTAGCCACCAAGGGTAGTACGGGGATCCATTCGACTGGGACCGATAGTAAGAGCTTGGACGAAGTAAACGGGAGTGTGCGGGTACCAAAGGACGCCAGCTTTTGGCGGACTTTGGTTGCTTATACTGGCCCTGGGGCACTAGTAGCAGTTGGCTATATGGATCCAGGTAACTGGATCACGTCAATTGCTGGGGGGTCACAATATAAGTACGCGTTGCTGTCAGTCATCTTGCTATCAAGTTTGATTGCGATGTTGCTGCAAGCAATGGCAGCCCGGTTAGGGATTGTTACTGGGAAAGATTTAGCCCAATTGACACGGGAACGAACGTCAAAAGGAATGGGGATTTTTCTCTGGATTATTACTGAATTAGCTATTATGGCGACAGATGTGGCCGAAATTATTGGGTCTGGGATCGCGTTGAAACTGTTATTTGGTTTCCCGCTGGTTGTCGGGATCTTGATTACGACGGCGGATGTCTTGATATTATTACTATTAATGAAGTTAGGGTTCCGCAAGATTGAAGCGATTGTGGCGACGTTAGTGGCAGTGATCTTGTTCGTCTTCTTGTATGAAGTTATCATTTCACAGCCAAACGTACCAGAAATGTTTAAAGGCTATGTGCCAACGACCCAAATTGTTTCAAATCAATCCATGTTGTACTTGGCATTAGGGATTGTTGGGGCCACGGTTATGCCACATAACTTGTATCTTGGTTCGTCAATTTCCCAAACGCGGGCCGTTGACCGTAGCGATGAAAAAGAAGTGGCTAAGGCCGTGAAGTTTACGACCATCGATTCAAATATTCAATTGTCAGTTGCGTTTGTCGTTAACAGTTTGCTGTTGATTTTAGGGGCGGCCTTGTTCTTTGGAACTAAAGGCGACTTAGGTCGGTTCGTTGATTTATACAATGCGTTAGGCAACAGCAAAATCGTGGGTTCAATTGCGAGTCCAGTCTTGAGTATGTTGTTTGCGATTGCGTTGTTATCTTCTGGTCAAAGTTCGACAATTACGGGGACGTTATCTGGTCAGATTATTATGGAAGGTTTTATTCGGTTAAAGATGCCACTCTGGGCACAACGGTTATTAACCCGGTTGATTTCAGTGGCACCGGTGTTAGCTTTTGCGATTTATTATCACGGGAACGAAGCTAAGATTGAAAGCCTATTAACCTTCTCCCAAGTCTTCTTAAGTATCGCATTGCCATTTGCGATGATTCCACTGGTGATGTTTACGAGTGATAAGAAGTTAATGGGTAACTTTACAAGCCGAACTTGGGTTAAATGGACGGCTTGGGTGATTACCGCCGTCTTGATCGTGTTAAACATTTACTTGATTTTACAAACGGTCGGTTTAGTTTAAAGGTCAATTGAGAGTATTAAAGGCAAGTGCTTGTCAGACGACAGGTACTTGCCTTTTTTGGTGTTTTTAAGTTAGCCCGCCCATGCCAGGGCAAATGGGGTGGGGTCAAGTAAGTTAGCGAGTAGTGGCAAAATACCATGTTCTAAATCGTATAAGTTGGTAATCGTCGCTGGTGGCGTTAATTGTTGTGCCCGGTCAAGTAATTCTTGTTGCGAACACGCGGCAGTCGTCGGTGTGACTTGTAAGTTAGCTTCCGGTGTTTGGGTTAAACTCGGGGCTAAGTCATGGACGAAGTAGGCGAAGTTTGGGGCGGTATTTAAAATTAACGTTAGCAAACTCATTTCTTGTGGGTTGAGCTGTGCAGCCAACGATTGCGTCGGCGCGGTTGCATACACCATTGCGGTATAGCGTTCCGCTAGGGCGGGCGTTAACTTAGTAGATGGTTGAATTAAGGTGACGTTGATCCCCAATTGCCAACTCGCAAGTAGGAGCACGGGTAAGACCGCGGTATTATCCACGCTGATCAGCATATTTTGTCCAGCAGTGACTGATTGTTGTTGTAGACTGGCTTTACATAAAGCGATATCTTCCAATAAATCGGCGCCAGTGTACCAAATCCCTTGCGCCCGATTCTTAATTAACGCCTCTTGACTATGCAGTTGTAATTGTGTGGTAATTTGATTCGTTAATTCAGACATCGGTCGCACCACCTTTCAAGTTCAGAGATTAGTTTGCAGTTGGTTGGTATTTGGTTTTGTCTAAGGTTTGCACGCTAGTGTCCACCGTCGCTAAGATTTGACTTTGAGTGGTCTTAGTAACGAGTCTGGTGGCTTTCGGCGCTAAAGTCCGGTGAGGGGCATCGACGGTTGTGCTCGTAGCTAAGTCAGTGTCGCGATTGACCCGGTTAACGAGTGTTGTTGAGGTTTGGTTAGGGGTTGGTTTGGTATCAGCTAAAGCAGTCCCCGTTGTGGCAAATAAAGTACCGGCAGTCATTAAAGTAATGGTTAATTTCGTAAAAATGTTTTTCATCATAATCGAACTCCTTTTAGTTGATTAAAGTTTTTAAAGTCATTTTTTAGTTAAACGGTTGGGATCAACCAGTCATTTGAAAGCAATTGATGGAACTTGCGACCCATTGGCACCCAAAGTTGATTCTTGCAAAGGTCACGGGCGGTTTCCCAGAATAGCGGATCACTAAGTTGGTCATCACTCAATTTCACTTGAATGTATTCACCTTGTTCAGTCTTAGCAATCACAAGTGGGTAGAACACTTTGACCAGATGGACGGCGGTGATGTTTTTAATTTTAGGATCGGTATCTAGTAACATTTTGATTAGCTCCTTGCTTAATTGAATGACTTTAGTTTACCGGCAAATCCACCAATCAACTACCGAGTTATCGTAAGCATTAAATAAGATTTTCTTAGAAACCAACTTATGTTTAAACAAAAATGGCGCTAACCCTTGATTTAAAAGGATTAGCGCCATTTGGTGTAATGATTGAAAATAGTATTTTTCCAGCTCCGGCAATCAGCGATTTCAGCTGAGGTGCGGACCGGCTAAAGCCTAAGAATCGGTCTTTAGCCTCGCCTTGATCCTTTGCCAAACCCGCAAATGACCAAGGTCGTCCGTGGTATAACCTCGGCAAAAAACGCCGAGCTAATGCCACTTGCACCACTGCTTCATCACTGATTGCCTACGCCTAGTTTGATATTGGCGAGCTTGATAGTGAGTAGAGTTGTAAGGAACACCTTGCTAGCTGTAGGTCGACCGTAATGGAATCTGCCATGTTAACGGGTGGGTTTGCCGTTTACAGGACGGACGTCTTTAATGATTTGTGGGTTTGACAAAGCATTAAAGCGAGGTTCAAGACCGGGTTACAGGCTTGGACCGGTCCTCATAGCAGATGGAATTACGGTCGGCCGGAAGCAGCTAACACACTGATATTAGATGTGCTAGCCTCAAAATCAGTCACTTAACTGCCAACTGACGGTAAAGATACTGCCTTGTGGGTGATTATTGGTGATTTTAATCGTGGCTTGGTTTAACGCGACGAGTTGTTGGACGATGGCTAAACCTAGTCCACTGCCTTCGATGGCTTGTGACCGTGACTGGTCAACGCGGTAGAAGCGTTGGAAGACCGCATTCTTTTGGTCATCAGGAATCCCCTCACCGTGGTCAGCGATGGCTAAGTCGATCGTTTGCGCTGTTTGATGCAGACTTAAAGTGATTGGTTGATCATCGGGTGAATACTTATGGGCATTATCGAGTAACGCAACCACGATTTGTTGGAGCATCTCCGCATTGCCTTTGACGTGGATATTAGGATCAACATTAACTTGTAAAAGCTGTGGTGCCAAGGTTGGTTGGTAATGTTCACCTAATTGTAAAACCAAATAAGATAAGTCTTGGTCACTTAGTTCGATTTTGGCGCGGTCAGCCCGTGAGAGATGCAGTAAGTTTTCAATCAAATGTTGCATGCGTAAGGATTCTTCATCAATAAAGTCTAAAGATTCCGGAATCACTTCCGGATGGGCATCTCTGCGCCGACGGATGAGGCTCAAATTACCACGAATTGCGGCGATTGGTGTCCGTAGTTCATGCGACGCATCGGAAATGAATTGACGTTCGTGTTGTAGTCGTTGGTTTTGTGCCAGTAATAATTCATTGAAGGCTTGGCCTAAGTCGTTGATTTCTCTTGGACTATCCGGCACAGTTAAGGTCGGTTGATCGGCGTCGGGGTCATTAGACGTGTATTTGGTCTCATGCAGTAATGCAATCGTGGGTGCGCTTAGCCGTGAAGCTAGACGATGCGCCCACCAAGTGCCTAAAGTTGATGCTGCCACCATAACAACGATAATTAAAGCAATCAAAATCAACAAACTATTAATCAAGCGTCGCAGACTAACCCAAAGCTGATAGGTGTTATTACCATCTTTTTGCGTATATGCTAAGAAGAAGCCAAACCCCCGGACGTAAACCAGACTACCGAATAGTTTCGTCTGATTACGGGCAAAAAAGGCTTTGGATGATGGTGAGGTTAAAATTGTCCGTTTGCCTTTAGTGGTCGTGGTTAACGTGGCTTTTTGCGTGGACACCCGAATGAAGGCTGGTTGTTTCGTATTACGGGTGGTCGTGTTATTCCAATGAATAAAACTAGGCACGTCTTTAATGTTGGCCTGATTCAAACTGGTCATTAAATCCCGAGCCTCCCGACTTGTGTTTAGGGTCTGTTGCGTGCCCACCATCACGAGAATGACCAGGCTAATAATGAATGTAATCAGTAAAACGAGTCGCTTGATCTCTTTGTTGATGAGTTGTTCGTAAGTTGGAATTGCAGGTTTAGTTTTCGCCATTGGCTGTCGACTCCCTTAGTTTATAACCAACGCCACGAACGGTTTCAATCAGTGGCGTATCGTTGTCGCCATCAACTTTATTGCGTAAGTAACCGACGTAAACATCGACCACGTTTTGTTGCCCTAAAAAGTCAGCGCCCCAAACTTGGTCGAGTAATTCGTCACGCGTAAAGACTTGATCAGGATGGGCTAAGAAGAATTGCAATAAGTCATATTCACGATGGGTCAATTGCACGTCTTCACCCGCACAAGTGACCCGGTGGGCTTTCGTATCTAAAATAACGTCGTCGAGCTGATAAACTTGGCTGGTATCAGTCTGATGTTCGGCGCGGCGTTGAATGACCCGAATCCGTGCGAGTAGTTCTTCGATTTCAAAGGGCTTGGTGATGTAGTCATCGGCACCATTATCAAGGCCAGCGACCTTATCACCAACATAATCACGAGCAGTCATAATAATGACGGGGACTTGGTCATGTTTGCGAATTCGGCGTAAGACTTCCATCCCATCAAGCTTTGGTAACATCCAATCTAATAGGATCAGTAATAAGTCATTTTTGTGGGCGTCGTAAGTGTCCATTGCGGCTAAACCATCATTGGCAACCACAATCTCAAAGTCTTCAAATTGAAGTTCTTTAGTCAAATAGCCTGACAAACTCAGTTCATCTTCAACGATCATAATCGTGTTCTTCATTTTAAAGCAGGCCTCCTAGGGGCGATTAGTTATTGTTCTCATTATAGCTAAAAAGTTAATCAAACTGGACTAAAACCACTGTTTTTCAAAAAAAGGGTAAATTAAAACTGGTATCTACATGGTGTAAATGCCAGTCAGAACAATGTTATTTAGAAGTTAGCGGGTGTGGAATTGCGGATGCAGCATCTTAGGATGCCGGTGGTCATGCCCGCGGTATTGAATCAGCCAATAATCATTTTGGGGTAACGCATGCCGCGCAATCAAGTGCGTGACGGTAAAGCGGACGACATCCGCGTTTGCGTTGGTCCACAAGCGCCATGTTGGTAACTTGGCCGAATAGACCCGTTCCCAGTCGCCCAGATTTTGTTCCGCAGCTGATAAAGTCATTAATAAATCAGTTTGTGCATTGCCGGTCAACTCAATTAAGTAACAATACGTTTGATGATGTACTGGCGCAGTCTTGATCATGGTGGGCAACTCCTTTACAAATAATCGGCTGTAAAACGCTTCCTAGCCGAGGAAAATGGTTCAGTAATATAGTACAACCATTTGACTAATAAGCCTAGTATTTTAAGTGACTGTTACTAAAATGTAATAATCTTAGTTTCAATTAAAAAAGTTAAGCGTGGCGGCTTGACCTGAAACGCGTTTCAGTCGGTATAGTAGAGCCATAAGAAGTAGAGAGGAGATGCTAGTCATGGAAACTGGCATTTTAAAACAGGTTGATTTGAAAACGATGATTGAACGGTACTTTTTTGTGGCCGTCGAACGGCAAGCCGACCAGCTGAAAATCTGGTCAACACAAGCATTTAAGCCATTCTCGTTAACGGTAAGTATGCAAGATTTGCATATTCATCAGCAGCATGCAGAAGCTGCTACGGCGAATAAAAAATATGAATTTAACGATAATACGGGTGGCCTGATTTCACAATTAGCGACTTGGCAACGAGGTGCCGTCTGTTAGTCTGTCCGACGATTAACGGGTTAGTGGATTAGTAAGGCCAGCTTACAAACTGGTGACGCCAAGTGCGATAGGCGGCAACAAAATAAGACCGATGTAACGTGAAGAGACAATCACTCACGGTTACATCGGTCTTATTTTAGTTAGCTGCTGTCAGTATTTTTTAGTCGGTGTAGGTGATGGTATCTAGACCATCAGTGTTGTAGTTCAAGTTATTGACGCCATCATAGTCTGTATTTAATGCATTTAACTTGGTTTCAATATTGTCGATCTTTTCGGACTTAAGGCCTAGCTGTTTGCGAATGGCATCAGAAGTTGATTGTAACTTCGCGGTGCTGGCGATTTGATAGGCACTCGTATTGATCCAGGCTGGCGTTAAGACCATTTGGTGTGACGTAATGTGCTTGGTGTTGGCGTGGTCATTCGTTGCTAAGGCCACTAGGTCATTAAAACTTAGATCAGTCCGCAAGTTGTTGCTTAAAGAATCCAGTAACTGGTTATAGCGCGTCAATGTTTTGGTGGCTGCTAGCTTAGTTAAAACGGCCTTCATAACTTGTTGTTGACGTAATTGTCGACCGTAATCACCACGGGGATCTTGATAACGCATCCGGGTATAGGTTAAAGCTTGCTTACCATTTAAGTGATGGCGACCTTTAGTAATCGTAATATGATCATAACTGACTTTCATGGGACTTTTAATCGTGACACCGCCCACGGCATCGACGATTTGTTTTAAGCCGCCCATGTTGATCGTGGCATAGTAATTGATTGGAATGTTCAATAGTTTGCTAACGCTGGCTTTGGCCATCGTTGAGCCGCCAATATTGTAAGCGGCATTTAACTTTTGCACATTCGTTGTTTTAGTGCCAACCATCTGTGCTAATGTATCGCGCGGAATACTGGTGATGACAGTCTTTTTCGTCTTCGGATTGATCGTTACGACCATGATCGTATCTGAATTACCTTTGGTGATGCGCCCATCGGCCCCAGTATCTGTGCCAAGTAGTAGGATACTCATCGGTTTGCTTGTATCAACTGAATCAGCTTTAGTCCCCGTATAAATTTTCGTTTGATAACGTGCTTGTGCTTGATGTAATCGTAACCCCACCACGATTGCGGCGATAATGACGACGACCAGTACAAAGATTAACCAAAGCGGTCGCCGCTTTGAACGTCCCATATGTTGCATGTGTTGCACCCCTCTTTTTTGGTAACTGCTATTTAGCATAGCGGTAAACATGGTCGTTGAAAAATACTAAAATTAAGTGTAGAGAATCAAAAAAATAAATACCACTAAACTTGCTTAAAAGGTAAGTGTCTAAACACTTCGTTAAGATTGCGTGCAGATTAATAGTTAGATCTTTTATTTTGGCCTATACTGAGACTGTGAATTAAGTTGGCAACGTCAACTGCGACAATGTGGTCGGACTCGATCACAATAGCAAGATACAAGTTGTTAACCGTATCAAAAGTTGGCGGATCATAATATGAAGTGAGGTCTTGAATGTGACAGTTTTTAAAGCTTTTTCCGATGCTGATGTCGTGACCTTTTTAACGGCACAAGTACCAGATGGTCAAGTGTTAACCGATGCAGCAACGTTACAAAAATTTTCATTCAGCAAGAATCTAACTGATGATGATAGTGGGTTAGCGTTAGCCTACATTGAAGCGCAATCGACTAAAGATGTGCAAGGGGTGTTAAAGACGGCGCGTAAATTTCATTTGCCAGTCGTTCCCCAAGCACAAACGACGAGTACGGTGATTGGTTCTGATGGCTTAGCGGGTGGCTTGATTTTGTCGACGGCTAAGATGAATCGGATTTTAGAGATCAGTAAAGACGATTCATTAGCGGTCGTTGAACCCGGGGTCATCAATGGCGATTTAGACCGCGAAGCCCGGAAGCAAGGGATGTTTTATGCCCCAGATCCCGGTTCTAAGCCAATCTCTGGTATTGGGGGTAATGTCGCCACGAATGCTGGTGGGATGAGTACGGTGAAGTATGGCGCGACAAAGGATAACGTATTAGGCGTTAAAGTGGTCTTAGCTGATGGCCGCGAAGTCCAATTCGGTGGTCGGACGCTCAAACAAGCCTTTGGTTACGATTTGACCCAATTAATGGTCGGCTCAGAAGGCACATTGGGCATTATTACCCAAGTTATCGTCAAATTATTGCCGATTCCACTTGGAACACCCGTGATGGGGGTCGCCTTCTTTGATAATATGACCGCCTTAGCCAAAGCCGTGACTGCAATTCGGATTTCAGGGGTCTACCCAACAATGCTAGAAGCACTCGATGGCAACACCGTGATTGCGTTAGACCGGTATGAAAAGACCCATTATGCCGATAACAATGGTGCGATGTTGATTTTCAAGCTAGATAATGGTGGGACGGCTAGTATGAATGTGGTCAAGCAACTGTTGGCTGACCAACAAGCTAGTCATGTCACCGTCACGACTGATCCAGCCGAACAAGCTAAACTAGAAAAGTTGCGACAAGATATGTTACCAGCGGTCTTTGCTGGGCAAAACCATATTATGGAAGATATGGCCGTACCATTGTCACAGTTAGCGCCATTAATGGATTATATTCAAGACCTTGGCAAGCGGTTAGGCGTTAAGATTTACACCGCTGGTCACGCAGGTGATGGGAATGTGCATCCAACGTTGATCTGGCCAAAAGACGAAACTGAAGTGCCTGAAAATGTCATTGTTGCCTTACAAGAGATGTTTAATAAGACTTTGGCTTTAGGCGGGACGATTTCTGGTGAACATGCGGTTGGCATGTTGAAGAATCAATGGAACAACGCTGAATTGGGTGAAGATGTTGATCAAATCCAACATCAAATCAAAGCCTTATTTGACCCGATGAATCTATTGAATCCTAAACGAAAAATTAACTAAATCAATTTAAGGACTGCGTCGTTTACAGGAGTTTTCGGCGCAGTTTGTTGACACGATAATTATTAGCGGTCGGTTAATGATTGCGTCGGGTGATGATTATCGTTATGATTAGGGGGTAGTCAGCACTTTTTTTGAGTGGGGAGGAGATTGTTTGGCACCACGTAGTACTAACATTCGCATCGAATTTGACGCTGAGGTCTTACGCAACGAAGTGGCCGACATCGTAGATTTCGCTAGCTTTAAACGCTTCTGGCAACGTTTCGAACATTTTTTAGAGGATCGCATGGTTTGGGGTCACTTAAATGTGTTGGAAGGGCACGGGTTAATCCCGAGTGAGTTCAAAGATGTTAACGGTCAGTTGAGTTATTCAGCTGGCGGGGACACGTATCAAGTCGCGTATGATCAGATTGTTAGCGACTGGGTTGTCACGATTCAATAAGCCGCCTCAATTTAGGCATTTGAGAGAAAGCGTTCACCATTGGAGTGGAAAATGTGAGTAATTCTGCATCACAACCAGCTGACGATGATCGATTCTTACCGGCCCCGCCTGAGTTATTACAAGCCGTTGATCAACTCAAGGCATATTCGCTCCGGTATGAAGTCGCAATGAAACTGGTCTTAGATAAATTAGATTATATTAGTCAAGAGTACGAACTAAGATATGGGTATGCGTTGATTGACAGTAAGCAATCACGAATTAAGTCGCCAGAAAGTATTGTAGGTAAGTTACGGCGTAAAAATTTACCGCTGACCTTTCAAGCCGTTTTCAATAACTTACATGATATTGCTGGGATTCGCTTAATCGTGCGATTCTTAAGTGATATTAAGATTGTTGAAGATTTGCTGGCGACACAAGCTGATATCAAAGTGCTGAAGGTGAAAGATTATGTCCATCATCCGAAGCACAATGGCTATCAAAGTCTACATCTCATATTGGGCGTGCCGGTGTACACCGTCGATGGCCCTAATATTATTGAAGTCGAATTACAGATTCGCACGATTGCGATGAACTTTTGGGCTTCTTTGGAACATGAACTGAACTATAAGAAAAATGTCCCGCATCAAGTTGCCTTGCAGCAGTCGCTGACGAAAAAGGCGCAACTGATTACGGAACTTGATCAAGAAATGGACGATATTAAAACGCGCATGTATGATCAAACACCGCCTGATAAGCGGCCATAAAACAAAGCGTGCCCCCCAACTTAAGAGCTGGGGGGCATTTTTTAGGTCTAATTTGATGGTCGTCAAGTTGCAATTGCTGTGAATTTGATAGCCTAAAATGACCCGATTGAACTTGATTAGTCGGTCAGGTCAATTATTAAGGATGGAATACTTTCACTATCCTGGTGGGCATGATATTTTTAATACGCAGGTTATTAGCATTCAACATATTCGTCAGGTTGTTTTAGGTATATAAGTATTAATAATTAACCGATTATGATACTGATACAGCAGGACCTGATAATCAGCACGTTTGGTGTTTGATAACGTTTAGAAAGGTTGTGATCTCGTAATAACCTTAAGCTTCCGGCGGTAGGTCCGAGATGTCTTTGAAAGGTTTACCACGATACCACCAATCATTAATAAAATTGGCCAGTTCTTCTGGCGATTCTTGTAAGCCGGTTTTGAGCCAATAGCGGACGACGCCGACAATCCCATTTAAGTAGTATTCAAACATGTATTGGCTCTCGCGCGGACTAATGTTGCCGATTCGCACTTGGTTATGCTCAAGAATCTCACGCTTAGTCGTGGCAATGAAGTGCATTAAGAAATCTTGGTCCGTCGTTAAGATAAATGACGTGACCGCATGGCGTTTTTTAACGACTTCAAAAATACCAGTTAAAATCGCGCGCAATGAGTTCGGATGCAGATGCTCATTAATGACGGCTAATAACTCTTTAGTCGCATCTTGTTCCATTGTATGCATACAGTCTTTGACATCATCATAATGCGCATAAAACGTTCCCCGATTGATGTCAGCGGCTTTGCAAACGGCAGTCACAGTAATGTCGTTAATGTCTTGGGTTTGAAGTAGTTGAATCAAGCTATCTTGAATCAATCGCTCCGTCATTTGCGACCGTCGGTTATTTTTCGTACCTACCACTTTAATTTCACCTCATTGTTTGAACAATACGCCATTAATTGTTTATTTAATGACGAAATTATGAAAATTGTTGGTTGATATTTCATTTGTTTTCAACTAACATGTTGTTATTATTTAAACACATTGTTGATTAAATGTCACGATGTCGTTTTGAGAATCTGATTTAGGGAAGGGATACAGATTGAAAGGGAGCCGTAGACGCTTTATTATTCAGGCCGTCGTTTGGTTAGTGGTAATGGTAGCGGCCGTTATCATGTTACCAAACGTCAGCCAATTGGTCCGCGACAAGGGCCAAACGCAACTACCAAGTAGTGCGAAAAGTCAAGTTGCACAAGTGATTCAAAACCATTGGGGGCGGAACCAGAACAATACCCGTCAAGTGGTTGTGGTCTTTAGCAACGGCGATTCACCGCTGACAGATACCCAGAAGCAAGAAATCGATGGGACGATTCAACGCTTCAAGGTACAAAAATCGAAGTATCATGTGAAATCAATGACGGCGGCTAGCGATAATGCGGCAGCCAAGAAACAACTGATTTCTAAAGATAAATCGACCGAGTTATTGCAATTGATGGTTGGTAAGAATCAAACCGTCGAGAACATGACTAAGACGATTACCGAAGGGGCCAAAACCAGTGGCGTGAAAACTTACGTGACTGGGAGTGACATCTTAAATGATGACTTCACGCAAGAAACTGAAGCTGGGATCAAGAAGACTGAAATCATTACCGTGATCTTTATTTTCATCGTGTTGACCTTAGTCTTCCGGTCACCAATTACCCCATTAGTTTCATTATTATCAGTTGGGGTCTCGTTTATTATTTCGTTGAGTATCGTCATGAACTTAGTCGATAAGTTTAACTTTCCATTGTCAAACTTTACGCAAGTCTTCATGGTCGTCGTGCTCTTTGGGATTGGGACCGACTACAACATTTTACTGTTTGATCAATTCAAAGAAGAACTCAGTCATGGTGATAGTCCGGTCGCCGCGACTGGGCGTGCATTAAAGATTGCCGGCCGGACGATTCTCTTTAGTGGGTCTTCACTCTTAATTGGGTTTTCTGCTTTAGGGTTAGCCAACTTCTCGATTTACCGTTCGGCCGTTGGGGTCGCGGTTGCCGTGGCGATTTTACTGTTAGTTTTACTAACATTGAATCCATTCTTCATGGCACTGCTGGGACCACGGTTGTTCTGGCCAAGTAAGAAGTTCGCCGGTGGGAGTACGAGCAAGATGTGGCATGGGATTGCTGCTGGCTCAGTACGTTATCCATTGATTGCGTTATTAGTTGTCTTAGGTGTGTCATTACCATTTATGCTGACATACAATAATCAATTAAACTATGACACGTTAGCGGAATTGAACGATACGATTCCAGCTAAAAAAGGGTTTAAAGTCGTTCAAAAGCATTTCTCTAAAGGGACGGCTGAACCATCAACGTTATATATCAAGACTGATCATGCCTTGAATAACGAAAAAGATCTTAAAGCCATCGACAACTTGACCAAGCAATTACAAAAGGTCAAAGGGGTTAAGACGGTTGCTTCTGTGACCCAACCAGGTGGTTCTGAAATTAGTGCGCTTTACTTGAAGAGTCAATTAGGTACCGTTACGAGTGGGATGAAGACCGCTGGTAGTGGATTGACGAAGATCAGTAAAGGGTTAGACAGTGCTAACTCGAAGTTGAAGAGCTCAGATATGTCTTCTGGGGTTAGTGGTGCGAAGAAGTTAGCAACGGGTGCCAATAGCCTGAAGAAAGGCTTAGTCACTTATACGAACGGTGTTTATACCGTTAATACCGGGGTTAAAAAACTTAATAGTAGTACCGGCACGCTAGCGAGTGGCGTTTCCAAGCTCTCAACGGGGGCAACGAAACTTAATAGTGGGCTTGTCACTTACACGAATGGTGTTTATACCGTTAATCAAGGGTTGAATACACTTAATAGTAAAACCAGTTCGTTAGCGAGTGGTGTTAACCAATTAGCAACCGGGACGAGTACGCTATTTAGCGGCACCCAATCTTTATCATCGGGGTTGGATACGTTGAATAGTAAGAAGTCGGCTTTGACTAGTGGGACAGCGACGTTAACGTCAAGTGTTGCCCAATTGCAAAGCGGTTCGGCGCAAGTCGCCAATGGTTTGGCACAAATGGAAGCACAAGTTAAATCAGCAACTAGTTCAGCAGATACCTCGCAGTTGAAGACGTTGACGGCCAGTTTGAATACGTTGAATACTGAAATGGAAAAACTAGTTAGTGCTTCTGGAACTGTCAATTCTAGTGTATCGTCGCTGAATTCAACTGCTGAAACTTTCAGTAATTCACAATCAGCTATTACTAGTGATATGACGACGATTAAAAATGCTTTGACGGCAGCAGCTACTGCTGAAGCAGCCTCTGGTTCAACGAGCACTAAGAGTACGAGTGTTGATGCTAGTCCGGTAGCTGCAGCAGCGGTGTCAGCAGCAGGCTCTTCTGCAACTTCAGAAGAAAAAGCCGCAATCAGTTCAGCGGTTGCAGCCCAAATTGCCTCACAAAATAGTGCCAATGCTAGTTCAGCAAGCAGCTCAACGGCAACGACACGGGCTAGTTCTTCTACTGTGACGGCAGCAGAAGGGTTGCAAGCTTTGAGTAACTTACAATCAGAATTGACGAGCTTAACAACGGCTACGACTAAGTTACAAAGTTTAAGCACGCAATTGAGCAGTTTGTCTGATTTGAGTACCTTAGCGCAAGGTTCTATCAAAGCTAATACGGCTTCATTGCAAGTTATTAGTAAGTTAGAAGAAGCAATCACTGGGATGCAACAAATTGAAACGGCCTTAACGGGTAGTGGCTCACAAACTGGTTTGGTAAGTGGGTCTAGTCAAGTTTCTCAAGGCTTGACCAAGTTACAAGCTGGTACCCAATCAATGGCTAGTTCATTGAATCAATACACCAATGGGGTGGCTTCAGCAGCTTCTGGTGCTGATAAATTGACGAGTGGGGCTTCAACCTTGAATTCTGGGGTTAGCCAATTAAGCTCACAAGTACCAACCTTGACGAGTGCAATCAATGCATTAGCAACTGGGACGAACAAGTTAGCAAATAACTCAAGTTCGTTAACTAGTGGGAGTTCACAAATTTCTAGTGGCTTAACGACCTTAAACAACAAGGTACCTACCTTAGTTAGTGGGATTGAAACTTTAGCTGCTGGGACGAACAAGTTAGCCAATAGCTCAGCAACCTTGAACAGCGGTGCTAGCCAATTAGCTACTGGTAACGAAACCATGTACACCACGTTGCAAGGTCTAGTTAAACAAATGTCGACCTTACAAAAAGGTTTGGCTTCTGCAAGTTCTGGGACGAAGAAAGTCAACACTGGGGTTAAATCCGCCAATAGTTACTTAACTGGTGTGAAGGACTCCGATGCGGCTAAGACGTACTATGTACCAAAGAGCACGTTGAAGGGTAAGACTTATGCATCTGCCATTAAGGCTTACATGTCTGGTAACAATCACGCCACGAAGTTGACGATTGTCTTAAATGATAATCCAAGTTCTAAGACGGCGATGAACCGGATTGCAGCTATTCAAACCCAAGCAACCAACACGTTGAAGGGAACTGCGTTAGACGGTGCAACGATTGCCATCGGTGGTCAAACATCTGAAACTAACGATACCCAATCGATCGCCTCGAGTGACTTTACCCGGACGGCCGCGATTATGTTAGTTGGTATCTTGATCGCCTTGATGTTTATCACGCGTTCAGTCTTACAACCGTTCTACATCTTAGGGACTTTATTGTTGGCTTACATCATGTCCTTGAGCATCACGCGGATGTTGAGTAACTTGATCTTAGGTCAAAGCATGTTAACTTGGAATACCCCATTCTTCGGGTTCATCATGTTAATTGCTTTAGGGGTCGATTACAGTATCTTCTTGATGATGAAGTATCGAGAATTCGATAATTCAGCGGCAACGCCAAGCACCCGGATCGTACGAGCATCTGGTGTGATTGGGGCCGTGGTCTTATCAGCTGCCTTGATCTTAAGTGGGACTTTTGCCGCCTTGATGCCATCTGGTGTCTTGACCTTGATTCAAGTGGCAATGGTCGTTATCATCGGGTTGATTATCTTAGTCTTTGCGATTCCAACTATTATTCCAAGTTTGATTCGATTAACTTATCCGTTGACCGATCGCATGGAAAATGAAGATACCGCTGAAAAAAAGACCAAGCGTAGTCGGAACTAAAAACTCAAAATAAGTACAGTCATATGTTACTGTTAACTTAGCTGGCGGTGCCGGTCGTGGTCAAAAGACTGCGGCGGGCACCGCTTTTTTGAAGGAAAGGGTGAAGCAGATGCACCGTTGTGATTGGGTTGGTCATAACCCATTAATGCAAGCGTATCATGATCAAGAATGGGGCCAACCACTATGTGAACAACAACCACTATTCGAGTTATTGTGTCTGGAAACGTATCAGGCCGGGTTGAGTTGGCAGACGGTTTTGAATAAGCGTGCGGCGTTTAATGAGGATTTCTACCATTATGACATTGACCAAGTGGCGGCGATGACGCCGGCCGATGTTGAACGCTTGTTGACCGATGCACGGATTATTCGCCATCGTCAGAAGTTAATGGCGACAATCAATAATGCCCGCGTGATTCGCGATTGGCCGGCCGGACCCACGTATGCCGAGTGGTTGTGGGCATTTGTGGATAATCAGCCGATTCGCCAAGCTTGGACGAGTGTCAGCGAGCTACCAGCGACCAACGCGTTAGCGCAACAAGTATCTAAAGCGATGAAACAACGGGGCTTTAAGTTTGTTGGTCCAACCACGATTTATTCTTATTTACAAGGCGCTGGCTTAATAAATGACCATTTAAAATCTTGTGATTGGGCACCGGAAAATCAAAAGAAATAGTAGTTGCTTGCAATTGAATCTTACACTAACGAGTAGTATATTGAAGGTGTTAATTCATGTGCGAACCAGTCAGTAACCCCCTGACATTTCTACTGACTGGATGATAGGTTCCAGAGGTTTAAAATAATGAATTAATCATCCCAATTGAGCTAGTCGAACTGGTGACGACCGTGTCTGGTCGTCACCAGTTTTTTGTAAACATCACGTTAATTCGAGGTTTGGCTAGAATTTTCTAAAAAAGGTCTAAGCGTAACGTTGAAAGAACCTAAGAATTTCACATTTTAGTAGTTTTTTTCCGGTATGTTGTTAAGTGTTCAAGTACCTAAGCAGTACGAATACTTATTTTAAGGAGGTCAAGCCGTGAATTTCTTTAAACGTGCATGGCTTAATTTGACGGCAAAGAAAGGCCGTTCAATTCTATTAATTCTAGTTACATCAGCAATTATGTTGTTTGTATTAGCTGGCCTACTGATTCGCAACGCCGCCGATACCGCGACGAGTAATGCGAAGAAGAGTGTCGGGGCGACAATTACGTTGTCTGCTAACCGGGAAGCGGCTTTTAAGAAGATGCGGAGTAGTACGAGCACTTCTAAAAAGTCAAAACCAAAATTGACAACGTCGCCGGTTAAACTGAGTGATGCCAAGAAGATTGCGAAGCTCAACAATATTTCAAGTTACAGTGCGACCGTTTCGACTTCCGCAAACGCGAAGGGCTTTGATGCCATTTCGACATCAAGTAGTAGCAATGGCGGTGGCATGGGTATGAAGGGCGGCATGAGCAGTAGTTCTAGTTCGGGCGATATCGCCATTTCTGGGGTGACATCAACTGCTTCAACGTCGGCTTTTGAAGAAAAGTCTAGCAAGATCACTAAAGGTCGTGGCATCACGACCGCTGATGAAGGCACCAATAATGTCGTTATCGAAAGTGAACTGGCTAAAGAAGATAGCTTGAGTGTCGGTGACACGATTAAATTGAAGGCGACAACTGGGAGTAAGAAGACTTACACCATGAAGATCGTGGGGATTTATAAAGCTTCTTCAAGTACAAGTACCGAACAAGGCCCTGGTGCAACCGATCCATCTAACAGCGTTTATACGTCATATACCTTTGCCAATACCGTTAAGGGTTCGAAGTATAAGAATACAGCTGATTCAGTGACCTTCAACGTTTCTGATCCAGCTAAAGTTAGTGCGGTTAAGACTGCTGGTAAGAAGTTGATCAATACGTCGAAGTATTCATTATCAACTAATGACAGTAGCTATCAAACGGTTAAAGCATCGATGGATAATGTGAAGTCGTTTGCCGATAAAATCGTTTGGTTAGTGGCCATTGCTGGGACGATTATTTTAGCCTTGATCGTGATCTTAATGATCCGTGAACGCCGTTACGAAATTGGGGTCTTGTTATCCCTTGGTGAAGCACGGTGGAAGATCGTGGCCCAATTCTTCGTTGAAATGGTCATGGTTTTAATTGTTTCAATCGTGATTGCCGGTGCTGGTGGTAAGTTCGTTGGAAATAAACTGGGTCAACAGTTAGTTTCACAACAAACGACCACGGCGACAACTAGTTCAACTAGCACGCAAACCCAAGGTGGTCAACCTGGTGGTGGCGGTGGTGCCCCAAGTGGTGGCAGCAAGCCTAGTGGCAACATGAATGGTGGTACCCCTGGCAGCAGTAGTAGTACCACAACGTCACAAAAACAAACTGAATTAGATGTTAGCGTCACCGTCTTAGACTTAGTTGAACTTGGCGGCTTCGGGTTAGCCATCATGTTCTTGTCGATCATGTTAGCATCTGGTGGGATTTTACGCTTACAACCGAAGAAAGTCTTGATTGAATAGGAGGTGTCTTGAATGTTAAAAACGAATGATTTAGGTTACTGGTATGATCGCCAGGAAAATAGCTTGTTTGAACATGTCAACTTGGAGTTTAAGTCCGGCACCTCATATGCGATTGTCGGTCAAAGTGGCTCTGGTAAAACGACATTTTTATCTTTGTTGGCGGGGCTTGATAAACCGCGGGCTGGACAAATCGAATTGAATGGTGAGCCTATCAATAAGATTGGCCTTACGAATTATCGTAAGTCGCACGTGGCAATCGTGTTCCAATCGTATAACTTGTTTAACTACATGTCGCCATTGAATAACTTGCTCACTGCCATGGCGGTGACAGAATCCAGTCATCGTGGTGACAAGGACTATGCGGCTGAGATGTTGCGTAAACTTGGGATTACTGATGAACAGATGAAGAAAAATGTTCAAAAACTATCTGGTGGTCAACAACAACGGGTCGCGATTGCGCGCACGATGTGCTGTGATGCCAAGTTAGTCGTTGCCGATGAACCAACTGGTAACTTGGATGAAGAAAACACGAAGTATGTGATTGAGCAGTTCCAAAAGATTGCTCATGAACAAAATAAATGTGTGATCATCGTCACCCATGAATCGGATGTGGCGAAAGCTTGTGACCATTCCTATCGGTTATCAAAGCATGAATTTGCTTTAGAAAGCTAAGGTTAACTGAAATAATCCCCAACCAGTGTGCATAACTGGTTGGGGATTATTTTTATGGCTGGTTAACCACTACTTTATCCCCACATCTGGGGATAAAGTAGTGGTTTAAGGCCGGTATTTGAGGCTGAAACATGTAAATGTGGATAAATCAAAAGGTGTCAAGCATCAGTTGGTCACTATATCGTGAGCCTAACGCACAACAAAAGGTCACTTGGAACAACTGGCAGCTGGGATTGTACTAATTAGCGACCGATAAACGCGTTAAAGTTATCCCCATGTGGATAAATAGTTGTAATTCAATTGCCAGGGGTACGTTGTGGATAAAGACGCAAAAAGCCTCGCTTGCAACTGATGATGACAAGCGAGGCTTTTCATAGCTTTTGTTGTGTTAATGCGGAGTTTTAGTACCAGCCGTTAGCCATCCAGAAGGCTTTGGCTTTGGTCCATGACCCATAACGGGAAGCGACATAAGCATTGGCAACCTTTTCTTGGTTGGCAGCTGACAAGTCGCCATTTAATAAGGACTTAGTTAATTGATATTTACCATAATAGTTCCCGTTTGAAGCGGTGTATGAGCCACCAGATTCTTTGTTCGCAATCCAAGCTTTAGCAGCTGAATCGCTTGAGCTAGTTGTGGTTGACGTCGTTGATGTCGTTGCGGTACTAGTCGTGGTTGCACTAGCGGTTGAAGCCGTGCTGGTACTAGTTGTCGTTGTGCTAGTCCCACCAACTTCAAGTTTATCGCCAACATAGATCATGTTAACGTTAGATAAGCTGTTGGCTTTCTTGATTGCGGCAACCGTCGTATTGTGAGCGTTAGCGATTTTAGCAACCGTGTCACCAGATTTAACGGTAACCGTAGCGGCGTTAGCAGTCGTCGTTGCGACAGCGAATAAACCGAAAGTAGCGATAGTTGATAAAACAAAATTTTTGATCTTCATAAAATTAATTCACTCCTATAATTTGCAGTGGGTTTCTATTATCAGACCTAACTCAGTAGGTCGTTCCTAATTGGCTAGCAAGTTGAACCGCGCTAACCAAACAACAGTGACTAGTATAACGGGTGAGTGTTGCAAGGCAATAAATAGGAGATTACGTTTTGAAAGGTCAAATGTAATAAACGGTAGTTTCTGTAATCTTTTGTAACATTTTTGGGGCTTTTTTCATAAAATTGGGTAACGATAGTTAAGCAAAAGGACCGATTAAGCTGATTATTAGTGGATTTGTAAGGATTATGAAAAAGATTTGAGCGAGACTAGCTGGCCGGCGACGACCACCTACAATTGTCGCAACCATATCGATAGTCCAAGTAGTCGACCTAAAAAAGGCCAAATAAAAAGCAACGCCAACGCGTTGCTTTTAGTGCATTCGATTTAAGTTTAGTACCAGCCGTTTGCTTCCCAGTGAGCTTTGGCCGCTGACCATGACCCATAACGTGAAGCGACATAACTATTGGCAACTTTTTCTTGGTTGGCAGCAGAGTAATCACCGTTTAAGTAAGATGAACTTAATTGGTATTTCCCAATATATTGGCCGTTGCGGGCACTGTATGAGCCACCAGATTCTTTGTTGGCGATCCAAGCTTTAGCTGAGCTGTCAGAACTATTAGTTGCACTGGCAGTCGTCGTGCTTTGGCTAGTCGTGTTCGTTGTCGCTTGAGTCGTGGTTGTGTTGGCACTAGCTTGCGTGGTACTAGTTGTTGCACTAGTAGTGTCACTGTCACCATTAACGGTCAATTGTTGACCAACATAGATCAAGTTAACGTTTTTTAAATGGTTAGCTTTTTCAATGGCAGAAATGGTTGTCTTGTGGGTACGCGCAATCTTAGAAACAGTGTCGCCGCTTTTAACTGTGACAGTAGCTGCGTTAGCAGTTGCTCCTAAAGCTAAAAGACCAGACGCCGCTGCAACGGTTGATAATAAGGCACTCTTAATTTTCAAAGTAATGTACACTCCTGTTTTTTTAATTTCCGAATTTTTTGCTTAGCCCCCGAATTGCTCGCTAAGCAACTTATCTGGGACTAGTATAACTGGGCAGTGTGACAAACGAATAGCAGTTATTTTACGAAATTGGTGGCTTTTTGTAATATAAGGGATTTCTTGTAATATTCCGTAATATTTAAAGCCGAAATCAGGTCGACTCACTGGAAAAGATGAGATAATCGGTTAATAAATTCATTTAATTATTATTAAAATTAACGCGTAAGCGCGGTAGACCGCGCTTTACAAAAAAGCCGCCCACCGTGCGTTTTGCACGGTGAGCGGCTTAGTAGTCTGTTGCGGTCAACGAACATTCTCATAAATATGATTGTATTCATTGGACTTGCAACCGATTACATCGTTTTAAATTGACTTATTTTTAGTAATTAATGGACTTAAGAATTAATCACCTTGCAATTCGACCAACCAGTTCTTGGCCATTTTTTGGTGATTGCTTTGGTCGGGTTGGGCTTGCAAGTCGGTATTATAACCGATGACAGTTCCACCGACTGGAACTTTAAGCGTGATGGTGGCTTGGGTTCCCGTCAAGGTGGCCAAGACAGCACCAGCTTGCAAGCTGGTCTGATTACTAGGATAGGTGATAGCCGTGATGGTACCCAAAGTTGTTTTAGTGTCATCAGTCAAACCTAACACGATGTGGTCGTGTTTACCGCTTTGAAGCCAGACGCCATCATAAGTCGTCGTGACTTTTGAATGATGTGTGAGCCAATCATCTTTAAAATAATCCCATGTTTCTCTGAATGCTGAAGCCATAAAAACTCCTCCTCTATGTAGAGCTCAAGTATAGCACATTAAGCGCTGTCAATCGGTTGGTGTCGTATCTAAGGCTAGTAAGCGGTGCATTAATTGAAAGTGATGCATCAACGACAATTTTTTGACGTTGCCTAACCCTGGAAATTTATCTTGGGTGGCATAAGCCAATAAGGTCGCTAACGCCGGCGTGGCATTAAGACCGTGTAAATGGTCTGGTGCCCAAGTTGTGAGTTTGTGCAAGGCTTCGAAGAACTTTTGCTTTTGACCGCGCATCGACGCATTACTATCGGAGACAAAGTGATGCAGTCGCAAACTACCATCGGCGGTGACATAAATGAGATGAATCGCGATGGCTCGTGACGCCCAGCCTTTGTCGAAGTAGGGTTGGCCAACCATTGAATAATCGCCAAAACCGCGCTGCCCATTGAGTTGGTAAGCCCAGTTAGCGGGCGCAAAGAATTCATCCGTCAATTGCCCGTAGTCTTCGACATGTTTTAAGAATGGCATTGGATCCGTCAGACTAATGGCCCGTGGCCCAGCAAGTGCGCGCAAACGGGCTTCATCTGGAATCAAGATGCCACTGACTTGTTGTAAGATGCGACTCTGGTGATAGGCTGCCAGTAACGCATAGTTGGGCGCAATTAAGAGGCTGGTCTGGTGGGAACCCGTGGTTAAAAAAGTCGTACTAAAGTCGGCGGCTAAAATGGCGCTAGGGTGAAAGAACGGCACCGCCGTTAAATCAGGTAGTGGATATAACTTAGTATCATTTAAACCATACACACTGACTTGTGGATTGGTGATCACACTGAACGGTTGCTGGGCGGCGATTAACGCGTTGACCGTGGCCAGTAATTCTTTAGAGTCGCGGACTGGTTCGATAATTGGCACGATATGTGGCCCTAGCTGTTGTTGCTCGGCGAGCGCTTTGAGGGCCAGTAAGTCATACATCCGGCCGCGTAAATAGGGATAATAAGTTGTCAAATTTGGTCCTCCAGATTAGGATGAACGTGCGCCCGATATTTCAGTTGTAAGGCTTGATATTCAGCATTACGTGCATCAAGTTCAGCTTGCAAAGCGTCAACGGCATCCGTTTGCAGATCAGCGACAAACCGGTCGTATAAGTTGTGGTCGGGGTCATAGACGTCATAACCGACTTGGGAACGTTTCTTGAGGGCTTTAAATAATTGGTCGTCCGTGTAGAGCTGTAGGCCTTTTTGGACGCGTTTAGCTTTATCGACTTCGCGAAATAGTGAGGCCACAAAGTGACTGGTTAAGGCCGTTTCGTCGACTTGTAAATCTTGACGCTGGGCTTTTTTTGCGACAGTTAAAAATCCAGGTGCCCGCAAAGCTTGAGGTGCCAAGTCCATCGCCTTTTGATCAAAGGCCCGATAAATCAAGACGCCGATATGATCTGGAATTTCAGCAGCAACTTCGGTATAGAGTGCTTGGGGTAAGACGAAGTAATTGTAGTTACCGATAAAAGAGAGCTTGGCTTTGGAATGAAAGTCAGCCTTAGTGACTTTCAATTCGTAACAACGCCATTCTAATTGGCCATCGGGTAATTGTTGGTAACTTAACGTATCCACGATGCCTTGTTTGTCCGGCATCGAGACTTCTTCAACGACGTAGGCGCCTTGTTCAAGGCAATACTGGTAGAGGGTACTTTCAAGTTGTTTTGTGAGTTTCGTTTTCATCTGGAGCCTCCGCTAATTGGTGCCAAAAGTTTTGAATCGTGGCCGTCAACTGCGGCACTGATTGGATCGTTTGGTAATATTGCCAGTGGGGTGGAAACAAGTCTGTGTAGCGCCGACTGGCAAAGCGCTGATCAAGTAATAAGACGATCCCGGTATCATGACTACTGCGAATCAACCGGCCCGCGGCTTGCAAGACGTTGTTCATCCCGGGCAGTTGATACGCGTAAGCAAAGCCTTGGCCATTTTCGTGGTCATAGTAGTCGCGAATCAAGTTCGTTTCTGGGTTGATGCCCGGTAAGCCGACGCTAACGATGGCTACGCCAATTAAGCGATCCCCCCGTAAGTCGATGCCTTCTGAAAAGATGCCGCCTAACACGCAAAAGCCGACCAACGTTTGATTAGTATTGGCCTGAAATTGATCCAAGAAGTCCTGCCGTGCTTGCGCATCCATCGCGGCAGCTTGGACGGTAGTCGCAATTGCTGGATAGGCCGTTTCAAAGGCTGCTTTAATTTGGGTCAAATAACCATATGAGGGTAAGAAAACCAAATAATTACCAGTCTTTGCGCTGACTAAGGCGTTCAAACTGGCGACGATTGCGGCCTCATTATGCGGGCGCTCGTGATAGGTCGTCTGGACATATTGCGTGACTAAAATCGCTTGATGCTTAGGTGGAAATGGTGATGGCAACTGATACGCCAAGCTGTTAGCCGTCCCACCTAAGACCGTCTGATAATACGACATAGGTGATAAGGTGGCGGAAAATAACACTGCCCCAGCGCCTAGCTCTAAAGAACGATTCAAGAAATCACTGGGATCTAAGCACAATTCTTTGACCGTTACATGATGCCCGTCTGAGACGATCCGTGTCTGATAACTGCCATCATAGAGATCACCAATCTTAACAAAAGTCAGACAATCAAAAAAATAAGCTCTGGCGGCGTCTAATAATGGCGATGGGGCTTGTTTAGCCAACCAATCACCCATGAATTCGTTAAAGTTGCGTAACGTTCGCAGCAAACTTTCGGGTGGCTCTGGTGCGAGTAATTCGGTTTTGCCATCATCCGTTAAGACCCGGCGTAAGCGATTAAAGCTACGGCGGACTTTTTTGAGCGCTTGTTGTAAGTCGTCGCTTGCTTGTGACTTGTCGGGTTTGGCTAACTTCAGTAACGGGGCGATCGGCTGATCGTTGATTGTCGCTGAATACATATCCCGGGCCCGACTGACGAGATTGTGGACTTCATCGATCAAGAAAAAGTTGTCATCGTCACTTTCACTAAAGAAGCGTTGTAAGTAAACCAGGGGATCAAATAGGTAGTTATAATCGCAAATGACGACATCACAAAATAAGGACGCGTCGAGTGAAAATTCAAATGGATCGACCGTGTGCTTGCGCGCGTATTGCTCGATCACGGGTCTAGTTAGTTGGTCCTCATTAGTTAACAGATCCTTCAAAGCCGGTTTTAAGCGGTCATAGTAACCAATCATAAAGGGATTTTCTTCTGGTGGCACCGCTTGTTCTTCTGGGAAGCGAATTTGATCTTTAGCCGTTAGGGTGATGCTTTTTAAGCGTAAGCCGTCTCGACTCATTAAGGCGATGCCTTCTTCGGCGACATGACGGGTACTTTGTTTGGCGGTCAAGTAAAAGAGTCGTTCGATTTCGTCTTCGCCTAAGGCTTTAATAGCCGGAAATAACGTTGAAATCGTCTTGCCAGTTCCAGTTGGGGCTTCGACGAAGAGCCGCTTTTTGAGCCGGATCGTTTTATAAACAGCGACCGCTAAGTCACGTTGACCGGCCCGATATGCTGGAAATGGAAATGGCAAATCAGTGATCGACTGGTTGCGTCGGACCCGCAAATCCGCCCGTAACGTCAACCAATACTCGTATTCCGTAATCAGGTCTTTAAAAAAGGTGTCGAGTTCGGCCCGTGTCAGCACGTGTTTAGTGATCGTGATTTTTTCAACATCAACTTGGTCATAAGTTAGTTGTAAGGTGATTTGGTCCAGTTCGGGATGATCTTGTAAGCACAAATAACCATAGACTTTGACTTGGCCCCAGTATAAGTCCCGGGTATTATCAGTTAAGTCTTCAAAGGCTTGGTCGGAAGTCTTGATTTCCTCAATCAAAATCCCGTCATCAGTGGTTTGGATCCCGTCAGCGCGTCCCGCAATCACGTAGTCGGCCCCATTCATGGTGACCGTCTTTTTTAGATAAACTTCGCTTTGATAAGCTTCGGAACGAGTACCTTGAAGTTGGCGATGAATCTTTGCGCCTTGTTGGGCCGTATTTTGACTATTCTTAACTTCAATTAAATCGCCTTTGCGTAAGACGAACTCGACTAATTGGCGAATTCCGATTTTGGTCGGCATGGTGGGGCCTCCTTTCCGTAAAAAACAAATCGGTTTTAATTATAAAACAGACGTTCGAGTTTGTCTGTATGCGGGCACAAAAAAAGCGGTAGGTGATAGGAAGCTATCAGCCCACCGTTGGGGGGATTGCAACAAGATTAAGCTGGCCATTGGTTGTGGCGTTGGCGTAAGGCCCGTCGGAGATTAAAACCATAACTTAAGATGGCTACCATGACGATGACGGCGATACTGGCACTGAGCCAAGAATGAGCCGTGCTATAAAAAGTAGCGTAACCGAGCGTTAAACTGATAATCCCAATGGCCGGTGCTAGGATATTAAACGGAATGGGGTGTAAAAAGACCAATCCGGCCAGACCTAACATACCAGCGGTCACCGTGGCGTCAACGCTCAAATGGGTGCCGAAGTTTGTACTAAGAGTCCAAAGCAACAAGCCACTACCGATAATGAGTAACAGCGTGGCAAAAAGGTGACTCAAGGTCCAAGTGAATTTTGAGGTCATATGACTCACCGCCTTATCTTTGACTACCTTTATTATACGCCCGCTGTGGCGATTGAATAAAATGATATGCGTGCAAAATCAGTTGATTTTTAATGAAAATGAAGCCGCTTTCAAGAAAAAGACAAGCTTTTTCATTCAGTCCTTGAAAGCGCATTCAATATTGGTTACACTTACAGTAAGCACGCGAGAAAATGGAGGGAAAGAAAATGGCAAAAGTTTTAGCAATTAACGCTGGTAGTTCAACGTTAAAGTGGAAGTTATTTAGTTTACCAGAAGAAGAAGTGATCGCATCCGGGATGGTCGATCGCTTAGGGTTACCACAATCAAAGTTCGTTATCCAAAAGGCTGGCGGTGAAAAGCAGTCTGAAACTAGAGATCAAATCGATGCCCAAGAAGCGGCTGCGATGGTCTTAACGCGGTTAAAGAGTGACGGTATTTTGACGCATTTGAGTGAAATTACCGGGATCGGTCACCGGATCGTGGCTGGTGGGGAAAACTTTAAGGATTCCGTCATCATTACCCCAACGACTTTGAAGCAAATCAAAGACTTATCGGAATATGCGCCATTACATAACCCGACGCAAGCTTACTATATCGAAGTCTTCCAACAACTGTTACCAAAAACAGTTCAAGTGGCTGTCTTTGATACGTCGTTGTATGCAACGATGCCAGAAGTGAACTACTTATACAGCATCCCTTATGACTATTACAAGCAATTTGGGGCCCGAAAATATGGCGCCCATGGCACGAGTCATCGTTATGTTGCGCACCGGACAGCTGAAATTTTGGGCAAAGACTTAAATGACATGAAGTTGATCACCTTACATCTAGGGTCAGGGGCATCCATTACCGCTTTTGACCACGGCAAGGCGGTGGATACCTCGATGGGCTTTACCCCACTAGCTGGGATCACGATGAGTACCCGGTCAGGGGATATCGATGCGTCCTTGATTCCATTCTTGATGCGGCATTTAGGCATCTCAGATGTGCAGGACTTTATTGATATTTTGAACAATAAGTCAGGGTTACTAGGTATTTCAGGCTTGTCACCTGATATGCGTGACTTAGATGAAGCCAAAGATACGAACCGGTTAGCTCAATTGGCATTAGATATTTTTGCGAACCGCGTTGTGAAGTATGTTGGGAGTTACATTGCCGAAATGGGCGGCGTTGATGCGATTGCCTTTACGGCTGGGGTTGGTGAAAACTCAGTTGCGATGCGCGCCAAGATTGCTGATCAATTAGGCTACTTTGGCATCACGGTTGACGATGCCAAGAATAACGTTCATGGTAAGGAACAAATCATCAATCAAGATGGCGCACCCGTTGATGTGTTAGTTGTCCCTACGAACGAAGAGTTAATGATTGTGCGTGATGTGGCCCGCTTGACGAAAAAGGCCCCAGTGACAAAATAAGTTAAATGAAACTTGAAGAACGCGTGCAACTTGCCGCGTTCTTTTTTTACAGATGTGTGGGGCGAAAACAAGGGTTTAAATTAGCAACAATCAAAAAGCGGATCGGCATCTCGAGGTGAGGTGCTGGTCCGTTTATTTGATCATTTTAATATGAGGGGTGTGGTTGAATAAGAAAGGCGCCCCAACAGGTTGAAACTGATAGCGTTTGTAAAAGTCTTGAACTTGAATCTGGGCTTCGATTTGAATGGTTTCTTGTGGGAACTGGTCATGGGCTACCGCCAAGACGTGGTCCATCAAGTCGGCACCCAAGTGCTGACCGCGCAGCATTTGATCGACGACGACCCGACCAAACGATAAATGGTCACCTTCTTGAAAAACACGTGCATATGCAACAATTTTATGATCAAGCACTTTAAAAATATGAATGGCTTGTTGGTCGATTTCGTCGACTTCTTGGTAGACCCGATTTTGTTCAACGACGAACGTTTTGACGCGCAAGTGATAAATAGCGTATAATTCAGTGGTCGTTAGATCTGCAAACCGTTTAATTTGCCACATTAGGAGCACTTCCTTTCGAATGTTTTTAAGTCTATCACTTAATGATTGCATATGCAATCAAAAATAGGAGCGTTATGCGATGATTCCAACCTTAAGATTAATGGGGACGATTTCACGGGTGATTATGAACGAAGGTAATCAACGCTTTGCCCAATATGGTCTCAATAATAATCAATTTATTTATTTGATTCGAATTTGTGAACAACCCGGCCTATTTTTCAGTCAACTGGCCGACCAGATGAAGATGGATCGTACGACGAATTATCGTGCCGTCCAAAATCTGATCAAAAAAGGCTATGTGGTCAAAACGACCCATCCAGATAATAAGAAGGTCCGCTGCTTGTATCCGACTAAAGCCGGCGAAGCCCTTTATCCGGAATTACACGCGTATGAGCAGTGGTGTGCTGACTTGGTCACTGATCAGTTGACGCCCGGACAGCGGCAAGTCTTATTTGAAGACTTATCGCTAGTAGCCGCTCATGTGCAACAAGGTATTGAACGGCCAGTTAAGTAACCAAGGTTTGCGGCTGGTCAGTTGGCAGGACGTGCGGTTAAACTCAAAGTACCAAGGGGATGGTGCTGATGCGCGCGACAACTTATAAACGACTGCAACGGTTCTTTTTATTGATGGTCGGCATTTGGTTAGGGGTGACCTGTCTCAGTTTTAATCGTTGGCTAGTCGGGGGCTTAGCTTTTAGTGCGCTAGTGTTGTTGAACGGGCACTTCTTGTTATTTCCTGATACGGCAGCAACCGATTGGATGAGTCGCTTGAGTTTATGGGGCACCTTGAGTTTAGTTGTAATCAGTCTAGTCAAGTTCTTTGTGTTATCAGCACTGTGAGCCTAAAAAGCGCCGGTTGACCAGTTTGGTCAATCGACGTTTTTGTTAGGACTTTAATTCAGTTTGAATGGTAATGCCACGGACTTGGTTTTTGACGACTAGAATCGCGATGACCAAGATGATGAAGTAAAATGCTGAGACGGCCATTGAGGCCGAAGTTGAAATGTTGAAGTTATTCCAATTAGTCGGATGATTGATCAATTGGGTAATCAACGACACATCGGTCACCGCGTGCAAAATAATCGGCAACATTAGGTTGTTGGTGCTGACGTAAAGGCCAGCGAAGAATGTGCCTAAAGCCATGGCGAATAAAATTTGTGGCAGGACATAAGTCCATGAGATTTGGGTCGTATTGATCAGATGCAAGCCACCAAATAAAGCACTATCCAAAATGATGACGGTTAATGTCTTCCCCGGTAAAGAACGTGCTAACAATGGAATCAAGACCCCACGAAAGACGAATTCTTCAGTTAAGCCAATCAAGATGACGTAACAGAGGTAGAAAATCATCAAAGGTTGAAATGGGGTTTGGAATAATTGCACGAGTTTAGCGGTTGCCAGCAAGCCCACTAGAATCAAAGCGGGGACTGCTAAGCGCAATTGGTCACCTAAATGGTGGACGTGTCCCCAGTGGATCGGGACCTTAGCAAAGAAGCGATTATACGTCCAAGCACCTAACAGCACGATACCGTCTTGTAACGGCCCAGAAACTTGGCTAGATAAGCCGGTTAATTTGACGAACCAAGCGGCGGCAAACATCATGACGGGGACCAAAATAAAGAGCAATACGGCGGCACCCCAACCGCGTTTAAAAGTTTTCATCGAAGTTTTCTCCTTAGTCTAATAATCTAAGTGTAGCATGCCTGACCGCTAAAGCGCTGATCAAACTGCTGTCAAAACAAGTTTATGAACTAAGCTATCAGCATCGTCGTTGGCCAGGGAGCGGATTGAAGGTACAAAAATAAGGTCTCACGTTGAGAGACCTTATTAGTTGGAGATACGGTCGACTTAATTAGTGATGCATCTTGAATTCAAGATAACGATCATTATATAAGCCAACTTTAGCTGGTGATAAATCTTGATAGATTTGTAAGTGACTGATGGTCCGATTGTCAGGATAAAATTGACGGTCGTTACGCACCGCTTTAGGTAATAACGCCTTCGCTTTGGCGTTAGGCGTGGCATAGCCAATATATTCGGCATTTTGCGCGGCGTTTTTGGGCTCACTCATGAAGTTCAAGAACGCATAAATGGCATTGAAATGCTTAGCGGTCTTGGGAATGACTAAGTTATCAAACCACAAGTTACTGCCTTCAGACGGCACGACATAATGTAAATGTGAGTTGCCAGCCAACATTTCAGACGCTTCACCAGACCAGTCAACGGCCACTGCGGCTTCGTTTTGAATCATGTACATTTTGATTTCGTCAGCGACGACGGCTTTAACATTCGGTGATAGGCGATTGAGCTTATTTCTGGCCGCCAATAAAGTCGCTGGATCAGTCGTGTTCATGGATTGATTCATTGACGCTAGGGCAAACCCCATGACATCACGCGCACTGTCGATCAACATGATGTTATTGCTGTACTTTTTCGTCCACAAGTCGTTCCAATGCTTGATACTACCCGGTTTGACATACTTATCGTTATAGATAATCCCTAAAGTCCCCCAGAAGTAAGGCACGGAATACTTGTTGTGACGGTCAAACGCCAAGTTCATAAAGCGAGCATCATAATTTTGCATGCCGGTCAGCCGCTTTTTATTTAACGGTAATAATAAATGGGCAGCTTTCATCTTTTCGATCATGTAGTCACTCGGAACGGTTAAATCATAGCTAGTGCCACCTTGTTTGATTTTGGTGAACATCGCTTCGTTACTGTCGAAGGTTTCGACGTTAACGTGGTAGCCAGTTTGCTTTTGAAACTTGGTCAACAAGCTGGGATCAATGTAATCACCCCAAGTATATAAATTCAAGACTTTTTTACCAGTGCTGCCGGAACTCGTCTGCAAACTGTGAGCGCCAAATGCAAGCAGCCCGCAAACTAACAGTAAGCCAATGATGGCGCTAAAGAGCTTTTTCATCCGCGCCGCCCCCTAACTGCCTTACGATGTTGACTACTATATTGATTAATAAAGTAATAACCAATGACCAAGACTAAGGCCAACAAGAACATCAAGCCAGATAGCGCGTTGATTTCTAGGTTGATGCCTTGGCGTGCGCGGGAGTAAATTTCGACAGACAAAGTCGTAAAACCATTACCAGTGACGAAAAAGGTTACCGCAAAGTCATCTAATGAGTAGGTCAAGGCCATAAAGAAGCCCGAGAAGATACCAGGCATGATATATGGCACGATGACTTGACTCAATAATTGCCAGTTGTTGGCGCCCAAGTCAGCGGCCGCATCCAATAGACTAGTACCCATTTCTTGAATCTTTGGCAAGACCATCAACACCACAATCGGAATTGAAAAGGCGATATGACTCAATAAGACCGACCCAAACCCTAAGGGAATTTTCAAAGCTGTAAAGAAAATCAAAAAGCTGGCCCCGATAATCACGTCGGGTGAGACCATTAGGATATTATTCAAGGCAAGTAACGTGCTTTTGGTTACCGGCCGGGTCGTATTATTGATGCCTAAAGCACCTAAAGTGCCAATCGTTGTTGCAAGTAAGGATGATAAAAGGGCAATTAACAACGTATCTAAGAAAATTGCAATCAAGCGACTATCTGCGAATAAATCTTGATAATGTGACCAAGTAAAGCCGTGGAAGTTATTCATGGTGGTCCCTTGACTGAACGAATAAACAATCAAAAAGATAATCGGAGCGTATAAGATGATAAAGACTAACCACAGATATAAGTTACGCCATTTAAAACGGGTCTTCATTTCGTCAACCCCTTTCGTGAGCGGGGCTTACGACCACCGGTCAACCACATGATAATCACCATGGCGACGATTAAGACGACCCCAATCGTGGAACCCATGCCCCAGTTCATCGTAGTTAAGAAGTGTTCTTCAATCGCAGTCCCTAGCGTGATCACTTTGTTGCCACCGATTAAACGCGTCAACATAAAGAGCGATAGTGATGGGATAAAGACGGCTTGAATCCCGGCTTTAACCCCGGGCAACGTCAACGGAAAAATTACGCGACTAAATGTTTGCCAGTTGGTCGCGCCTAAATCACGACTAGCATTGATATACGACGGTTTTAGTTCACTGATTGAGTTATAAATTGGCAACACCATAAATGGAATCTGGATATAGGCGGCGACAAAGATAAAACTAAAGTTCGTGAATAATAACTGTTTGGGGCCGATGCCGATAAAACTCAAGAACTGATTGGCGATCCCGGCCTGACTAAAGATGCCAATAAACGCATAGGCTTTGAGCAATAAGTTAATCCAAGTTGGCATAATGATCAATAGTAACCAAAGTTGTGGATGTTTGGTTTCATTCAATAAATAAGCCGTGGGATAACTGATCAATAAAGTCGCCAAGGTAATTAAAAAGGCATACCAAACGGAATTCACGGTCATCATGAGATAAGTGCTAGAAGCAAAGTAAGTCTGATAATTGGCGAAAGTAAATTGACCATCGATATTAAAGAATGACTGATAAATCAATAATAAGACCGGGGCAATCACAAATAACAAAATCCACAAAGTGTACGGGATAAAATAAGCGGTACTACGCGTCAAACGTTGTTTTCGTTGCAAATCAGTCACCCCCTAATCATCTTCGTAGCGTTCAAGCCGCGCATCAAAGGCTGCTTCAGATTCGTGTAACCGCATGACGTGGATGTCTTGTGGGTCAAAGGTTAACCCAATTGGCGTGCCTTCATCAGCCGGATTAGTTGAATGGACGAGCCATTCATTGTGGTCATTATCATAAGCAACGATTTCAAAGTAGTTGCCGCGGAAGAGTTGTGAATCAACCGTGACCACGAGTTTGCCTTGGTCAGCGGCGACGATATCTAAATCTTCTGGCCGCAAGACGATTTCGACGGCTTCATTAGGACGCATCCCAGCATCGGCACATTCAAAGCGCTTGCCGACGAATTCAACTTCATAGTCTTGCAACATATTGCCGGGGATGATATTACTTTCACCGATGAAGTTTGCCACAAAGTGATTGATCGGTTCATCGTAAATATCAACCGGAGTACCACCTTGTAAGATTTCGCCATTATTCATCACGAAGATTTCATCACTCATGGCGAGCGCTTCTTCTTGGTCATGAGTGACAAACAAGAAAGTGATCCCTAATCGTTGTTGCAAGTCGCGTAATTCATATTGCATATCTTTACGTAGCTTTGCATCAAGCGCCGATAGAGGTTCATCTAATAAGAGGACTTTTGGTTGCATCACTAATGCCCGGGCGATGGCGACGCGTTGTTGTTGCCCACCAGAAATCTCACTGATTTCACGATCGCCGAAATCGGCTAATTGCACGAGGGCGAGGGCTTGTTGCACCCGTTGATCGATTTCAGCTTTGGCAACTTTATGTAGCTTGAGTCCAAAGCCGACGTTTTCCGCCACATTGAGATGTGGAAAGAGGGCGTAATCTTGAAAGACCGTATTGACCTGCCGCTGGTTAGCAGGGAGGTCATTAATCACTTGCCCATCAAACATCACTTGTCCGGCGGTAGCATCAGTAAAGCCAGCAATCGTCCGTAAAATCGTGGTTTTCCCACAACCGGACGGTCCTAGTAAGGTATAGAACTTACCTGCTTCGAGCTCAAGATTGATATTTTTCAGGATTTGATGATCCCCATAACTTTTACATACATTGGTTAAACGAATAATTGGTTGTGTATTGACCGCCAATTTTAACCCCTCCTTTTAAAACTGGATATCCCAGTTACTATAGGTAGGACTCGGTCGTCACTAAGGTAAACGTGCATGGACCAGTCCCCGCATTATTGATTTGATGTTTTTTCGTGGCGTGAAAATACAGTGTATCGCCAGCCGTTGCGGTGTAGTGTTGTGCCCCCAGATGTAATGTTAACGTGCCAGCTTGAACCGTAATAAAGGTTTCGGCTGGCGACGGCTCAAAGGGTTTGAAACATCCTTTAGGGGCTAGGGTAATGGTGACGGGTTCTAATGCATTTTCGTTAGAAGCAGGTACTAACCATTTTAATTGATAGCCTAATGTTTCATCGTCATAAGTCGTTTGTTCTGCTGGATGATAAACAATCTTGTGCGTCGGTGCTTCCGGTTTAAAAAAGTTAGCCGGCGTTTCACCCAAGACCGCTAGAATCGAGAAAAATGTTTCCATCGAGGGCGAAGATTGATTATGTTCCAATTGAGAAATGTAACCTTTTGAAAGATCGGTACGTTCACCGAGTTCTTCTTGCGTCAATTGTTTTTGCATCCGTAAGTTACGAATGCGCTGACCGATATCCATGACGTCACCTCCTTAGGTGCTTGTTTTGTATTAGTAAACTTAAAGTTTAGTACGATTTATTATTATAACGGAAATTTTGGGGGTGGCAAGTTTTTTTAGAGTGTGAGCGCGGACGGGTTGCTAGTGAGCATTGCCTAGCTAAGACAATTATCCGGTGGGGTTCCGGATAGTTGTCTTAGCGTAGCAAGCGGAGCTGGCAGTCCAAGCGAACACGTTTCGGCTCGCTAAATTGAACGAGCGCCACTTTACTCAGCGTGTCGAAACGTGTTCAGGCGGGCAGTTTCTTCCGCTTAGCTACGCTAGGTGACCATCGCGGAAAATCCACCGCGATAATCCCCTAGCTAGGCTAATGCTCAGAAACTCCCACCCGCCTTCACACTCGACAAAAAAGGCCCAAGACAAAGTCTCAGGCCGTTGTCATCATATATTAATCCGCGCGGTAGACGATTTCAAAGACTTCGCTGACCATTGGGGTATCAGGTCCCAAGTTATGGCCATGTTCTTCTAGGGCTGGGGTGAATTCGGTTGTTTTGATTTCCCGCCAATTGCCAATACTGCGGTCGCCATCACCTTCGTGATAAGCATGTTCCGCAGAGATGCGGTAAAACGGGATGAGCTCTGAAACGACAGTCTTTAAGACGGCCACTGGTTTCATCTCACCATTTAATAAGACGTTATAGTCACCGACTTGTGGAATGGCCACTTGTTCGGCAGTATAACTATCGAGTGGGGTGGTCGTGGCAGTTTTCTGACCAGCTAAGATAGCATCCGTTAAGGCTTGGACTTGGGCCGGTTGGTTTTGGTCACCAAACCAACGCGTTTGATAAGAAGCCCCGTTGGTATCGGTGGTTTCGTTAAAATCTTTCCATAATTGTTCGGCAGATTGTGCTGGCATAGTAGTCACCCATTTTCTTTAAGATTACTGAATTCACGTATTTGTAAACGAATTCACAACTTAAGTATAGCATGTTCGCTTAAAAAACGACATGTCGTTGACCATTTTGTCCACCGGGGATTTTTTGACTTTGTTCCGACAAGCAACTAACCGGTATTCTCTGGTATAATGGCCGATGATGAATTTGGACGGAAACGAGGCAGACAAGATGAAATTATCAGCTCTACAAGCAAACTTACCAAACTTTAAGATCCGTTTGTTAACCGATGCGGATCAACAAGCTTTATTTGAGTTAGAAAAAAGCAATCCTGATTATCGGACCACTTTAGGGGCGGGTGAATTGACCTTAGCGGAAATTCATGATGACTTGACGGGCCATCCTGATCAAGTTAGCGCTGATCAAAAGCAAGTCTTTGGATTTTACTTGGCGGATCATTTGGTGGCCGTTGTCGACTTATTAAATCAATATCCAGAACAAGACTTCCTATTTATTGGCTTATTAATGGTGGGGGCACCTTATCAACGTAAAACGGTTGGTAGTGTGATTATGACTGGTCTCATGCAAGCAGCGTTGCAAAGTAATATTCACTGTTTACAACTGACACGGGTGACGGCCGATACTGGCGTGAAAGCCTTTTGGACAAAGCTAGGCTTTGAAGATGGCGATCAACTCTTTTTACCATTAGCCCACGATGGCCGGCTAGCTGTCACGACGATGACCCGGTTGCTGGTTTAGCACCTAGTTAATCGCTTTCAACATTAAAAGATTTCTAATGGAATTCTTACGCGGTCCCCGGATAAACTGATAGTGTTCGTGTTACACTCGGTACGACAAATAAATCGAAACGGGGTTGTACCGATGATTAAGCACTGGGCGAAAGTGGATACTGGCATGTTAATTGCGGCAATTTTGGTTTTAGCAGTGATCTTTTACTTCTTTGAAATTACGGCGAACTTAATGGTCAGTGTGGTGGCCTTTCCAATCAGCTTATTGTTATTAATGGGCGTCATGGAATATGCGGCCCGCGAATTACGACGTAAATAATGGTATTAGCAAGATTCAACGTGATCACTGGCGTTGAATCTTTTTTTGTTGATTTTGATTGCCCAAACTGTACTAGCCTGATATAATACACCGTAATACAGTAGCGCACAGTTGGGAGCTGATATGATGGTCGTCATTGATCGCCAGAGTGGACAACCGTACTACGCACAGCTAGTGACGGGTATCCAACAAGATCTGGCCCATGGTATCTTGCAACCGGGGGATCAATTGCCTTCGGTACGCGAGATGGCCAAGCAGCATTTATTGAATCCAAACACTGTTAGTAAAGCTTATAAGCAACTTGAAACCTTACAAGTGATCCGAACCATACCGGGTAAGGGCAGCTATGTCAATGTCGCCACGACGTTAGAGACCCAAACGGTGGTCCGACAACAGCTAAGCCAATTAGTCCAACAAGCCGCGCAAGCCGGCATTACAATTGCTAGTCTAAAGAACTGGCTGACACAAATGGAGGCATCCGAGCCATGAGCTTAAACATTGTTAATCTAAGTAAACAAATTAATCAGCAAGCCACATTAGCGGCCTTGAATTTTGAAATCCAACCAGGGCAGATCGTGGGGATCATTGGTCGTAATGGGGTCGGCAAAACGACACTATTTCGAACGATCAATGGTCAGTATTTACCAGACGACGGCCAAGTGTTGGTCGATGGTCAAGTAGTGGTCACCCAACCGGAATTACGGCAACAATTGAGCTTTGTGGATCCACAAGCGACCTTTTTTAAAACCGCGACCGCTAAACAAATCGCGTGGTTTTATCAAGCAACCTATCCCAAATTTGACCAGGCGAAGTTTGACCGCTTGATGACCCGGTATCAATTACCCGTTGACCGGAAACTTCGCCATTTTTCTAAAGGGATGTTTGGTTTGTTTACAATCATTTTGAGTGTCTCGACCGCTGCACCCTATTTGTTTTTAGATGAACCGTTAGATGGATTAGACGTCATCATTCGTAAGAACGTCTTGAGTATCTTGATCGATGAAGTGGCGAATGGTAATCGGGCGATTATGATTGCATCGCATAACTTGAGTGAACTAGAAGGCATTATTGACCGCGCGATTATGTTAAAAGATGGTCACATTATTCATGATTATCAGCTGGAAACGATGCGGGCCCAAGCCCGAAAGTTGCAGTTGGTCTATCGCGAAAAACAAATTCCAGCTTTATTGCGAGAACATGGCCGCATCGTGAGTGTATCTGGACGGGTGATCGTGGTTGTTTTTGAAGACTTCACCCCGGCACTCCAAGCTGCTTTGGCGGCGACGGAACCAGTCTTTCAAGAAGCACTACCATTGTCATTGACTGATTTGTTTATGGCGAACTTGACGGATGAACATGATTACGACTTATTATCTTAGATGGGGGCAACAATTATGACACAGCAAACTTTACGGCAACTCTTGTGGCGCCGGTATCGCGCGGCATTTACCACCACCTTAATCGTGATGCTAGTTGCCGGCATCAAGGCCGCGACCGATTTAGTCCACAGCCAAAGTCGGTTATTCACCAATACTGGTTACGTGGCGTCTAATAGTGATATTACGATGTTGATGGTGGCCTTTCTAGCGACGACGATCTTAGGGTGGTTGGTCTTTGCTTGGGATAACCATACTGACTTTAATCACTACTTGTTCGCTTTACCGGTCACCCGGCGCCAAATTTATCGGCAAAAGGTCCGCTTGTTAATTGAGACAGTCGTGGTGGGGTATATTGGGATGCAAGTGCTTTTCTTGGGCTTATTGCGCTTGATTAAGCGGCCAACTGCCGTTTATAACTTAAACTGGGGGACTGATTTACGCTATTTGATCAGTCAATTATTATTTTTAGTGGCGATGTTAATGATTACGGCAACTTGGGGCCTGATCCTGGGTCAAGTCGTGGCGAGTGCTTTAACGACCGTGATTTTTATTGGGAGCTTGATTTTCTTAGTAGAAGGGGCTTCAAATATTGTTGCCGATGTATTTCGCGTTAAGCTCTGGCGAGTCGCTTGGTTAGGCAATATTGATCAATCAACCTGGACCGGCTTTAGTGTCTTTGTCGTGGTGTCATTAATCATCATTATTGGCTTGATCTATTTAGGACGAGTCGCATTTGAGCACTTGTCCCTAGAAAATATGGGCGATTACCTCGTTTTTCCCAAATGTCGCCAACTCTTCTTGTGGCTCGTGATTGCGTACTTAACTGTTGCCATTAGCTTTTCCAGCTTCGGAACGTTGTTATTACAATTAGTGACGAACAATTATTCTGAATCAGTGCCGTGGTATCAAAGTACTTTAATGGGACCGATCGTCGCTTACTTAACGTGGAGTATCGGGCGCTGGATCTTATATCGGCCGGATCATGTTAGTGATGCGTTTAAATTCAAAAAAATATAACCTAAAAAGGCGCCGTTACGAGCAAGAATCACTTGCTGCGTAGCGGCGCCTTTATTTGGCGGCAATACTAGACATCTTTAAAAGGTTTAACGAATCTTGTGTAATCGTTTGGCAACGGTCTTGATATTTAAGAGGTCCCAATCTTCTAAGTTGTGCGAAATCGAGTTATGGCCCCAAGTGCCACAACCCAAAGTCAAGGAAGGCGCAACGTTATCGTATTTGAACCCAATCGCACCTTGTGATGATGGCACGTTGATCAAGGCCCGACATGCGGTCATTTCCAGCGCAAAATCAGTCATGACAGTTTCGTCGGTCGTGTGCAAGGTCGCGGTATGACCTAAGCCACCGAGTGATAAACTCCGTTTCATTAAGTTAAAGCCGGCCTTAGTGTCTTTGGCATGTACGACAGCCAAAACTGGCGACAACTTTTCACGTGAAAGGGGTTGGTCACCACCGATATCTGGAATTTCAACGGCTAAAACTTTCGTATCCGCTGGAATATCAAAGCCAGCCCACTTGGCGATTTGCCATGGGGTTTGACCGGCGACTTTTGGATCGACGGCTTGCTTTTCCAAGTTCATGACGGTTTTCTCTAACGCTTTGACGTTTTCAGGCTTGGTGAAGTAAACGCCGTTGGCACTGAGGGCAGCTTTAACTTGGTCATAAATACTGTCATCGACGATCAAGTTAGATTCTGACGCACAGATCATCCCGTTATCAAAAGACTTCGAGACGATGACGTCATTAACGGCTTGCTTGATATCGGCTGTTTTTTCGATGAAGCAAGGCACGTTACCAGGCCCAACGCCTAATGCTGGTTTACCAGTGGAATAAGCGGATTTGACCATGCCAGAACCACCAGTCGCAATAATCGTGGCGACACCTTTATGGTTCATCAAGGCATCCGTGGCGGCCAGACTAGGCTTTTGAATCCATTGCATCCAGTCTTTAGGCGCCCCAGCAGCGATGGCGGCATCGCGAATGATCCGGCCGGTTTCAACACAAGACTTTTGGGCAAAGGGATGGAAGCCAAAGATGATTGGATTACGCGTCTTTAAAGCTAACATCGCGTTAAAGATGACCGTCGACGTGGGATTAGTGACCGGTGTTACCCCGGCAATGATTCCAACTGGTTCGGCAACTTTGGTGATGCCACTAACGGGGTCATCGTTAATGATACCAACCGTTTTGTCATCCTTAATAAAATCGTAGACATTTCTAGCGGCAAAGTCATTTTTAGCGACTTTATCGCGATAGTTGCCGCGACCGGTTTCTTCAATCGCCATGGCAGCTAGCATCCCACGAGCTGCGTGGGCAGCATGGGCTAAGGCAGTGACGGCAGCATCAATTTGGTCTTGGTCCATGACTTCCAAGCGATTGGCAGCCAAAGAGGCGTTTAACACTAAACGATCGATTGATTGCTTAACTTCAGTTTTTTCATCAATTTCTTTCAACATCGAGTGGTTCCTCCCAAGCGAATAAGTCTTGTTGTTTATTTCACATGTTCTATTATAACCACTTCTTCACAAATGTAAATGAAAACTTTTAAGTGACAATTTGATTTCGATATCAGCCTAAAACGTTGGCGTATCAAGGAATAATTGTGAAACTTTTGAAAACGTTTACAAAGCTGATACAGTAGCATCATGTTATTCAGTTCACAAAGTAAACTGTAGTTAAACTTGTGGTTGGCTACCGAACGAACGAGCCGGTAATAAAAATATTTATATAATAGAAAGCGATTACATCTGAAAGACCTTAGCGACTCCTGCAATCTAGCGGGTTAGCTTCGTTAATAAATATCGCAAAATCGGTTATCACTCCTAGGTAAAGTGTGCTAAAATGAATGTGATTCAAAAATCGTATCTCTTAATTAACCTAGGAGGGTTATTTTTATGTCATTTGTAAATGCTGTTGATATGACACAAGACGCATACAAGAACCATTACGCTATTGGTGCGTTCAACACTAACAACCTTGAATGGACTCGTTGCATCTTAAAGGGTGCCCAAGATACTAACACACCAGTTATTATCCAAGTTTCAATGGGTGCTGCTAAATATATGGGCGGTTACAAATTAGTTAAGCATTTAGTTGCTGATACTATGGAAAGCATGAACATCACTGTTCCTGTTGTAATGCACTTAGACCATGGTAACTACGAAGCTGCTAAAGAATGTATCGAAGTTGGTTACTCATCAGTTATGTTTGATGGCCATGACTTACCATTTGCTGAAAACTTAGAAAAGACTAAGGAAATCGTCAAATTGGCTCATGCTAAAGGCATCTCTGTTGAAGCCGAAGTTGGTTCAATTGGTGGTGAAGAAGACGGTATCATCGGTGAAGGTGAATTAGCTTCAGTTGAAGAAGCTAAGCAATTAGCTGACACTGGTATCGACATCTTAGCTGCTGGTATTGGTAACATCCATGGTAAGTACCCAGAAAACTGGACTGGCTTACACTTCGATCGTTTACAAGAAATCTCAGAAGCCGTTAACATGCCAATGGTATTACACGGTGGTTCTGGTATTCCTAAGGAACAAATCGTTAAGGCTGTTAAGTTAGGTATCAGCAAGGTTAACGTTAACACCGAAAACCAAGTTGCTTTTGCTAACGCAACCCGTGCTTACATCGAATCTGGCGCAGACCAAATCGGTAAAGGCTACGATCCTCGTAAGTTATTGGCTCCTGGTAAGAAAGCTATCGTTGATGTTGTTTCATCACGTATTGGCTGGTTCATGACTCCAGAAGCTAAGTAATTTAGCTGATTATTGAATCAGGAAAAGTCGACTCCGGTCGGCTTTTCTTATGAACTTGTAGATAAAATAAAAGTCGTTGTCGAATTTATTTTCGGCAACGGCTTTTTGTGTATTTAATTCTTGCCAACGGCTTAAACTTTAGCTTGCATATGCGTATTGACTGCCGTCATGAGTTGTTTTTCATTATAAAATAGTAAAACGACGAACATGATGAGATATAAAATCAACGGTAACCAAGCGTAGTTTAAGGTAATCATCTGTTGGGTGGCGACGTTTTGTTGATGATTGGCGACGTACCCGGATAGATGGAAGAGTCCCGCTGTGACCAGTCCACCTAAACCTAAACCAACGTTGACGCCAAAATCATCAGTGGAGGCTAAGATACCTTCGGCTTGAATGCCCATGGTCATGCCATAACGGATCGTATCAGCAATCATAATAGAGACTAAGCCGATAATGAGGCCGTTACCGATCGAATTGATAAAGGTCCCGGTGAAGATCAAAGGTAATTGTTGGTTCATCGCGCCGAAAGCCAAAATCAATTGACCAACGGTGGCGATTGCGATCCCGGTCAACATCGTTTGCTTTTTACCAATGCGCTTGGCGGTGCTAACGATTAAGACCACACCGATCAATGCGGCAAAGGTGAAGCCATTGACGATTGGCACCAAGCTTTCACTGTGTTGTAAATATTTAAAGTAATAAATCGTGGTTTGATTCTTGATGGCAGTCGTTAACCAATAAAGCAAGATCACGACTGAGATAATCAGCCATGGTTGGTTCTTTTTGAGCATCTGCCAAACATCTTTTAATGGCTGATGGTCGGCTTCTGGCTGACTGAATCGTTCGCGCACTTGGAAAAAGGTATTAAGAATTAGCGCTAATGAGATAATCCCAAATAAGATAATCGTGTATAAAAAGCCGTGCTGTTGATTGCCACGCCCGAAGAAGGCAACCAGTGGCAACGTAAAGACCGCCACGATGATTTGAACCGAACTCCCAAAGAACTGGCGGATGACCCCTAGTAGCGTCAACTCTTGTTCGTTTTGCGACATTGTCGGTAAAATCGACGTGATCGGCAAGTTGACGGCGGTGTAAAAGAATCCAAGTCCTAGATAGGTTACATAAGCCCAAATGAGTTTGCCGGTACTACCAAAATTAGGGGTGACAAAGGTCAGAACGGCGAAAATCACATAAGGTAAGGCGTACCAGAGAAAGAACGGGCGGCTTTTCCCAAAGCGTGAATGGGTCCGGTCGATCATAAGCCCAATAATTAGACTTTCAACCACATCGGCTAGGCGCGCAACAATGAATAAAATTGCCGCCGCACTCGCTGAAAGGCCGTAAACGTCCGTATAGAAAAATAACAGGTACGTGGTCATCATTTGAAAAACTAAGTTATCAGCCGCGTCACTGAGGCCGTAACTGATGCGTTCTGGCCACGCGGTTTGCCAAGGCTGTTGCAAAATGATCGCCTCCGAAAATTAAAACTATTATATAATGCACAGTTCAATTGTACCCTAACGAGATTTGGAACCGAAGTAGAGTGTTTTAAAAGTTCGAAAAAACCGCCACAGCAGTTGCTGGGCGGTTAAAGTCAGTGTGCGGCTTTCGTATAGTAACTGACCGGTTTGTAAAGATAAGCTAATAACTTCGCGTTGTTTGTCGTGGTTTTAGCGATGGTTTGACTGGTCCTGCTAAGTTGCATATCAGCCAAAGTACCGGTCGCTTTAGTAAGTTTGACTTGTACCACGCGGTCGTTACGATCAAAAATAATTGAGTATTGTGGTTGCCAACTCCCCTTAGTGTAGTGATATTGGATAAAGCCATTTTCACTAGCCACGCGATAGTATTTGCTACGACTAGTTTTCAGTCGTTTGACGGACGTCTTGGTTGGGTCTTGCGTGGTATACCAAATGCCATGTTTAAGCTGCGGCTTGGTATTGGCGATACTCAAGATATTTTTAGTGGCGACATAGCGTGGATGCCCATCAAGATCGATCAGTGCCAAATTGTGTTTGGGACCATAACCGGTTTGGTAAAGGTGTTTTAAGTCCATATTAGTGGCCGCCATGACGTAAGTGGCGGTCGTTGATGGGAAGTTGTAATATAACCCGTCAAATGGCACCGTATAAGTCATCGCAGTCCCATAAGTCTTTTTCGGCTTACCATTAAGGGCGGCTAAGTCCGCTGAGATTTTGTAGGTCGCTTTATCAGCCCACGAATGGCCCGCTTTATCGCCAACGAACATTTCTAACATGGGGACTTTAACGATATCGGCGCTATTGGTGGTCGTCCAAACGTCGTCCATAGCGACCCGGACCCCCGAAGCTGCGCGCCACTTAAGAATCGTAGGCAGATTCTTATTTTTTTGATTTTGATTGTAGAAGGTCAATGTTTTTTTCATCTGGGCTAAACTCGGGTGCTTGGTGTAGGGCTTTAGGGAAGCTTTGGTTTTAACCCCGAACAGGCTGGTTTGCGTGGCGTCGTCACCAGTGCGGTAACGGACGGTTGATAACAAGATCCCCTTAGTTGGATAGCTATAAAAGCCACCTTTGACATAATGACCCGCAACGACTTGGCTTGCTAGGACATAACCCGCAAGTTTTTTGCGCGTGTTTTTTACCGCATAGTAAGTCTGAGTTTCACCGTTAACGGTCATCGTGACTTTTTTAGTTGCCGTGAGCGTGGTGGTTTGATAAGCCTTTAAATTCCCAGTATGGGCAGTATGACTGGCGTTCCATAAGTAAGTGTTGCCGGCGTTTAATGGTAAAAACGTTGGTTTAGTTTTGTATGTTTTAAGTGTTTGTGGTATCTGGCTGGCTTGACTTAAGCACGGTTGACTCACGATCAGCGTGACCCCCGCAACTGCCATGAGACCCATAATCCCCAATTTTTTCATTTAACGATTACCTCCAATTAAGTTCAATATAGCACAGTTAATTGCGGGATAATAGTTCTGAAACTCCCACCGCTAAAGCAGTGGGGTTCTTGGGTGGTAACTGCAACAAAGCACATTGAAGCGTTAACTACTCCTTGGAAGTTGGGGTTTAACCCAGTTCCGGACATAGCCTCTCAATGAGTTAACGGGACTTTGACCCGAATACCACGTCTAGTGCCTTGCGACACCATCGTAGACTTCAATATGGCAGCTGCCACCGACAGAACATTTTTGTCCAAACGGGCGTGGAACGTTTCTGCACCACTTGCTGTTTTCGTCGACAATGACGTTAAAATTGTCGATTATGAAATCGCGTAGTGATAACTTATTCCCATGGATTCAAGTATCATGTTGTCTTCTGCTTTGATACGATCAACCATTTGTTCTTGGTTAATCAGAAAATGTCTGAATTCATCATTGGAGATATCAGAGATTGTGCAGTCATCTAATACTTTAGTTGCTAGAAAAGCACTGTAGACATCCCGTTGCGCATTATATTCAGTACCATTCATGTTGATTTTCTTAGCACGATGATCTAGATCTGAATTGGCTTGGTAATATTGTTTGGTATCGTGCTGATACTGACTTAACTTAGCTTTGACAGTGTTTATTAATACTGGTTCATAGCCAAATAACGCGAGTTTTCGTTTAATGATCGCCATTAATTGACTAGGGGCTTGGTTGGTGATAGATGATCCAAACAAGCCCGCTTGCCAACCAGCTACGGAAACCTTCTCCATACGGATATCACGGCTTAATGCTACTAATTCATTTGAGAGTGTTTCAAAATAGTATTTACGATGGTTAGATTTCAACCGATACAAGTAGTTCAATTTACGACGCAATTTCTTATAGTTATTGGTGCGACGTACTTTGTGACCCTTAATGTACTTGAGTTTGCCGTTAGCAGTGAGTTCAAAAGCATCAGGATTATTTTCGACTTGTGAATGTGTCATCTGACGTTGGAGTTGTTTGATCTTAGACGTATCATCACCAAAGAACGGGTTAAGCACGCTTAAGTTCACCTTATCGTGGTGATAATAAGCAAAAGTCGATGGGCCAATATCAAGTCCTACCGGGCTAGATGCTCGTGTTGTCCGTCGTTTCCGTGGTGGCAAGCCACCATAAGTGATTTGAATTGCATATTTAGTATGGGTATTACCAGCAATTTGAATCAGACGAATATACTTTAATTGTCGATATTCACTAAACAAAACCTCACGTTCATAAGCTTGATATCTAGCGGTTTTAAAACGATGCTTACCACGTTTGAAGTGGAATATACGGTGATTTAAATCCATTGCGAACTGCGTATTCCATTGTTTCGACTTAATAGTGAATTGCGTAAATCGTTTAATATGCAGTTGTCTGGAACCTTGGTATAGAACTTTATCAATTCCTTGCCAGACATCGGTGATGATTGCTTGCATAGCAACTGACATTAGCCCCTTAAATCTTGGATTAACGTGGTGTTTCACAAAACCATTGAATCCAATTGAGTGGCGTTGCTTACTACCTTGGTCTGAATCAAGCCCGTAAGCTTGCATAATCACTTTTAGACGATCATTGACAATCTTTTTATTGGCTTTGGTCGGTTGTTTAGTCCGCTTTAATTTCCATGAACGTTTTAGCTTGATCAGCCGTTGATAGTCACGATTACGTCGCAAATACTTTATTTGATGATTAGCATATTTGACAATTGCTCGATAGTAGTCATAGTGTTGCCAAAGCAACTCGTTTAGAAATCTAGCTTGATATTTATTAGTGATTAACTGAAGTTCCAAGACCGCGACTTGCTTTGACCCATCCATGATTTACGTCCTCCTTTTATATTCTGATTTTTTTTGATTATCGATATAGTTTTGAATAGTTGAACTAGCGATATTTCCAGCAGTAGATACGAAGTAGCTACGCGTCCATAAGGCTGCCATAGCTTGCAACTGTGGGAATTCTTCACGAATTACTTTAGATGAGTATCCTTTGATTGCGTGCATGTATTGTGGAATACCTTGTGTTGGCGGCATATTAACAAACAAATGCACATGATCCACGTTGGCTGTGAAATTAAGAATTTCAACATCCAGTGCAGAACTCTTTTCACGAATGAGCTGTTCAACACGTTCGCCAACTCCGGGTATGGCAAATATCTTCCTACGGTAGTGTGGTGTGAAAACAAAGTGATAGTTCAACAAACTTACTGTGGTACGTGTATGTCGGTAGACATTTTTATATTTAGGATTAATGTAGTCGTCTGTCTTATTGGTTTTCATAATATATATTGTATCATTTTTATGAATCTAATGACACAAAAGCCGGTATAGAAATAGCACTTCCGATTATTAGAAAACGCTATCAAACCCACTCCATAGTGCTAATGTTTTGTCTGTATGAGTAGGCTTTCGACCTTATATCCCATAGATAAATCAGTGGGCTTTACGGTCTGAAATTGTAAAAATCCACCAATCAATTGCTGATGGTGGCTTAAATTCAATGTTTGACGCGTTTGATGATGGTGCTAAAAATAGTGGCTAAACTTAGAATCAAAATCAGTCCATACGCAATGACATCGCCAGCGGTCGCATAAATGCGCGGATAACCGGCAAAGACGACCCAAACAAACAGCAATTCAACCCAAAAACGCATGGTCTTATAAAAAATGATTGGTCTAATAAGTTGCATCTGACCGCCCCCAAACTTAAAAGTGGCTTTGAGTTTAAGGCGGTTTGACTTGAATCACAAGTCTAAAGCTGTGTTAGTTAAGGCACCAAAATTAAAAACGCGGGCCCCTTTGTGGGGACCGCGTTATCGTTATTTGGTCAGCTGACTGACTTTTTTAAGTGCCGGAATCAAACCGAGACTGTCTAAAGTTTGGTTAGGTAAGACAACAGTATTTGCGTCGCCATTTGCTAAGGCTTTAACGGCTTCGGTGTTTTGGAAGATGAAGTAGTTTTCAGATGATTGGCTTAACGCGTCATTTAAGATGCGTGTTCGATAAGCGTCAGCATCGGCTTCTGTTTGGACTGCGGTCGCTTTGGCTTTCGCACTATTCACCAGGGCCTCATTTTGGGCCTTGTTAGTCGCAAGTAAGGCGCGGTTATTGGCTTCATTTTCCAAGGTGATCGATTTACTTTTCCCTTCAGCGGTCGCAATCGTCGCATCCCGTTCCCGCGTTGCTTGCAGTAACTTATTCATCGATGCTTGGATATCGGCAGAAGGGTTAACGGAGTCAATATTGACCCGGTCGACGTTTAAACCATAACCGGCGGTGACCGAAGAAATTTCCTTAAATAACGCGGCGTTGATTTCTTGGGTGCCGTTTAGGACTTCGTTGAGTTCTTTGTTCCCAATAATCCCCCGCAAAGCTGCCCGTGTATCTTGAATCATACTGCGCACGGAGTCTTCATTTTTAAAGACAAAGTCTTCGATATTCGTGACATGGTATTTAAGGGAAATCTTGACTGAGATTTCAGCGTTATCCTTAGTGATCACGACTTGTTGATCTAAGTCGACGGGTGTTTGGGCCGTGTTGACTACGATGACGCGTGAAATATAAGGTTTGATGAAGTGAATGCCGGAACTCAACACCCGTTCAAACTTCCCGAAGGTCAAGACGACCCCTTGATTTGGTTGTGTAATGATGCGAATAGATGCCATGACCAAACTGATAATGAGTAGCAGAATAATGATGCCGATAATTAATGCGAACATATGATGCAATCCCCCTAACGGCGGCGTTCGATGACAGTGACCATCAGGCCATGGGCATCGGCGGCGGTAACTTCCACTAGGTCCCCAACGTGGAGTGATACCGTGGCCCGTAAATGATAGAAGATACCAAAAAAGGTCACACCATCCATTAAGTCAGTCGTTGTGAGTGTAAAGCGCTGGCCAATTAAACGTTGATCTAAGTATCCTTCTATATCGGGTCCCACCTTTTTATTTGATGAGTTAATTATAAGCTGTTTGTTAGGGGAATGGTAGGGTTTAATCTGACTGACATCAGGGTCAAATGTAAGGTTAAAACTGATTGACAAGGACTAAAATTAGCGTAGAATTAGGTCAATTTAAAAGGTGTCCATGATTGGGAAAATTGAGGGGATTAACATGGCAATGAGTCAAGCTGAAACAGAACAATTAACCGCAACGTTGATGCACCAAATGAGTGCGGCGTATGATGAACCAAAAGTGATGGCCGATGCCGAGCTAAAGGCCTTATTGCTGGCAGCAGCGGCTGGATTGGCAGATGATGATCAGTCCTACGCCCAAGTTGTCACTACCTTGTCGCATGGTATGTCGGAATATTATGTGCATCATCACGAGTTACCGGCGAGCTTGTTAGCCATCTATCGACAAGTACAAGCTGATGTTCAAGCTGGCAAGATTGATGATGAAGGCTTAAGACGCCAAGTGTTAGCGACTGGGTTGGTAATAGCGCCGATGATGTTTGGCTAAATTGTATTGACGTTTTCGCATCAGGACTGGTGTGGAGACGCTTTTTTATTGGGCGCATTTAGCACCGGCCGATTTTTAGGTATAATCATCACTGGAGGGGATAAAAATGAAAAAGATTGGGCTAAGTCTATTGGGGTTCATGTTGATATTGGCGGTCTTGGTCACGCCAGTCCAAGCTAAAAAGGCCACTTTGCCAGTGGCGGCACGTGGCACTTGGGTCAAGCGTTATCATCATGATATGTTGAAGATTCAGCTTAAAGGCAAAGTAGCTTATTTAACGCAGGGTCGGGGTAAACAGGCCCATACGTTGAAAATGACGGTGCGTCGTTATAATCGCAAAGGCTGGTTCGCGTTAGAAAATCGCAGTTCAGATCCAGCGATGGTGAAGTATCAACATCAACATCTGTATCATTTGGGCTATTTAGGTAAATGGGACCGGTTGACCCGTACCCGCTAAAACCGGTCGTAATTAAAATAAATCAAATTAAGACGCGCCTGACAAGAATCGGTCGCGTCTTTTTGTGTACTCGCAACTACTGCGAAACTTTAAGGCATTAAGGCGTTTTTCGATAAGCACGATAACTGAGACCGGTTTTGACTAAGATGATCAAGCCACAAACTTGGCAAGTCGTCATTAAGCCAAAGCCCATTGATGCTAGATTAATCGTGCCACTAACGAGTGCCAGAAGGCCCCAACTGGCAAAACTTAGTAAAGTTATCGCGGTACGATGGGCAACGTTGTGATGCTGACTTAATGTCGTCCCAATTACCACGGCCAGTAGTGAAGCTAGCATGAAGTCGATCCAAAGAAAGCCCGCTGCTGTGGAGAATTGCGTGACGCGTTCAACGACTAAAATGGCCAACGCCAGGTAGGCCCAATGATTGATGGTCGGTGTCGCGGCTACGGCGGGTTGCTTGCGGGAACCAGTTAATAAGTCATCAATAGAACATTGATAGAAAGTTGCCAAGGTTTGTAGCGTCTCTAAATCAGGTTGATTTCGATTAGTTTCCCAACTCGAAATGGTTTGACGTGAAACGTGTAGTTGCTCGGCAAGGGTCGTTTGGGTCAATTGTTGTTGTTGTCGAAGTTGTTTTAAAGTTGCGCCTAAGGTGACGGTACTCATAGATCATCCCTCGTTTTCGTTGTGATAATAGGATTGCTAGCTTCTCTAGCATAAGATTAAGCCCGAAAAATGACAAGCTATAATCTCTAGCAGTCCGTTTTAGCCAGTGTTAAGCGTGTATGCTGAAATTAGTCGTGAAAAGGGGATGACAATATTGAAAACGGATCAAACCAAACTGGTGATGGTTCAAGACGTGACATTACATTATGGGCGACATGTGGTTTTGAAGCATGTCAATTTTTCAATGAAGGCCGGGCAAATCATGGGAGTGATTGGGCCTAATGGTGCTGGCAAAACGACGATTATGAAGGCCATGTTAGGACTGGTAAAGGTTAATCAAGGCACCATTACGCTGCTTAATGAACGCGTCACGCCGCAACACCATGCCGTGTTGGCAGACAATGTTGGTGCCTTGATTGAAAATCCCGCCCTTTATCCATTTTTAACCGGGTGGCAACAGTTACAACTAGTGACTAAAAACGAAAGCCAGCTTAAGTGGGTCATTGCAGCCTTGCAAATGTCGGCTTATATCCATCAGACCGTTAAGCATTATTCATTGGGGATGCGGCAGAAGCTGGGGATTGCAATGGCGTTGGTGACCAAGCCTAAACTGGTTATTTTAGATGAACCGATGAATGGCTTGGACCCACAATCGGTTAAGTTATTACGGGACTTGATGAAACGATTGGCACAGCAAGGGATGGCTTTTTTAATTTCTAGTCATATTTTAAGTGAGTTAGAAAAAGTCATCGACACGGTCATGGTGATCGACCATGGCCGGGTGGTTTTGCAGACAGCGATGCAAGACTTGCAGCAAAATCAGCAGCAGAAGTTAGTACTGCAGACAACGGCTGATGCCCAAGCGCTCACTTGGTTGCAACGGCATCATTATGCTTGTTCTCAACAAGCAGACGGACTAGTGGTTATGGGAGTAACGTCTCTAACCCCGTTGTTGGCGGGATTAATCGCGCAAGGGGTTCAATTCACCTATATTGGTGAGCAAGCAGTTGATTTAGAAACGATCTTGTTGCGCCAATTGGGACAATCAGTGAGGGGTGAGCTTGAATGAAGTTATTGCGATTAGAATGTTTGAAGTTGCGTGCAAAACGGAGTACTTGGGGGTGTATCGTTTTGTTAATCCTACTGATGAGTGGCATTGCAATAACCACGACCCAGTCAACGTTGAGCGACCAGCGGTTTAATGTGGCGTCGGCATACGTGGGATTTCAATGGTTGATGATGTTGCTAATCGTTGTTGCCGCGAGCTGTGTGTCGATGGAATTCGAGTATGGCACGATCAAACAACTCGCGGTGCAGGCTAAAAGTCGTTGGCAAGTTTACCTGACTAAGTTTGAATTGATTCTAAGCTATAGTTTGTTGTTACATATCCTGACGGTGTTAGTAACACTAGGCTTGCAGTTGATTTTTAATCCGAGGCTCAACGTCTTGGCGCGTTATCACCATCAGTTATCGTTGTTGACTAATCTCGGTATCAATGCCGGGTTGGATTTATACGGCAGTTTGATGATTATCGGGTTGGTCTTTTTGTTGGCGAGTAGCGGTCACAATAGTGCTGTTGCCATTTCAGTCGGTGTTGTCGTGTGCTTTTCGGGTGAGGGGCTATCGAGCTTGGTATTGAATACCTTTAAAACGGTCACTTTTTTGACCCGGTGGAACCCGTTTAACATGATGTGTTTACAGGAACAGTATGCCAATCGAGATTATCAGGATGTGACGCATTTAACGTTAGGTCAGTTAGCTGCGGGAAAATTGATCTGGGCAGTCATTTTTGTTGGTGTCGGTGCGTGGCTTTTTTCCAAACGTCGTATTTGAATTATTACGCTAAAGCGTTAGGCAAAATGAAAGTTTTTGGGGAAACGAAAAACCTTCGTACGGGAATACGAAGGTCAAAAGGAGTAGGTCAACATACGCTGGGGAGGCGTATGTTGAGAACTTAATGAGCGTTTATTCATATAAGCGGGGGGACGTTCACATGCCGCTCATTAAGCTTGTCAAAGTTATTGGCTTTGACGGATTTCATTACTTTGGAGGAGTAAATGAAAAGAATGTTAATTGTTATAGTAGCAATCTTGGAGGGGAATCCTTAATTGCTATGAGTAAATCATAACAACGAATTGTGAAGAAAGTGTGGCGATGATTTTTTAAAAATAAGAATAATTCATTAAAGAAATTAATGGAACGGGACTAAACTGATGCGCTGGTTAAAGGTTTAGTCGTGAAATAGCCACCGCTAAGCGATTAAAATTACGTAAGAATTCGAGTTTAGCCGTGGACCCACGGTAGTATTTTCCTTTAGACAGTGTAAAATTAAGAATGTAAAACGGATTCATAAACTTAAATCGAGGAGTTGTTTGCATGTACGAACAAGCTTGTACCACCATTTTAGTTGGTAAAAAGGCGACGGTTGATGGTTCGACGATCATTGCCCGTAACGATGATACCTTTATGCCAATTACCCCACAAAAATTTATCGTGCACCCAGCCGTTCACGGCCGGCACGAAACGTTAACTTCTGGTAAGAATGGCTTTACGGCGCCATTGCCAGCTGATGGCTATCGCTATCAAGCGGTTCCTAATATTGAAGTTGCTGAAAAAGGGGTCTTTGAAGAAAACGGCTTTAACGAAAAGAACGTCGGTGTTTCTTCAACGGAAAGTGTCTATGGTAATGAACATACATTGACTTTTGATCCATTCGTCAAGAACGGATTAGCGGAAGATTCCTTACCAACCATGGTGACACCTTTTATTGATTCTGCCCGTGGTGGGGTCGAATATTTAGGTAACCTGATTGCCAAGTATGGTTCGCCTGAAGGTAATGGGGTGTTGTTCAATGATAAAGATGACGTTTGGTATATGGAAATCGTCACTGGTCATCATTGGGTTGCCCAACGGATTCCAGACGATGCGTATGCTGTTGCCGCAAATCAAGTGGCCATTCAATGGGTCGACTTCGATGAACCTGAAAACTTCATGTGGTCAGATGGCATTCAAGAATTTGTTAGCGAACATCATTTGAATCCTGATAAGGAAGGGTTTAACTTCCGGCACATCTTTGGGACAGATAACGAAAAAGACCGTCATTACAATACCCCACGGGTTTGGTATGGCCAACGTTATTTCAATCCTGAAATCGAACAAGATCCCCAATCAAGTGAACTCCCATTCATTTGTCATGCGGCTAAAAAGATTTCAGTCGCAGATGTTGAATATGTTTTAGGGTCACACTACAACGAAACTAAGTATGATCCATTCACGGATTCACCTGAAGCCAAGAAGTTCCGGCCAATTGCCATGAACCGGACCCAAAACTCACACGTGATGCAAATTCGTAACGATGTGCCCGCTGAACAAAGTGCCATTATGTGGATGACCTTTGGGATGCCCGCCTTTGCACCATTCTTGCCATTCCATGCCAATGTTTCTGAAACGGATCCTAGTTTCGCCAACACGCCATTAACGTATGACCGCAAGAGTGCCTATTGGTTATACCGGACTTTGTCGATGATCGTGGAATCACATTATGCTGATTTCGTGCGAGACGACATTGATTACTTGAAGGAATGTCGAATTGAATTAGCACAATTTGTGGCTAAGACGGATGCCGAAGCGGCGAAATTGACTGGCGATGAATTGACGGCTTATTTGACGACACAAGACAAAGCGATGGTCGCCGATATGCGTGACAAGGCTGAAAACTTGATTGGTCGCTTGATTACCAAAGGGTTAACGTTATCGAAGCTGACTTATAATGTAGACATCAATCTTTAAAATTTTAGTTTGTTAGTAACGTGTGTATAATAGAGTTATCAAGCCAAAGGATGTGATCAGCAATGGATGAAAACGTCTTATTCAATCCGGGTGATGCCATTTCGGAATCCCACGATTATAATGAAGCGCTCCGGAGTGCGGATATTTATAATGCCCGTCAAGGTCGTAAGCGGGGCATTTTAATTGCCAAACCGCTAAACGAGGATCATGGTTATTCGATTTTTTATGCGGATGATCTCATTCCCACGGAACAAGCTCAAACTGACAGTAAAACCTATCACGTTGAAAAACGGTACGATCAAGATAAAAAATAAGTTAGTCTAAAAGAAACCACCTGCTCGTTAATTGAGCAGGTGGTTTCTTTATGATGGGATGAGTTTAATGGTGACCGTTAAAAGGTTGTTTGTAGCCAACTGCGGCAGTTATCAACTTTATGAAAAGCAAAAAAGAGGTCCTAACTCATTTTCAGTGAGTGAGGACCTCTTTTTGGTCAGGGCTATAAATTACCAGTATCTTTAAGACGTTTTTCTAATAAATAAGCATCCATATAGCCAAAAGATAATTCAACGACTTGATTGAGTTCGACTAACGTGCCGACTCGATTAATTTGGTTGTCATCTTCAACGTTATAAAAGATGAAATGGCCATTCGTCAAGGAACCTGGATAGCCAGTCATTGCGGGTAATAGCGCATTACTAGTTGTTAGGTGTAGTAACGTATTAAAGTTACCAGCTTGGCGAATCAAACTTTCAAATAAATCAGTTGTGCCATCAAAGAGCCGTTCGTCGTTTAAGACGGGTTGCACGTTTAGTTCGTATTGGCGGTTCAGTTCAATGAAGCCGCGCATGGTTTGTAAGTAGTCAGATTGAATCGTGACCGATTCAATTAATGATCGGCGACATAACGTGTAGCCACCAAATTGCCCAGTCATATCAACTAAATTAATGATGACACTGTCAGCGTTTAACGTATTCACAAAACCAACGAAAAACATCCCGGAACCATCGGCCGAATCAATCGCAACGAGTTGTTGTTGGGCCTGAGCGTGGGTCAAAGTATCATTGATAGCCCGTTTGCCAGTCGCTTTGATGGCATCTTGATGGGTGAAGTCAGTTTTGACATAGGCGCTTTCTAACATTAATTCGTTGCCGCGAAATTCGATAATACCGACGGCGTCATTATCAATCGTTTGGCTGGCATGATTTTTGTAGTTGAATTTGTCAAAGGCTTGAAACGTGAATTGGTCTTCCATTAATGACTGGACTTGACCTTCTAAATAGTTATCACTGTCAGCAAGTACTAGTAAAATCACTTGCTTGGTCGTTAAAGCGTTGGCTAAAATCTGAGTCAACTCGGCTTGTTGGGCATTAAAGTGTGCTGGTGTTTGCGGCACGGTGCTTAAGCCGGCCTGGTCAGCATTGGCGATGCGAAAAGCCATGTTGTCTAAATCTTCACTCATGGTCTCAACTTCATCGATCACCCGGTAGCGCATGAAGACCGCGCCGTCTTGCAAGCCCGCGTCGTCGTAAGTGTTCACAACGACGCCATCGGGTGCCAGACTATCGATATAGCCGGTGTAGACGACCTCACTATCGGCTTGATAAAGATTGATGAGATTTGCTTGGCGTTGTGCCAGCTGTAAGTCTTCTATAATTGAACTCATCGGTCTAACCCCCTTTGTGTTGTATCGTTCCATGATAGCACGTTTCGGAAACGACGCGGCGATTTTAGTTAGCATTTTTGCTTGCAATATATCTAAAAGATACATATACTAGTTAAGCACTAAAAGTTAGGTGGTAAATATGTACGAATTATTCATTTTAGGCCAGTTGATGGATCATCCGATGACTGGCTATCAGTTACGTAAAGCACTAACGACCGTTGTCGGTCAGGAACTCACAATCAGTTTTGGTGCGTTATATCCATTGTTAGACAAATTAGCTGCCGCGTCATTGTTGACCTTGGCGTTTGAGCCTGGTGAGACGAAGCGCCCACAAAAAGTCGCGACGATCACCCCAGCCGGTCGCCAGCGGTTTATGACGATTGGCTTAGCACCGGTAGCGCTAAATAAGCAGACCCAGTTGACGTTTCAAATGAAACTCAATTTTTTGCATCTATTCACAGCTGATCAGCAGGCGACCATCTTGCAAGATTATCATCAATTTGCATTGGGACAACTGACACGGTTAGCTGTGCAACGCGAACAACTGGCAGTCAATCCACATATGTTGGCCGAAGATATTCACGATGCTTTATTGGTCAATCAATTACAGCAGGTACGGGCGCAAGCCCAAGCTGATTGGGTTGCCGCTTTGCGACAAACTGTTCAAAAAGAGAGGAAGCAGTAAGTTTATGAAACAACCATCTTTTGCGGCTGATCCGCAAATCCAAAAACACCGCTGGTGGATCTTAGTCGCGGTGTGTCTATTTACGTTTATGTCGACGCTTGACGGCAGTATCGTTAACATCGCTTTACCAGTGATGAGTAAAGATTTATCGATTCCGATGAATCAGGCCGAATGGGTCGTCTCAATCTATTTGATTATTATTTGTGCGCTATTGTTATTATTTGGTAAGTTAGGCGATAAATACGGTAAGATTCGGATTTTTAAAATTGGCTCGATTTTATTTACGATTGGGTCTTTGCTCTGTGGGTTTAATTCAGGCTTAGCGATGTTACTCGGTGCGCGGGTCATTCAAGCTGTTGGGGCTGCCATGACGATGAGCACGAATAATGGGATTATTACCGAAGTCTTTCCCTTCCAAGAACGAGGCCGGGCCTTGGGGATGATTGGCTCCTTTGTGGCGTTAGGCAGTATCGCTGGTCCAGGTATTGGTGGCTTGATTTTAGCGCATTTAAGTTGGGGCTATATTTTCTGGATCAACGTCCCGGTTGGGATCATTGCCATGATTTTGGGACAATTGATTTTGCCAAAGGATATTACGACCAACGACTCGCCAATCGATAAAGCAGGTGCGAGTTTGTTTGCGGTTGTGATGGTCACCTTATTTGCCGGCATTTTTATTGGTCAAGAAATCGGCTTTGCTAAGCCGGCGATTCTAGCTTTATTTGCGGTCGCATTAGTGGCCTTGGTTGCTTTTGTGATGTTAGAATTGCGCCTTGATCATCCAATCTTGGCGTTACAACTTTTCAAGAATGCCCGGTTTTCAATTAGTATTTTGTGTGCGTTTTTAATTTTTGTGGCGAACTTCTTCTTTAATGTGATTTCACCATTTTATTTAGAAAATGCGCGGGGGTTGGCGGCCAACTATGCGGGGTATGCCTTAATGACGTTCCCCATCGTGCAAGTTATCGTGGCTCCGATTGCGGGGGCGATTTCAGATAAGATTGGGCCAGAACTGTTGACGTTTATCGGTTTAGTGATCATCTCGATCAGTCAGATTGGTTACATGGTCTCGAATTTAACGACACCATTATGGTTCTTCATGTTCTTTATCGGCTTGGTCGGGCTTGGTAATGGGATTTTTCAAGCACCAAATAATTCGATCGTGATGAGTTCAGTTGAGGTTAAAGACCTCGGGGTTGCGGGCGGTATTAATGCGTTAGCACGTGAACTTGGCATGGTCATCGGGATTTCAGCGGCGACGACGGTCCTCTTTGATGCGATGAGTCACACCGCAGGCTATAAAGTCACGTCTTATTTGCCAGCACATCCGGAAATTTTTATTGCCGGGATGCGCGTGGCCTTTATCGTGTCATTGGTCATCTGTTTGATTGCGACGGTGATTACTGGTGTACGCTTGTTGCAGCGCCAACCAACAACTAAATAACAAAAAGACGTTTGGCTAAAACTGCCAAACGTCTTTTTTGTAAGTCAATTGCTAACCCCGAAAGTAGTCGTAGCTGCCTAGAATAGCTAATACATAGCCAGCAGCAATGACTAGTGACCATAACATGCCGCTAGTTTGACTGAATCCCCGGACCCTGCAAAACCGGAGACAAGCACTAGTTAAGGCGGCTAACGCTAGTCCAATTAAAATGACACTCACCGTACGGCCCCATTTACCCAATAGGGCACAACCCACACTAATAATCGTTAAACCGATAATCATGAGCCACCGGTGGCGGTTAGTTGGTTGTTGCATACCCATCATCCCATCAAAAATAGTAAACGTCTTAAATAATATCCTAAGTGAAATTCTACCATCTTTTGCCGGTCGGTGGCAGTGAAATTGTATATTTTTAACAAAAAGTGGGTAATTTTTAATAAATATTAGTTTTGTAATAATTATAAGTTCTGTCAAAAGCTAGGCTACTAAAGGATTGAACCGGTTACGTTAATCAATTAATTAACTGTGACTATCAGCTTAGTGTATAAAAAAAGCGTTTGGGTCGAGACCCAAACGCTAAGCGTTAAGCTGGTTTTTGAACGGTAGTCACGGGTGCTGCGGCTAAAACATCATCAAAAGCGTGGAACTTTTCGATAATCGTTTGGGCAGAATTTTTAAACTTGGCTTGTTCATCAGTGGTTAAAGCCAAGGTTGTGACACTTTCAACGCCATGTTTGCCGATGATCGCGGGTTGCCCAACGTAAGTGCCGAACTGCTCGCTGTACGCGGATACTGGACAGGCTAACCGAGCGTTAGCGAAGACGGCTTCACTTAATTTAACGGCACAAGTTGCAATGGCAAAGCTCGTATAACCTTTACCAGAATGAACGGCCCAACCACCATGCCGGGCTTCAGCCTCGAGGGCGTCTAAATCTAAGTGATGACTCGCGACTAAATCTTGAATTGGCACGCCATTCACTTGAACCGTAGACCAAGCGGTAAATTGGGATTCACCATGTTCGCCGTAAACGTAACCACTCACATTTTTGGGATCACAATCAAACACTTCAGCCACGACTTTTTGCATCCGTGCGGTATCTAGAAAGGTGCCAGTACCGAAAACTTGGGCACGTGATAAGCCGGTCGCCCGTTGGAAATAGTGGGTGATGGCATCACACGGATTCATCGTATCAATAGCAACACCGTTAAAGCCGGCTGCTTTTACTTTTGGCGCGATAGTTTGAACAATTTCTTTGGTATATTCAAACTCGGCCCAGCGGTTACCAGAAGCGTGATCTAAGGCATGGATGTTGCCGCTGGTAATAAATAAGATGTCTGTATCAGCTAATTCAGCGTAATCATTGATTTTAATAATCGTGCGACTATCCAACCGCGCTTGGGCATCTTGTAGATCCAATTGTTCCGCTCGTGCTTTGGCAGCGTTAGTATCAATTAAAATCAGTTCATCAGCAATTCCTTTACAAACTAGGGTGTAGGCAACGGTCGCACCAACGTGGCCGACGCCGATAATGGCATATTTGCGCATAAACTATGTACCTCCATTTAATTATTAAGAAACTAAGTATGTAAAATTTAATCATTTTATAATGTAACGATTGTTAGCTTACAACGCTGCCACTGGCGTGTCAATGACGCAACCGCTTTAATACTGAGTTGTTTATTATCTTAAGTGCTTATTCATGATAGCCAGGTTGTTAGCCGACCTTTACTTAAGATAATTAATAAGATGATTTGATGTGATAAAAGGTCACGTCCAACTTAGTGAAAGTCACTAAATTAACGTAACGCATCGGCTAATTAAGCCAAAAATAACTTTTTTTATCAATATTCTCACCTTTTTTTAATTACCAATGTTATAATTTCTAACATCAAATGGTACAGATTGGGGTTGTGATTATGAGTGCTGCGAACTCAACGTTCTTGGTTTTATCTAGCATATTGGTATTGTTTATGACACCCGGTTTAGCGTTCTTTTACGGTGGCCTAGTGTCTAAACGGAATGTGGTCAATACGATGTTGTCGGTATTTATGATTTGTGGGTTAGCGATTTTACTATGGCTACTCGTTGGTTATTCACTGTCGTTTTCAGGTAACTTAGGTGGGATTGTCGGTAATTTACAAGCGTTATGGCTGCATGGCGTTCATTTAACCGCCCTGACAGCGACTAAGATTCCAAATGGCCTCTACTTAATCTTTCAAATGATGTTTGCGATTATCACGCCAGCATTATTTGTTGGCGCGGTGGTTGGTCGCATTCGGTTTAAATTTTTACTGGCCTTTATTATTTGTTGGTCGGTGTTGATTTATTATCCAATGGTGCATATGGTTTGGGATAACGGTATTTTGGCCCACTTAGGGGTGATCGACTTTGCCGGTGGCACCGTGGTTCATATTAATGCGGGGATTACGGCACTCGTTTTATCGGCTTTCTTAGGACCGCGATATAACTATGGCAAACATGAAACACAGCACTACAATATTTTATGGGTGTTATTGGGAACAGCCATCTTATGGATCGGGTGGTATGGGTTTAACGCTGGTTCAGCGTTAGCAATGAATGGTATCGCGATCCAAGCGTTCTTGACCACGACAGTCGCGACTGCGACGTCGATGATGACTTGGATGGTCTTAGATATGTTAACCAAGGGTAAACCAACTTTAGTCGGTGTGTGTACCGGGACCCTCTGTGGGTTAGTCGGCATCACACCTGCGTGCGGGTATGTTACGACTACCGGGGCGTTTAGCATTGGTCTTATTGCAACGTTAACGAGCTACGGCTTTATTACATTGTTGAAGCCACGGTTAGGTATTGACGATGCCCTTGATGCGTTTGGCTGCCATGGTGTTTCAGGGATCGTTGGCAGTGTTTTGACTGGGCTATTTGCCACTAAGACGGTCAATGGGTCGATTAGCTTGAATGGCTTGTTTTATGGCGGTGGCTTCAAGTTATTCGGGCTGCAACTGCTGGCAACGGCGTTTACGATTATTTTTACAACAGTACTTTGCATCGTGATTATCGTTGTACTGAAACGCTTTGTTAAAATGCGGGTCGATGTCGCTGAAGAAAAGTTAGGACTTGATCAAGGCGAACATGGGGAGGTTGCTGATTACACAGTGACAATGAGTACCCAGTTGACGGAAATTGAACGGCATAGTGATGAGTTCAAAGGACAATTATCACAATTACTGAATGGTCATGAGCGATTCCGATGAATTGAATGCAGAAAAGCACTTGGATTAATCAATCCAAGTGCTTTTTATAATGATATAATTTTTGGCTAAATACCGAATATCTTGATTATTACCATTGTTAATACCCATTATCCGGCTAAAGCTTGACCTGATAATCCTGATGATTGAAGTTTATCGGCTGATTAGTAATTTGCATTTCTAATGGTAATTGCGCTGTTTAGCCAATAATCTGCTAATTTTTATGCAAACTCATTGACGCTAGCCAATTCGATTAATCACGACCTGATAAGCAACCTTTATGACCTAATAATTGAACTTGATAGGGAATAGTTAGCACCTGTTATCGTCAGTTGCTAGTGATAACTAACGCGCGTAGTTTAGAACGGTTATTAGCCGTCAATAGATGTCTAATCAGCGCGTTCAAAAAACAATACTAATTCGCCAATTTCATAAGTAATCATAATACTCGTTTTAGTTAGTAAAATGACCCATCTAAATTGTACCTATCAGGATAGGTATTATTAATGATTATAAAGAATAATACTAGTTTTGCTATTATTGTAAGCGCTTAAATGCTATAATTACCGTCGTAACAGGTTTCTATACCGATGACATTTAGCGACTGATAAGCGCAGTTGATTAAAAACGTAATAAGCATCATTAATAGTAAATGCCATTTTATACGAATAAATTATACACAATTAATCGCTTAAATTATTAATATTTATTAAAATTTACTCTTGTAAACAAAATTTAATATAAGTAATTTATGGTGTCATTTTCGGGGTTACCAATAATCGCATTGGTCACTAAATGGTCGAAATAGGAGGTCTCAACTACACCAGCTAAAGCTGATAACTGTTGGTTAATTTTAGGCAGATTATGGTAGCTTGGAAAGTGGCAATCAATAATGAAATTACCATTGTCAGTGAGCGTCATCCCGTCTCGATTTTCGGCCGTACGAACGGTTGGTTGACCACCCAAAGATGCAACTTTATGCATAACTAATGCAAGCGCATACGGTAAGACTTCTAAAACCAAGGGGTCCTTGGTGTCAAATTCGTTGACTAGCTTGGCTTGCGGCGCCATTAGCCAATACTCATCGGCCAGGGTTGCGATTATTTTTTCATTGGTATGAATACCACCACCACTTTTGAGTGCGGAATGGTGGTGATCAAGCTGGTCACAACCATCAAATGCCAGGTCGATTCGGTCGCAATATTGGGGATCGATCACGGTATAACCGAGCACAGTTGCCAACTGGCGAGTAGTTGGTGAAGGGGTTAAAACTTGTACTTCGTTGATAAGGTTAGCGGCTTGCTTTACCAATAAGCCCACGGTTGAACCACCACCAAACCCAACCGTCATTCCGGGTTTGATAAGTAAAAGCGCCTGTTGTACGATACTTTTGCTGATAGACATATTAGGCGACACTTCCATTCTTTAAGAATAAGTCCATCTTACCACTTGGATTTGAGCGGTACTTAAAAAGATTGGATTGCCTAATTAACTAACACGGAAAATTCAGGACACGTGATATTTTTGGGGAATTTCAGACACTGAATGAAAAAATTACAGGTAGCTGGCCTTAAACTAAAGGCACATTGATAGCTACCTTCAGTGAAGCGAAAGAAGGTACCACAATGATGAGAAAGAGAATGCGGTTGGTTTTAATGGTTCTTGCGGTACTGTTGACCTTAAATATTGGCAGTATCGCTGAAGCCTCTTCAGCAGCCACCCCTTTCAGTAGTCACCGCTGGCGGCATCCAGAGGTGACCTATGTATTTAATACCAAGTCAACGTATTACCGGAGTGTTTATGAAAAGGCAATCAAGGCTTGGAATAAGACTGGTGACTTTAAATTTGTCGCTGGCACATCCAAAGATCATGATATTGTCTTGACAACGAGCACGGCAACAACTGGTAAGTACCATATGTTGGCCGGAATTACGTTTACGAAAGCTGATTCGGCGGGCTACTTTACGAGCGCGACGGTTAAATTATTGCGTAAGAATTTGTCGACTTATAAATACTCTAAGGCTGATCGAGTCCATGTGGCTGAACATGAATTAGGTCATGTGATCGGTCTTCAACATAGCAGCAATTCGCACAGTGTAATGATGGCAAATAATCGTTACAACGGCATTGCGGGTGTTGATAAGACGGCCGTTGCCAAACGGGATTTGATGCCGGTTGGCAAGAGTTCATTAAGTTTACAGTAGGCTGAGCTGATTGCGGCTATCAATTACGGAGGATCACCATTAGTAAGTACTAAACCCCACTCGGTTGCTGAATTGACGCAACTAGTCGATCTTCCAACCTCGGTTGAAGATAAGCCGAGGCGTGGGTCGTTTAATAAAGATAGTAAACGAAGAATCTGACTTTGGGGTTAGGTTCTTTTTTTATCTTTTCATTATGATCGTGGAAAATGGCACAACTAACAGGCTGGTTACTATAGAAGAAAACGGTCAATTACGTTTAAAAAATAACACCCTGTAAACGTTGACACTCAATTGAAACAATTCTAAACTAAAGACGGTATCAGTAAGCGCTGACACTTAGTTGTGAATCAATTTGTAATAACTGTTTAGAATTTTAGAGGGGATGTCATAATGGCAAAGAAAGTCTATACTGATTATTTTTTTGATGAACCAGCTTTTAATACGCATGATGGAGGATACATTCCTTTAAAAACACCAACGATTGCACCGCAACCATTGGCAGTGCCACCATTATTGAAGCCAGATAAGCAAACGGCAACGGATGATTATTATACTGTTACTGCTGAAGCGAGTGAAACCCAGTTCTTACCTGGGAAGAAGACGAAAACATGGGGTTACAATGCAGGCTTTTTAGGCCAGACGTTAGTTTTTCGCAATGGCAAGCATACCCATATTGATTTGAAAAATAAGTTACCAGAATTAACCACGTTCCATTGGCATGGGTTAGATGTACCAGGGCCAATCACTGACGGTGGTTGTCATGCACCGGTTTATCCCGGGCAGACCAATCACATTGACTTTGACGTGATGCAACCAGCCGCGACGACTTGGTTACATGCGCATCCATGTCCATCGACAGCGACCCAAGTTTGGAAGGGATTAGCGGCAATGGTCATTATTCAAGATGACGTTGAAGATCAACTCCCATTCCCACGCAATTATGGGGTCGATGATATTCCATTGGTTTTACAAGATCGTGAATTTCATGAAGATAACCAATTCGATTATCGAGCTGACTACGATCCAGATGGTGTTCAAGGCCATACGGCGCTGATCAACGGGACCGTTAATCCATACTTTGATGTCACCACCCAACGCGTCCGGTTGCGGATCTTGAACGGGTCTAACCGGCGTGAATGGCGGTTGCACTTTGACGATGATTTGACCTTTGCGCAAGTCGGTTCAGATGGTGGTATCATGCCAGCACCGGTTTACATGGATAAAGTGATGTTAACTTGTGCGGAACGTGATGAAATCATCGTCGACTTTGGCAAGTATCAACCAGGCGATGAAGTCACGCTAATGACTGATGATACGCCGTTGGTCCACTTCCGAATCAAGGCTTTTGCCCCAGATGATACGACGTTACCTGATCATTTGGTTGATTTGCCGGCCGAAGAACCAACCCCTGGGTTATCAGTGCGCAAGATTACGATGGACGGGATGGATGAAGAAGTTGCGATGGACGGTAAGAAGTTCGATATGCAACGAATCGATGCCCGTCAAAAGGTTCATGATGTTGCGATTTGGGAGATTCGGAACACGAATAGTACCGAAAACGGTATGGTTCATCCATTCCACGTGCATGGGACGCAATTCAGAGTCTTATCACGCAATGGCGGCCCAGTCTATCCGAATGAACATGGTTTGAAGGATACGGTTGGGGTCAATCCTGGTGAAACGGTCCGGATTCAAGTTCGGTTTGATTTGACTGGGGTTTACATGTACCATTGCCACATCATCGAACATGAAGATGGTGGGATGATGGCCCAAATCGAATCATATGATCCAGATCATCCAAAGACTTATCATTTAATGGATATGGATACTTTACGCAATGCGTTTGCGGAAGAACAAGGTGTTAAACCAGAAGATGTTTGGATGCCTGGCATGTAACGATTAAACTAATAATAATGAAGCGGCAAGTCACGACTGTGTGGCTTGCCGCTTTTTAGAAGGGCCCTAAGTTTATTCAGTTAGTTAAATTTGCTAAACTAAGATTAACTGAGGAAATGGGGATGAACGTGATGGCAATTGCAGCAATGATCATGGCGATTTTAGTTGCCGCGGAACATTTATTTATTTTATGGTTGGAGATGTTTAACGCGGATAGTGAGATGGCGTCTCGCGCATTTGGGGTACCCCGGCGGTTACTTCAAATGCCAGAAGTAAAGACGTTATTTGGTAATCAAGGCTTATATAATGGTTTTTTAGCAGTTGGGATTTTGTTTAGTTTATTTGTGGTCCCGGCCGCAGCCAGTACTGGAGTTACGCTGTTTTTCTTAGCTTGCGTGATGGTAGCGGCCGTCTATGGTAGTGCGACCGCTAGTAAATCAATTATTGTGGTGCAAGGGTTGCCAGCATTGATTGCATTTATCTTGGTTTATTTAGCTTAGCTGAACGAGAAAACGGATGTTTGCGGCTTCCGGTCAGCAATAATTCCAGTAGCCGTGGCGACCGGTTCGAGCCAAAGGACGGTCTCAAACCTCACTTTTAAGCTTGGCGGGTTTATCCAAGCTTAAAAGATGCTGATGGGGTAAGTTCGCCGAAAGTACCGTCGAACTATCGCCATTTGCACGGCGACTTCCATTACTGCTGACCTACAGCCAAAATGGTCACTTATTTGAATGCTTATATCAATAGCCGTCACACTATTTTACTGGTGTGACGGCTATTTTGGCATGTCAGTTCGGCGCTACAAACCGACTAATCTTCAACTGGCGTACGCAAGCGTTGATAAAGTTGTTTATAACAATAGACGGCCCCAATGAAAAAGCAAGCTGCTAAAGTGGCTGTTAATGGTAAGGCCTGAAACATATTGGTGGGTAAGACTAAGGCCAATAGCGGAAAGGCATAAGCAGCGGGCAGGGCAATCTTTAATAACCGCAATCCGAGCCAAATTAACGGTAGGCTGATTAGTGTCGCTAGCAGCCATGAACCTAGCAGGGCATAGCTGATGACGCCAATTGTAGCGGCACCGCTAAGTGCCACGATATGTTTAACCGCCATTTTACCGCGATAGACCGGGAGTTGTGAGACTTCAAAGAAGACGACTAGAACCGGTGGAATCCCGGCCATTTGCGGCTTGCCAATGAACCAAACGATACCGATCCAAAGCGTTACCGCGACGATAAAGCCGAGCATCGGTTGCCATTGTAACTTTGGTCCGGGACTGGCTTGTTGATAGGCGCCTTGTAAGTAGACCCCGACCATGAGTGCCAAAGTAAAGCCGATAATAGCCACGATAAAGACCCAATGTGTCGCGTTAACGATAATCGGCAACAGACCGGTTGCAAAAGCTGGCGCTAAGGTTGATTGTAAGACGGTTAGTAAACCTAAAATCAAACCTAGTGTTAACCAGATTTTGATGGGATAGCTAAGTGATAAGCGGTTGACCAAAAAGCCAATTACCGCGGTACCGGCTGGTGCTAGAAAAATCTTGATTGGCCGGTTGATCCAAGCCGACTTGCGGTAAATCCACGTGCCAGCAGTTAGCGCACCAATTTCGGGCAAAATGATTTCGTAATCTTGTTGCCATGTGGCTAAGCCGACCATTAATAAGACGAAACCAAAACCAATCAGATAATCGCGAGTTGAGCGGGTCATAAAAAACGTCAACGTCAAAACTCCTTTGTGTACTTTGATATAAAAAAATAATATTTTTAGAAACGATTGTTGACGATTATAACACACTATATCCGATCACTCAGGTGATAAAGCTTGATATTGGTTTAGTTGTACGGCTTGATTATTCTATTTGAATATAAAAATAAAACAGACTGCTAATTAAAGCAACCTGTTTTAAACTTGTTATTGTTTGCCGATCACCACGGTCTTAGCAGTCGCTAACACGTGACCAGCACTTAATTTGTAAAAATCATTTAACCAGTATCCTGGTTGGACCGGTAAGACGGTATCTAAGGCATACAACTTAAAGGTATAATCATGGTCTTGATCAGGCGGATAAGGCCCAACATAATGTTGGGTGACCTTCAAATCAGTTTCACCAGTATAACCGCCAGCCGTAGAGTTGTTGCCTTGAATCATGGGCACACTACCGGTTTGACTGGCATTTTCTGGAATCAAGGTCGTGTCGGCTGGTAGGTTGGCGGCGATCCAGTGAATCCACGTAAAGCCCCCAACAGGAATGGCATCGTGATCGTAAAAGACAAAAGCGAGACTTTCGGTTCCCGCAGGCACATCTTGAATCGTCACTGGAAATGAGATAATCGGATGGCCTTTGTATTGTTGGTCTGGGGCGGCTTGCTTGGCATACTTCGCGGCTAAGACACCTTTAGTCGTTGGAATTGAGACTTGCATCTTGCATCATCCCTTCTTAATATGGTTAAGTTCATTATAACGCTAACAGCCGTTGGCGTAGGGCAGGATCAACGGCATATAGATACAGCCCATAACGGCCGCGCTTCATTAAGACGTTGATGGAATTGAAAATGACTTGGGCTTTTAATGGCGCAAGTTGGCCTAAGTCATCTCGATTTTTAAAGGCTTCTTGATCTTCATACCGGTCTGGATGGACGATGACGCGATCTGTTTTGGCATCGTAGCCGACCGATGGCCCCAAAATAACGCCGGCATAGTTTAAGTCAAACCCTTGAATCGTGTAAATCGAGCCGACTTCGTTCAACGTTTCTGGCCGCAATGCCCAAGGGTCATCCGTTAAATTGACCTTGTCCCAAGGTAACTTGAGACCACCAGCGGTAACGTACCAAGTCCCACGATTGACGACATAAGGAAAATCAGCCGTGGCAATCACGCGTGAGAGCTGCGCGGTCGCATCCCGTTGCCGAATCCGGTCATATAACGGTTGACCATCGGCAAAAATTTGAAAGTCAAAGTGCGCATCGTGAGGCTTGGCGGTCAATTGGCCTTGCGTAAAGTGGTTGATCCAGTCAATAACGCTGGCATTGCCGGTCACCCGAAACTGTTCATCTAAGTTGAATAGTTGGTGCGGGTATTGTTGTAAAAAGGGTGCTAGGGCGTCAGTTTGCCAGTAACTTTTGAGCTTAAGGACTTGGCGAGCGTCAAAAACGAGGACCACCACGCGACTATGATTAATGAGTTCTTGTAATTGGTTTTGATGATCGAAACGATTATAGCGATCTGGTTGCGTCAATAATAAGTGGGCTTCGTCGATAAAAACGACATCGGCCATTTGGTCCGTCTTAGCGAGTCGATTAATTAATGGTGTTGGTTTTTGAAAGTCCTTTTTGCGCAATTCTGGGGTGATCCCAGCGACGCGCTTGTAAATCTTAAGCATTTCATTGTGATTAACGACCAGATAATTGTTAGTTTGTTGCAAAGGATTAGCGGTCGTACTGCGGCTAGCTGCTTGCAGTTTGGCAAAGGCAGCCGCCAAGACGGCACTTTTACCAGTCCCGGCATCGCCATGGATGACGAAAAGTCCGGTTTTGGGGGTATTTAAGTGTGTCTTAATAAAAGTCATTAATTGGGTTTCGAGTTTTTGTTGGGCCGGTGAGAGCGCGGCCTGGTCCGCCAGTTTAAAGGTGGCGGCACTTAGTTCAGTTGTCATACGAAAAAAGCCTCCTGAGCGCCATTATAACGTAAGTTTCGAGCTAATTGAAATGATACTAATTACAATTGGTGGTAAACTTAAGCTATTAAAGTAGCGGGAGGGATTATTGTGAAGCTTGATTTTTCTGTGGCGGTGCATAGTCTGTTGTATTTAGACGAACACCGGCCTAATAAAGTGTCTAGCCGGGAACTAGCGCAATCGTTGCACTTAAATCCGGTCATGATTCGCAATATTTTGTCAATTTTACATAAGCAAGGATATTTAATCGGGACGGTCGGTAAAAACGGGGGGTATCAATTGGAACAAACGTTGGCCGAGATGAATTTGGGGGACTTGTATGACTTAACGATTCCACCAACGCTGAGTTATGCGCGGTTTATCACGGGCCACTCACAAACGGATGATGCTGCGGATGAATCAGCGATTGCGGCTAATATTAGTGAAACCTTGACTGATTTATTTACGGTGGCGGATCGGCAATATCGCAAGTACTACCATCAGTTCACGATGGCAGATTTGAAGCGCGACATTCAGCAACATGGTTATTTTCTTGAACGGACAGCGGGTTTGGATTCTTAACTAAAACGGCGGACTTGTTTGCAAATTAAGGTGGGTGTGATTAAGAACCTTAATTTCAAACGGGTTCGCCGTTAACTATTGTCGGTAAGCTAGGCACGTGGTATCTTAGACCTCAATTAAAGCACAGTTTTAATGAGGGGGCCTAGCAATGAAAACCCGTTTAGTTTTGGTTCATGAAGAAGGGCGTTATCGGGAGTTAGCCGAACAACGCTACTGGGTCGAATCGACCGATTTTTGGGGCGTCGATGGCCGTGGTGATACGGTCGATGAAGCGATTGGCAATTTTTTGACGAACTTAGTTCAATATTGTCATGACTATTATCAACGTGAGTTGTGGCAGTTAGACAACCGCTTATTACAGTTGGACCACGTCGATGCGGTCTTGGCATTTGCAACTGCGGGTAAATCACCCGCACCGTTGTTCTTATTCAAATTAGCGACGCCGGCAATTGCCACGGCTTAAGTTTGACGAATTCTTAATGAAGCGTTCACACTTCCACAACAATCCTGCGGTACACTTTGCGTTATAATCAGTAGCGTAAACTAACTATTGGAGGGTTGTTTGATGGATTTAGATAAGATTTATCAGTTAATGGACAAATTTGAGCAAAGCAATTTAACCAACTTTGAATATCGGGATAAGGACTTCGAAGTCCAGTTGGGTAAAAAGAGCAAGGCGGTGGCGCCAACAGTCGCCGCTGCCCCAGCCCCAACACCTACGCCGGTACCGACACAACCGGCCCAACCAACACCGATTCCAAATGCCCCGGTCACTGCCGCTCCGGCAACACCACAACCAGCTGAAGCTGCGCCGACCCCGGTCAGTGCAGCGCCGGTTGCTGAACAAATTGATCCTAAAGAATGCGTCACAGCACCAGTGGTCGGGATTTACTATCCGGCGCATTCCTCAGAAGAACCGCCGTATGTTAAGGTCGGTGATCACGTGAGTGTGGGTCAACAAGTCGGCTTGATTCAAGCGATGCAAATGATGCGGCCAGTAGTGGCGAAACAAGCTGGTCAAGTCAAACAGATCTTAGTGAAGAATGGCGCTGAAGTGAACTTTGGTCAACCATTGATTCAATTGATTCTTGATAATCCAAGCGATATTTAAACTAAAAAAAATCCTAGCGTCTACGGTGGTCATGAATTGACCACATCAGGCGTTAGGATTTTTTTGCTTAATAGCGATTGTGCCAAAAACTGCTGAACTGATCGATGCATTCTAGTAAGCCAAAGAAGACAAAGGCCCCTAAAACACTGCCCCCAAACAGTAATAAGTAATTCATAAAGTCATATTGACCGTTCAAGTTAACATCAATTAATCCCTTGATGCCAAACAAAACTGGAATCATAATTACCGTCAAAATTTCCACTGAGTTCCAAACATCTAACCATGCTTGATGCCAACGTTTCATTATGCCGCCCCCGCAACGCCATTTTTTGCACTAATTTAGTGTGCCTTACAACTTGAATCATAAACCGTTACCGTGAATGATGGGGGAAAATGACATAAAAGGACAAAAAGTTGTCTTGAACGTTAGGGCCCCTCAAAAAATAAATTTAACACCAGTGACAAAAAACATCGCCAAGGCAAGGTGCTTGGCGATGCAGCGTGGGTACTTATTTGACGTTTACTAGCAACGCTAGAAAGTCATGTAATGATAAATGAGACCGACAATAATTGCGATATAACTCGTAACCATTATCAACCCAGCCACCGCCAGCTAAATAACAGCCCACCGCGATAACCGGTAATGCCAGTACAACTAAAATTAAAGTCATCATAGCCACCTCATTTCTCAGTTAAGGTAAGCCTAGCATAGTTTTAGTTGAATCAATAAACGTCACATAAAGTACAAGAAAGCGTTCTCAAACGTTGCTTAGTGATAGTTTGACGTCAGTTGATGTAGATAATCCGTAAAGTCAGTTGAAAAAGCGGTCCCGGCTAAAAGCTGGACATGGGTACCTAAAGATAAGATAAACCGATAAGCCGATTCATTATTCGGCAACGCTACTTGGGCGGTGAATTTAGTTTTAGTTTGCGTTTGAATGACCTGGGGACCAAAGCGTTCGACAACTTGATCACGGACTAAATTGTCAGCTGTTAAGGTTATCGTCGTTAAAGCCGGCTGTAAGCGGGTATTGAAGTCAAAGTTCAGCGCCGGCACTGGTCGCGGGTCAAACGTGGTGGTTAAAAAGGTCAAGGCTTGCATCCGCGACAATCGAAACAGCCGAAAAGCTTGCCGTTCCAAGCTGTAAGCTTGGACGTACCACCGTTCGCCTTTGTAGACTAAGCGATACGGCTCAATTTTGCGAGTGGTATAGGTACCATTGCGGTCACTGTAGGCAAAAGTTAAGTAAGTGTGGGCCGCAATGGCCGCATCGATTCGTTCAGCCAATTGTTTAAGTTCAGTTGATCCTGGCCAGTTGGGACGATCAATCAGTAACGTATCAGTGACATTATCGGCCGCATACAGGGCATCGATTTTTTGCATCGTCGCTGTCAGTTCCGGATTTTCGATTAGGGTTCGAACACTGTTTAAGGCGATTCGTAAGTTGCGAATATCATCGGCCGTTAACAGTTTTTTATCGATCTTATAATTGGGCATTAAGCCAATCCCACCGTTACGCCCACGAGTGGCATAGATGGGAATTCCAGCGAGATTCAACGTTTCAACATCACGATAAATCGTGCGTTTGGATACTTCAAAGCGTTGGGCCAATTCACTGGCCGCGACGTGATCCGTTCGTAGCAGCAACATAATCAGATTAATTAAACGAGCAATGCGCATTTTTTTCTCCTATTTTTAATAGTTGACAGCTAGTTGTCAACTATTGCTTGGTAAACTAAGTTTATCAAATCGAAAGCAGGAATAATAGATGACAACTTACACGATTGAAACTTTTGACGCTTTAACGTTAACTGGCTATGCCACGCAACTCCCATTACCAACGATGACTAATATCCAAACGGTCTCGGACTTAAAGACGCAACACTTTGGTGCTTTGGCAAAGTCAGGTAAATTTGGGGCGTTAATGGCCGGTAGTCGCGATCACATTGGGTTTGCCCTAAGTGGGGTCCATCAAGATCAACTGGAATACTTTGCAGGTGCCAACACAACGGTCACGGCTACCGATACTGAAACGCGCACCGTTCCGGGCGGTCACTATATTGTGTTGCGGGCCCAAGGCGGACCTAGTCGCCAGTTGTTTGACCAACTGATCAGTGACTTCTTTGGCCAAATCTTGCCAACACGCCCCGAATTATATACGGGTGATAGTTATATCGTGGAAGCCTTATTGAACGGTGACCCGATGGATGCGGCAGTTGAACTGCGGTTACCAACGACGGTTGATGCCTAAATAGCCTTAAAAGTCTAGGGATTTCCCCAGACTTTTTTAGTAACCCTTGAAATATTACAAAATTGTTAGGATGTAACGGCTCGATAACCGCTTAGACATCCGGCAATGATATACTGTGATAAGTATTGGTTATAAAATTATTTATTATGGTTCAGGTTAAGGGGTTCTTAAGGATGAAGGTTAGTGGATTATTGGGACGTTTAGCGGTCGGCATGACGTTACTCGCGTTACCAATGACGGCCGCCGCAACGACAACGGTGACCAATAATGGTGTCAAACAAGTCAAACCAGCAACGTATGACGAAACGGGGTATGCGGATGGCTATAACTCAGTCACGCATTCGTTCACGGATGATAGTAGTGGCACCTATAGCACCTATTTGTATTTGCCGAGTTACTTTTCAACTGCTGACACGCATCGGGGTAACTATCAAGGCGGCGTACAGATTGGGACGAATTTATACTTAGTTGAAAGTTACAACGACAATAATAATGGGAACTTGGTCAAAATCGACTTAAAAGCTTTTCATGAGTTAGGGCTAGATACTGCCGGTAAACAAGGCGAACTGGCGATGGCTTATGATTATTTTGACCCGACGACGACCGAAGGCCAAGCGCATCAAGCCGAATTTGATCAGTCCAACGCAGCGTTAAAGGCGGTGTTAGCGAAAATTGCGGCTAATAATAAGCAATTAACGAAAAACAATGCCACTTTGACGAAGCGGAATGGCTATATTGCCAATGAAACGAAATGGCTCAAGTATTGGCAAAAAGCCCAAAAGACCGCGCAAACTAAAGTTACGGCCTTAACTAAAACGATTAAGGCAGATCAAAAGCAAGCGACTAATCGGCGTTATCGCAGTGCAACACGGCGCAAGTACCAAAAACTAGTTAAAAAATATCAAAAGCAATTAACGACCGCTAAAAAACGGGTGACTAAGAGTAAAGCAAAGATCAAATCGTGGCAAGCGAAAAAGACCGCGCAACAAAAGTTAGTTAAGACGTTGAAAGCCACGATTAAGACTGAACAAGCCACCAATCAAACCTTGTTGGCACAAGAGAAGAACACGACTGGGAGTCAAACAGTTGCCGCTTATTATGCCAAAATTAAAGCAGTGGCCGTCGCCGGGCCAACGATTAGTACCGGCCATGGGCAAGCCTTAGGCTATGATAGTAAGCATAATCGGCTGTTCTTATATAGTAGTAATGCGACTAATCCGCAACTACAATTGGTTGATCAAGCTGATTTGACGACTAGCACGACCTATAGTGTCGACAGTAGTCATCATCCAGGGGTGTTGACCTTTGATACGTCAGGTCATGCCTATTATGGGTTCTTCAGTGGCACGAGTTATCGCTTGTATCAAGGCACCTATGAAAAGAATGTCTTGACCTTTAAGCTAAAGGCGATCATCAATAATCAAACGACCGATGTGAACCAAAATTTGGCCTATGATGCTTACAATGGGCGTTTATACTTGTTAGGTGACGATTCATTGACGTCCTTACCATTAGCTAAACTAAATGACGAGACGTTAACGGATGCTGATTTGCATAATATAACCTTTAATACGACCAAGGAATTTGAAAACATTTCTTTTGACGCTAGTGGTTACGGTTATATCACCGTGTTACGCTCACCAGAAATTTTGAAATCCAGCAGTCCCATGAATTAAATTAAGGCGCGTCGGTGGTGAAAACTGCCGACGTTTTTTAGTAGCAAGTAGACGCCAAAAGTGCCCGCCACAATGAACCATTATCGGTTCATTGCGGCGGGCACTTTTATAAGGTTAAGACAGACGGTTAGCCGTGTAGGGCCTTAAACCAAATCAAGCCTAAAACTAAATCTAAGATGGCAATTAATCCGAGCCACCATAAAAAGCGAACGAGTGTCGCTTGCGAATAATGCTGACTGAGTTGTAGTGCGCCCCAATTTAAGGGTAAAGCGGTCAACAGCATGGCGGCTAGCGGCCAACTGGCGCCACCGAACAACAGTAGGACGACGCCCGCTGAAAGTATGATCCCGCCGCTTTGTAACCACCAAACTGATTTCGGTGGCATTAGCCGATTGCTTTAACGGCGGCTAAGAACCAATCGTTAAAGGCCCGTGCATCAATATCGACGCAGACATTGGCATTAGTTTGACCGTTATGATAAGCGCCACGAATATCGCCAACGGTTTCGCCAATCGCTGGGCCATCAGTTTGGACATCGATCCACATGGCTTGGGTCGTGAACGCTTCCGGATGCAATAAGTAGAATAACGTGTTGACATCATGCATTGGAATCCCGGTCTTGTCGCCATCACCATAGTGGGTGAATAACGCGTGGAGCATTTCACCGGCCCGGCCTAAAGTTGGTAAAGTCTGCATGGTTGCCGGTGTCAAGAGGGCTTTCATCGTGACATCTAAGCCGACCATCGTGATGGGAATCCCCGCGGCATACATGATTGCAGCGGCGTGTGGATCAGTGAAGACGTTGAATTCAGCGGCACTTGTCATATTTCCTTTGCCAAGCGCGCCACCCATGGCCACGATTTCTTTAATATGTGGCAGTACTTCGGGGTAAGTTTTGAATAGTAGGGCAATGTTCGTGTAAGCCCCAGTTGGCACTAATGTGATGGGCTGGTCAGCGGCCATGATTTGGTCTCTTAAAGCTTCAACTGCGGTGATAGGTAGTGGATCAGCTAAATCAGTTGGAAAGTCATAGCCAGGCATGCCAGATTCACCATGAATGCGGGCCGCATCTTCAAATGGTTTGATCAATGGTTGGGCAGCGCCACCCGCAACCGGTACATTGCGATTGAAAAAGCGGGTTAACTTTAAGGCGTTTAAGGTCGTTTTATCAACGGTGACGTTACCCGCGACCGTTGTAATGAGTTGTAAGTCAAAGTCAGGGTGGTTTAGGGCAATTGTGATTGCCGCAGCATCATCAATGCCGGGGTCAGTATCCATAATGAGTTTTGTTGGCATGGTTAGTTCCTCCAGAATTAGTTAGTGTGGTACCAGTGTTGATAACAAGTTTCAATTAAGGTGATCGTTTGTTGCGTTAGTGCTGGCGTCATCACCGGACTCGTGGTTTGTCCAGTCTGTAATAACTGGCAAAAATGATTGATTTCAAACACGAATTCACTTTGTTGGGTGGCCTGTAACACGTGTGGGGCTTGGCCATTTAAGGCCCAAGTGGCGTGATCGGTTTTCCAATAATTAGGAATCGTGATTGTCCCTAAGTCACCGTGAATGACCATCTGACTTGGTTGCGGTTGGGCTGAAGTAATCAATAGATTGACTAAACAATCGCCAAAGCTAAGGCTTAAGGCAGCTTGGGTATCCGTTGATCCGGCTGGAATCGTCGCCACACCGGTCATTTGCAAGTCATGACGATCAAATAAGTATTGTAAGTAATCCAGTGGATAAGCCGCGCTGCCATACAAAGCCCCGCCACCAGCAGCCCGGTTCGTAAACCAACCAGTCGGATTACCGCTAGGATGATACTCGCAAATGTTGATCGTCCGGACTTGCCCAATCTTGCCAGTTTGTAGCAAGTGTTTTACTTGCTGGGTGATCGGTAAAAAGACGGCTTTTTGCGCTTCCATTAATAAGACGTGTTGTGCCGCAGCCAAGTCAAATAGTGACTGAGTCTGAGTCGCCGTTAAAGTAAAGGGCTTTTCAAGCAGGACAGCCCGATGATGTTGTAAGGCGCGTTTAGCTAAAGGAAAGTGGCCGGCATTATAAGTCGGGATATAAATGGCATCGAGCTGATCATCGTTTAACAAGGTTTCATAATCATCATAGACCGTTGGTATCTGGCACTGTAACGCGAGAGCTTCTGCTTTTGGTCGCGAACGCGCGGCGATTGCCTGGGCAGTTGCTAGTGGTGACTCCTGCATGCCCGCAACAACGCGGGGGACGATCGAGGCCGCACTCAAAATTCCAAATTTAACCGACATCCTGGCCACACCCTTTCAATAATCACTACGTTTAGTTTACCATTTTTACGCGTAGTTCGCTTTTGTGAATCCGATTGCAATTGCCGGCGTTAAGGCGTAGCATGGCATTAATCATTTAGGATAATTGGAGGCAATATTATGACAGAGCCACGGGTAATTTTAATTACGGGCGCGTCGTCGGGAATTGGTAAAGCGACAGCCTTGAAGTTACAAGCGCAAGGCAATATTGTGTATGGCGCTGCGCGTCGAATTGAAAAGATGACTGACTTGGCCGCGGCCGGGGTGCACGTGTTAAAACTAGATGTTACTGATGAAGCAACTTTAGTGGCGGCCGTAGCCACAATCAAAGCGGAGCAACAGCGGCTTGACGTGTTGATCAATAATGCGGGCTATGGGTCATATGGTGCGCTGGAAGATGTTCCCTTAGCTGAAGGCGAATATCAATTCAAAGTGAATGTCTTTGGGGTGATGCGCTTGACGCAATTAGTCTTGCCAATCATGCGGGCACAACATGGTGGCCGCATCATTAACGTGTCTTCAATTGGCGGCAAGATTTATCAACCATTGAGTGCCTGGTATATGGGCACCAAACATGCGATTGAAGGGATGAGCGATGCTTTGCGCATGGAACTAGCGCCGTTAGGCATTGATGTCGTGATGATTGAACCTGGTGGCATTAAGACCGAATGGGCCGGCATTGCTGAAAAGAAATTATTGGCCGTTTCTGGCGAGACTGCTTATGGCACGCAAGCACGTAAAGTTGGCGCGATGTTGTCATTGTTTGATAACTTTGCCTCGCAACCAGGCGTGATTGCAAAATTGATGGTACGCGCGGTCAATGACAGCCGGCCCAAGACACGTTATCATGCCGGTATGGGGGCTGGGGTTTCATTAACGGCGCGGAAGTGGTTATCGGACCGTCAATTCGATGCCTTGATGAGCCAAGCCGTTAATGGCGCCGCCAAATTAGCCAAAGTTACGGGCAAAAAGACCCAGCGAACAGGTCATCGGCACTATCAACATGGGACGCCACGCCATCAAAATTAAGGATTGAAATACACAAAAAGGAGTTGCGATTGCAACTCCTTTTGACTATTTAATGGGCTTGATTGGGGCGGATAACGCCTTCGATGATCAAGCAATCTCGACCCGCGGCTTTGGCTAAATATAAGTCGTGGTCGACACGTTGAAACCACGTATTAAAATCCGTATCAGTTGGCCGTAAGCCAGCCATCCCAATTGAGACGGACACCGTTAAATTCTGATCTTGATAATGCAGTGGCGTTTGACGCAAAGATTGTTGGGCTGCGGCAACGGCTTGTTGAACTTTAGGCAAAGCTTCATCGCGAAAGAGGATGATGAATTCTTCACCACCATAACGAAAGAGTTGCCGGTGACTGTTAGGCTGAATGAGTGCTTGCCGAAAGTGTTGGGCGACGTGGCGTAACACTTGATCGCCAACGAGATGACCATAGTGATCGTTGAATTGCTTAAAATGGTCAATATCAAACATCGCCATCGTCATACTAGTTGGTTGGTACTGGTTAAGCGTCGTGTTGCTTACCGTATCAAAGCAGGCGCGGTTTAAGACACCGGTTAATTCATCATGATTGGCCGCCTGATTTAACTGATGAAAATGCGTGATGGTCCGGTCGATGCGGTTCATGAAGAAACGAATGATGAGCATGTACGTCACGAATAGGGCAATCACATTGACTAAATAAAGCAACTTGAACGGATAGACGCTCCAAATCAATAAAAACCAACTGACTGCAAAGCTCGCTTGTAAGCCAATGAACATCAGCTCATGGGCTAAAACCGTTGTTTGGTGGCGATAAAGATACCAAATCGTGGCACTCAGTAGGACCCACATGACTAGGGCTAAACCTGGTCGGGAAAAAACAGCGTTGGCATGAGTAGCGTGTACGTAAAAAGCAACTGGCGCCACGATGTTGATCGTGACGATGACGCGATTATGCATCGTGTATAAATTAAGCAATAGGATGGTCAGTTGGGCAATCACATAGCCCCAACTATACAAGTTACCTAAATTTTGGGTCAAAAAGGCTTGGCGCAATAATGCGATCCCGATAATGACCAAACCGCCTTCTAGTAAGTGTAGACAACGATGACATTTGGCCGAACGATGCGTCACGTGATATTCCAATGTGTAAGTGATGGCGGTTAAAGTGACGATTAACCCTAATGTGAATAAGACGATCATCACGGCGCGCGGATCTAACACATCCCGAAAAAAATCGTCAATATAATACAAGTTCTCACCTCATTAGTTATGACTAAGGTTATAATGTTTATTGAATTGAACCAAAAGTGGCGTTAATAAGCCGGCTAACAAGTAGCCGACCGTTTGAAATTAAAATTATAGACCAATTGACGGACTGATAACATTATACTAACAATCTAATAAATTTCAACCGTTGCGAATAGGCCGTTAAGTTATGTTTTACTAAGATAACTTGCGTAACGGGTGATAGTAAACCAATTTTATGCGAAAATGTATATCAATATAATTATAACAATTAACTGGCACCAGTTAAGGATGCGATATGGGGAAGAGGTGATGGGATGACTTGGTTTAGTTGGCAAGTGCCACCGTTTGTAACGGGGGTCTTCTTTATTTTAGGGGTAATTACGTTGTATTGGGCGTCGGTAAATACACTCCGAATTTGGTCACACGAACGGCACTGGTCGATTAGTGACGCGAACTTAGAAGCGTGGTACGGGCTAGCTCACATGGTTGTCTTTGTCTTTAGTCTTCAAGAGATCGTGGTCGGCGCCACGTATTCGTGGGAGTTCATGAACTTTCAATTAATTGCCCTCATTTTTTGTGGCTACTTCCTGAATATTCGCGTCCCATATTACTTCTTATGTCCGCTATTATTAGCCTTTATGCTCTTTAACCGCTCATTAATGTCTTGGGAATCGTGGGCCCATGCCGTGACCTTAGTGACCATGTTTGTCACGTTGAGTGTGTTGTACACAAAGTTTCACCAGTATCGCGGTGTCTTTGGATTGTACTTGTTAGTCACGATTCCGTTAGGCGGTCTTTTGTGGTTTTGGATGAAGCTTAAATACCAGTTCTCATGGATGACGTTTCGCTTGGAATGGTTGTATTACATCGTATTTGTTATTTTGCTGTATCTGTATGTCACGATGCTCTCACACGATAGTGAATTACGACAACAACTCGAATGGTCGGCCAATCATGATTCTTTAACGACGACGCAAAACTTCGCGGCCTTTACGGAGTCGTTAACATATTACGTCAATAAAGGTCGCCACCATCACCAACCGTTAACGATGATGATGTTTGATATTGATCATTTTAAACAGATGAATGATACGTACGGCCATTCTGCCGGCGACCAAGTTTTAAAGCAAGTTGTCGATGTGGCGCAAACGGTACTAGATGTCAATGACTCGCATGTGAAGCTTTACCGGACCGGCGGCGAGGAGTTTAACGTGTTGTTCCCAAACTATGACTTGGCAACGGCGCGGCCGATCGTGGATCAAATCTTCAATGCAATCAACCACACCCCAATTCGCTTTGGCCAACAACAATTAGCACTGTCGATCTCAGTGGGGGTGACGGCGTGGAGCGCTAACGATGCGACCGCGCGGGCCTTTTATGAACGCGTCGATCAACACTTATATTATTCTAAACAGCATGGTCGGATGCAGATTACTAGTGATTAAGATAAAAGTTGAATTGGTGGTAATTGCCGCTTACGATTGGTCATCATGCCGTTGGCTGTAGACCGGTTCAAGGCTAGAAAGCCGCAGTAATGCTATCATGCTGCTGGACAGCTAAAAGTGTTGCATGATTTAAATTAAATGGGATCACCGAAAACTGGTGATCTCATTTTTGATTGGTATCGTTAAATCTGTCAATTTGGTATAACTTGTGATTGGGCAGTATGTGCAGCGATTTACTACGGGACGCACTTATGTTTATCAAAAAAATTCAATCGGAAGCGACAATTACTTCCAAACCAACTGATTACCCAAAAGGGCAGTTAAGTTTGTCCAAACGTTCGATGACAAAGTAAGTTGGGCGCGTTAAACTTAGCACACTAATTAAGAGAGAAGTAGGTGATTAGCGCGTGAGTTATTTAGCGTTAAAGGATATTCATAAGTCGTATTACTTGGGTAAAGAAGCTTTCCCGGTTTTAAACGGGATTGATTTGACGTTTGAACGTGGTGAATTTGTGGCCATTTTAGGTGAATCTGGTGGTGGTAAATCAACCTTGATGAACATCATCGGTGGTTTGGATCGCCAATTTGAGAGGCAAGTTTTATTGCAAGGCCAAGCCATTGATCATCATCAAGAAAAGCAAATGGACCGGTATCGGCGCGAGACCATCGGCTATATTTATCAATCCTATAACTTAATCAGTCATCTATCGGTATTAGATAACGTTTTGATTTCATTAGACATGACGAAATTATCACGGTCACAACGGGAACAACGGGCTCATGAGTTATTGGCCCAAGTGGGGCTGAGTGATCAAGTTAAAAAGTATCCGAACCAGTTATCTGGTGGTCAAAAGCAACGGGTCGCTATTGCCCGGGCTTTAGCGAGTGATCCTAAAATCATTATCGCTGATGAACCGACTGGGGCTTTGGATTCACAAAATACGGCCGAAGTCTTACAGTTGTTAGACCAAATCGCTGCTGAAGGACGCTTGGTTATTTGTGTGACCCACTCGCAAGCCGTGGCTGATGCGGGGACCCGAATCGTGCGGTTAGCCGATGGTAAGATTACGTCGGATGAACGCTTGAAGTCGGCTTATCCAGTCGATGAACAAAATCCGCAAATTGCGGCCCGTAAGTTACCTTGGTATGTCCCGTTGAACACCGCGTTCAAGCATTTGAAATACACGTGGAGTTGGAACTTGCTGATTATTATCGGGACAGCGATCGGCCTATTTGCCGTTATGCTATTCAATGGGTTAGGTAATGGGTTGAAAGGCTACATTAATCAAGAAATCAATAACATGGTCAATCCCCAGGTGGTAACCGTCGCGCGTTATACCAAGACGAGTCAGACTAAGGGCAGTGGCAGTCAAAGTAGCCAACGGGCCCAAGCGCAACAACAGGCGCAAGCCCAACAAGGGGGCGCGAGTCCTAGTGCGGCTGGTGGTGTAACGACGACGGCGGCCACTAGCACTAGTAAAGTCAAGACTTTTTCAACGGCACAAATCAAGCGTTTGAGTCAGTTGAACCATGTGACGAGTGCACAAGGCGGCTTAACCGCTAGCAATGCGACGATCAAGATTGGCAAAAAAGACTATACGGCGAGTTCCTTAACGACTTGGTCGGCCAATGACCGGAAATCAACGATCAAAGCTGGTCATCAAGCTGGTAAGAACGAAATTGTGCTAGATAAAAGTTCAATTGCGAAAAAGTGGTCAAGTAAAAATTGGCGACAGTTAGTCGGTAAAAAAGTCACGGTCTCATATCAAACAACTAATAAAGCCGGTAAAACGGTGACCGTCAAACGACGCTTAACCGTTGCTGGGATTACGAATAGTAGTACTGGGAGTGGCGCGAACGCTGTGACCTATGCGACCATGCAATCGATGCAGGCTAGCAAGCAAGCCAATACTAAAGCAACTTCAGTGACTGTTAAGGTTGATTCACGGCAACATAATGACGCGGTGACGAAACAAATCAACAAGTTGAAGACCAATGGCAAGCGTCAATTTATGGCGACTAGCATTGCCAGCATGTTGTCGACGGTCAATACGTATGTCAACTTAGCGACAACGGTATTGGCGGCGATTGCCGGCATCTCACTGTTGGTGTCAGCCTTGATGATCATTGTAACGATGTTCATGTCGGTCAGTGCCCGCAAGAAAGAAATTGGGATTTTACGAGCGCTTGGTGAAAGCCGTGGCGATATTCGACGGTTGTTCACGAGTGAATCGTTGATCATCGGGGTCGTTAGTGCCGCATTAGCGACCGGCTTAGCTTATGGCATTGGTGCCGGTTTGAATCAAGTGCTTTATAAGATTGCCAGTTATAACTTGATTCAAATTCAAGTCGGTAACATTGTGTCGACTTTCGTGATTGCGTTGGCAATTGCATTATTAGCGGCAATCTTACCAGCTTGGCGCGCAGCACGATTGAATCCAATCGATGCGTTAGCCGCTGATTAAGGTTGGTGTTCTAGTAGAAACTAGTGTAAAGTCGTCCTCAGTAAGTCGAGGACGACTTTTTTACGGAAGGAAGGATCAATCATGCCGCCAAAACCGAAACCAGTACAGCAAGCTGTGCAAAGAGAAATTTTAACGAAAGGTCGCCCCGCCAGTCTCGCTTGGTTATTGATCGTGGCTTGTTTAACGTTAGGGATGCATAATGCAACGTTAATTGCGACCGGTCAATATGGTCAAGGTGGCTTGGGCGTGGTCAATACCCCTTGGAAAACTTGGCTGGTGATGGTGGCTTTTGTGGGCCTGGTCGGGGGCTTGATCTGGCTATTACCGCGTTTGATTGGGCAACCATTTTGTCAGTGGGGGGTGATGGTTTGCCAATTAGCATTGACCGTGGGTGTCGGGACTTGGCTACATGGTGGTCAAGAACTGTTATATATGGGGATGTTGCCACTGATGTTAATTGAAGGGTTGAATCTGGTCAGCAATAAATGGTGGGTGTTGGCACTGATTTGGTTGACCTATGGTGCTGTTTGGGTGTCTTACGGGCTTAATACGAGTTGGATGCGGATGGCGATCATGATTCAGGCGAGTTTGTTCACGGCGTTTATTGTGATTTATTATTGGCGCTTTTATAGTCGCCAAGTTGATGAACGAATGAAGAGTGAAAAAGTCCTGGCTGAATTACAGTTGGCGTATAAACAGCTGGAAGCTTCTACCGCCCGTAACGAACGCGAACGGATGGCCCGTGAACTACATGATACGTTAACGCAAGGGTTAGCCGGCGTGGTCATGCAACTGGAAGCCGCTGATAATTTATTAGATAATGACCAAGTGACCCGGGCCAAACCAATTATCAAACGGAGCGTCACGATTGCCCGGAAAACGTTGCAAAATTCTCGGTTAACGTTGACGGACTTGCGCAGTGCTAGTGAAGGTGATCTCCTGGGACGGCTGCAATTGTTGACCGAGACCTTCCAAAAAAATTATGGTCTTACCGTACAAACGAAGTTGCCAGATTTGCCCCAGTTCACCCCGGATGTCTTGACCGAAGTCTCACGGTGTATCTCAGAAGCGCTAACTAACGTGGTCAAACATGCGCAGACCGATACGGTGATCATTCGCGGACAACGGCAAGCGGCGTCCTATCAAGTTCAAGTGGTCGACTTTGGTCAAGGGTTCAAAGCCACCATGCGACAACCCGCTGGCCATTTTGGCTTAGTCGGATTGCAAGAACGGATGACGGCGATTGGCGGCCAACTCCAATTAACTAGTGAACCTGGTGAAGGCACGACCGTGACGTTTTTAATACCAATTAAAGTGGGTGATAAGCATGATTAAAGTGATGTTAGTCGATGACCATCAATTGTTACGAGAAGGGTTAAAGACGATTTTAGAAACAACCAATGACTTTGAAGTTGTGGCGGAAGCAACTGATGGCCAACAAGGTCTGGACGCGTTGGCTAAGGTGACCCCAGACATCATTATCCTAGATATTCGCATGCAACCGATGGATGGTATCACGATGTTACGGCAATTACGAGCCCAACAAAATCAAGTGCCGGTCGTCGTTTTAACGACCTTTGATGATCAAGCACCGATTCAACAAGCGATGCAATTAGGTGCGAAGGGCTACTTATTAAAAGATGCCACGCGCGAGACGATTATTCAAACCTTGCATAATGCGTTAAACGGCCAAGTGGCGCTAGAAGCTGAGATTGCAGCCAAAGCCTTTCAACCGGCGACGACGACAACCGCTGCCCCACTCAGTCCCCAAAATCAAGCGATCTTAACCGCCGTGGCGCAAGGTTACCATAGTAAAGAAATCGCGGCGACGATGCATTTAAGTGAGCGGACCATCAAAGCCCATTTAACGCAAATCTACAATGATTTCGGGGTCTTTACGCGGGCTGAAGCGGTGGCGTATGCCTTGAAACACCAATTGATTGAAATTTAACCGGCCTGATTAGTCGGTTTTAACATAAAAATCTCACCAGCCTAATTGAAAGGTCAATTAGGCTGGTGAGATTTTTTGTGTCGTTAGCATGCAGTAGTCACTTGCTGTTAAGCGTTTAAAAAGCTTCTGCCACGATATCGATAACGCGATAGGTGGCAAGTTGACTTAAAGCTTGTAGAAATGCATCAAGGGCTTGGCTGTCGAAGAAGGCGCCTTCGATTAAGTAATTCATCTCACCAGTCGTGCGGTAATGGTGGCGGATCGCATTGCGATTGGCTTGAATAAAAGCTAAGTAAGCCGAGTGTTGCCGCTGCTTGAGCCCGACTTGAATATACACTTGGCGTTGGTAGCCCATCTTGGTCAAATCAGTCTCAATCGTATAGTGTTTGATGACGCCATCAGTTTCTAAACGATCAATGCGGGCAGCGACCGCTGGGGCCGTGAGATGAACTTGTTTGGCAAGATGACTAACTTTAAGGCGACAATTTTGATTTAATGCTTTGAGAATTGCGAGGTCAGTGGGGTCGGTCATAAATAAACACCTTATTTTTTAAAGTTTTAAGGGGCAAACCCTTTATTTTTCATCTTAACAGTTCTGACAAAAACAAGTAAACTAATAATCGTTGAACTTTTGAAGTTACAGGTAAGCTGAAATCGTAAAGCGTTTTGCTGCGGTTTTGGAAATGATTATGCTACGATAAAACACATTAGAAGTCAGGGATTGGGAGGGTATTATGCAGACCTTAATACAAACATTTATGGAACGTCGCGGGGACTTATTAACGGCGCTCTGGCAACATCTGGGAATTTCATTAGCCGCTTTAGTGATTGCAATGGTAATCGCGATTCCGTTAGCGATTTGGGCGGTCCGGCGACCGAAGCTAGCCGAAGGGTTACTGCAATTAACCAGTGTCTTACAAACAATTCCGTCGCTAGCACTTTTGGGATTACTGATTCCACTAGTGGGGATTGGGACCGTACCGGCTGTGATTGCGTTAGTCATTTACGCCTTACTCCCGATTTTTCAAAATACGTACTTAGGGATCGATGAAATTGATGAGTCGATTGAAGAAGCGGCGGATGCCTTTGGGATGTCGCGCATGCGCAAGTTATTTAAAGTCGAGTTACCGATTGCGATGCCACAAATCATTGCTGGGATTCGCACGGCGGTCGTCTTAATTATTGGGACGGCCACGTTAGCCGCTTTGATTGGAGCAGGCGGGCTTGGGACGTTTATTATGTTAGGCATCGATCGTAACAACACGTCACTCTTATTGATTGGGGCGATTTCGTCAGCCTTACTAGCAATCGTGTTAAGTGCCCTGATTCGGTGGTTTCAAACAGCCAAACCTAAACGCGCACTGACGGTTTTCGGCATTATTTTAGTGTTGCTTGGTGGTGGCGGGGCTTACAGTGTATTTGCCAACCGGACGGAAACGATTACGATTGCGGGGAAGTTAGGTTCTGAACCTGAGATCCTCATTAACATGTACAAACAACTCATTGAAGCCAATGATAGCCACGTGAAAGTGTCGTTGAAACCCAACTTTGGTAAAACGACCTTCTTGTTCAGTGCGTTAAAACATGACCAGATCGATATTTACCCAGAATTTACGGGTTCAGTCTTAGAAACGTTAGTGAGTGGCAGTCATCCGAAAAATATGACAGCTGATCAAACTTACCAATTGGCCAAGCAACGGCTAGCCAAGCAAGCTGATATGCAATTGTTACAGCCGATGAAGTATAACAATACGTATGCTTTGGCGGTGACGAAAAAGTTCAAGCAACAACATCATTTAAAGACGATCAGTGACTTGACCCAAGTGGAATCGCTCTTGAAACCAGGGATGACGCTTGAATTTATTGATCGTGATGACGGGTTAAAGGGACTGAAAAAAGCGTATGGCTTAGATGTGACCGCGAAGTCAATGGAGCCGGCTTTACGGTATGAAGCGATTAGTAAAGGCCGGATTAATTTGGTCGACGCGTATTCCACTGATAGTGAATTGCGGCAATATAACTTGGCTATTTTGAAGGATGATAAGCACTTTTTCCCAACATACCAAGGGGCACCGTTAATGAAAAAGGCGTTTGCCACGAAGCATCCGAAGGTGGTCCAAGCTTTGAATAAGTTAGCGGGGAAGATTTCAGAAACGGATATGCAAGAAATGAACTATGAAGTGAATGTTAAAAATGAATCTGCCGCAACGGTAGCCCATCACTACCTCGTTAAACACGGCTTATTGAAAGGGGGCAATTAAGATGACGACGGCGATTGAATTTCAACATGTGCAAAAGGATTTTAATGGCAATAACGTTATTCCAGACCTGAACTTGACAGTGGCTAAGGGCGAATTATTTGTTTTAGTCGGGACGTCTGGTAGTGGCAAGACCACATCATTAAAGATGATCAACCGGTTAGAACCGCTAACGGCCGGTAGGATCTTAGTTAACGGCCAAGATACGACGGCGATGCCGTTGCGTGAATTGCGTTGGGATATGGGTTATGTCTTACAACAAATTGCCCTCTTTCCAACAATGACAGTGGCGCAAAATATTGCCGTGATTCCTGAAATGAAGGGGACCCCCAAAAAAGAAATCAGTGCGACAATCGATGACTTACTACAAGAAGTCGGGCTAGATCCAGCGGTCTATCGTGACCGGATGCCAGATGAACTATCAGGTGGTGAACAACAACGTATCGGTATCTTACGGGCGATTGCCTCACAGCCGACGACGGTTTTGATGGATGAGCCGTTTAGTGCATTAGATCCGATCTCACGGCAACAGTTACAAGACTTGGTCTTAAAGCTGCATCAGCGGTATCACAACACGATCGTCTTTGTCACGCATGATATGAATGAAGCGTTGAAGTTAGGTGATCGCATTGGCGTTATGCGGCATGGTGAATTGTTACAAGTTGATACGCCAAGCGCGATTGCGCAACATCCCGTTAATGACTTTGTCCGCGACTTTTTTAATGCCAGTCGCGCCAAAAAGATTTACGATGTGTATGTTGGCCGGGTCGGTCTGGTGGAAGGCTACTTATCGGCTAAACCAGCGGTCGCGGCCGATAACATCCAAGCAATCGATGCGCAAGCGACCTTGCGCACTGCCTTTGAAGCTTTAGCGACCCATGATTATTTAGCCGTCACAGAAGAGCAAGTGGTCCGGGGGTATTTGGATCGCCAGACGGTGATGCATTATTTGAGTACGCATGAACCAGATTAAGCTGTGAGGTAAGTCAGGCTTGCTGAACCTGGTTTGATTAGTCCAAATCCAACAACAAAATCCAAGGGGGACAAGAATTCATGACAACACAATATGACGTAATCGTAATTGGTGGTGGCCCAGCCGGGACTGCCATGGCAGGCGGCCTGCGTGCCCAAGGTAAATCGGTGTTGATTATTGAAGCTGATTTATGGGGCGGCACTTGTCCCAATCGTGGCTGTGACCCGAAAAAGATTCTGTTGAGCGCGGTGGAAGCCAAACGGCAGGCGCAAAACTTGCAAGGTCATGGGTTGAGTGGTGTCCCTGATGTGGATTGGCCAGCTTTGATGGCCACTAAGCGTGGGTATACGGATGGGATTAATGATGGTACGTTAGCGGGCTTAAAGTCACAAGCAATCGCGACATTACATGGTCAAGCTTACTTTCGGGCAGATGGTCAATTAACGGTCGATGGCACCGTCGTGACGGGGAAAGACTATGTGATTGCGACCGGCCAACGTCCGGTGATCCTACCGATTACGGGGAACGAATGTTTTAAAACGAGTACTGATTTCTTAAATCTAAATACGATGCCGAAGCGCGTGACTTTTGTCGGTGGTGGCTACGTCGGGTTTGAATTAGCGACGATTGCGCGGGCAGCGGGTGCTGAGGTTCATTTGATTCATCATAACCGGCGACCGTTAAAAGCCTTTGACCCTGATTTGGTCCAGGCCTTAATGGCGAACTTAACTGCCCAGGGCGTAACGATCGACTTGGATGTTAACTTGAACAAAATCACGCCGCAAGCAACTGGGCTGCAGTTGACCGATGATGCGAACTTTAACTTAATGACGGACTTAGTCGTTTGTTCAGCCGGCCGGCAGCCGAATGTGGATCATTTGGGTTTAGAAAACGTTGGTGTGACCTATAGTCGTCGTGGCGTTCAAGTTAATAACCATTTACAAACGGCCAATCCCCATATTTATGCGATTGGCGATGTTAGTGATACGCCAGTACCGAAGTTGACCCCGCTGGCCGGCTATGAAGCGCGGTACTTAGTTGGGGATTTAATTAAAGCGGGTGCGCCAATCAGTTATCCGGCGGTGCCAACTGAAGTATATGCGGACCCGAAACTCGCCGAAGTTGGGATTACGGCAGCTCAGGCGAGCGCTGCACCAGCCACGTATCAAGTTAAGACACTAGACATGACGCATTGGTTTACGTACTATCGGCTCCAGACGCCCCAAGCATTGGCGAAAGTCGTGGTTGACAAGGCGAGCGGCCGAGTAGTTGGCGCCAGCTTCTTAAGCGAACTGGCGGATGAAATGGTCAACTATGTGGCGTTGTTGATTGATAAGCAGCTCACTTTACCGGAACTACAACGGTTGATTTTAGCTTATCCAACGCCAGCTAGTGATTTGCAGTATTTGTATTAAAATAAAAAAATCTGCTAACTTATCCCTTTTTTAAAGGCTGAGTTAGCAGATTTTTTTAATTACGACAATAATTCGGGATCGATTCGGCGATCTTTAAAATAAAATTCACGGTCATGGTCACTAACTGGTCGCATGACATGACAAGGATTACCCACGGCAACCACGTTATCTGGTAAGTCTTTGGTTACCACACTACCTGCACCAACGACAACGTTATCGCCAATCGTCACGCCAGGCAAGACGATGACGCCGGCGCCGAGCCAGCAGTTGCGGCCAATGTGGATGGGCATGTTGTATTGGTAGTTTTGTGCCCGTAGTTCTGGCAGAATCGGATGACCGGCAGTGGCTAAAGTCACGTTCGGCGCAATCATCGTATGGTCGCCAACGTAGATATGGGTATCATCGACCATCGTTAAGTTGAAGTTGGCGTAGATGTTAGCGCCAAAGTGAACGTGATGGCCACCGAAATTAGCATGAAATGGGGGTTCCAAGTAACAATTGGGCCCGATTTCGGCGAAGAGTTCTTTTAAGAGTGCTTGTTGTTTTTCGGGCTCACTAGGCCGGGTATGATTGTAGTCGTACAACCGATCTAAGTAGCGTTTTTGATCAACTTCGATTTCAGGATCATCAGGTAAGTACAAGTCACCGGTGTGCATTTTTTTGAGATTTGACATGGAAAATCATCCTTTCTGAGTACGCCAGGCCCATAGCCCGGTCAAAAGTGTCAGTAACGTTAAGCTAGCGGCAATCCAGCCTAACACGTTGGTTGTTAAAGTGGCTGGCCCCAACGTGCCCAACCAGTTCCAAACGAGTGGGGCAAAGAAAGCACTGATGATGGTCGCAATCGTGATGCGACTACTCATCGTATCGATTTGATGGCCCGTCAAGTCGGCTTGGCTCGTGAAAACCAAATATGGGCCGGTATACGAGTAAATAAAGTTAAAGCCAACGGCCGCCGCAATGCCAATTGGGGCACTGGTCGTCCACCACAAGATAAACACCGTCAAAGCCGCGCCAGCGTAGCCAAGCATCAACGTATAACGATGGAGATGCTGGTGGAGTTTGCCAAAGGTTAAGCCAGCTAGCAAGCCACCGAGATTCATCGCCGCTAAAGTCAGATTCAAAACACTGGCATTGCCAAAGTGGCGTTCAGTAAAGAGCGTCGGTAGTTTTAATTGCACGCCCCAAATCAGCAAATAAGTCATAAAAGTTAACGCCAGTAAGATCCAACGCGAGGCCGGTAACTTGGCATGTTGATGGGTGGTCGTGGTGGTTTCAGTAGTCGCGGGCAATGCTTTAACGGCCAAGAATGCTAAAACCGCTAAAATCAAATACAACAAGAACACAGCCCGCCAACTGAGCAAGACTAACCAACCGGCTAATACTAGTAATACGGCGTTACCTAAGGCCGACAAGCCCGTCTGATAACCAAGTAACCGGGCTCGCAACTCACCGTGATACGTATGCGCAATCAGGCCGATCGCATGGGGTGAAAATAGCCCAATGCCCAGACCTAAGATGATCCGACTTGCCATGATTAATGTTAAGTTGGTCAGAAGTAGCGGCAAGGCACCCGCAACGGCACTGAGCAACAAGCCACTAATGACGACGTGGCGACTCCCAAAGCGTCTGGTTAAATAAGGATTCAACAAGAGCGTGATTAAGGCGCTGAGATTTGCACTTGTGACGAGCCATTCGATCAACGTGGGTGCCGCCGTCGGGAATTGTTGTGTCAGTTGTGGGATGATCCCGGTGATGACCGTTGTGACGCCACTGACAAACGAGAGGCTGAGGATACTCGTTGTCGTCAGTTTATTAGGGGTACTCATTGGGGATCAACCAAAAAGTCAGCCATAAAGTTCAAGACACCTTGATTTTCATTGTCGGTCGTTTGGTCGTCAGCCACGGCCTTCACGGCAGGTTGCGCATTTTGCATCGCCACGCCCAAACCAACTTCGCGTAACATTTCGAGGTCGTTGCCACCATCGCCAAAGGCACACATTTCAGTTAGACTAATGCCTAAAATATCACCTAATTCATGTAAGCCAGCCGCTTTATGGGTCCCTAGTTGAATGACATCAATATCGCCATGCCCACTACTTGTCGGGACGGCGAGGCCAATTAAAGCGTCGCGTAATTGGGCCACGATGGCGTCGGTTTGATCAACTGGACAAGTAATGGCGAATTTTAAGATTTGGTCATCGATTTGATCGAAGCTTGCAACCGCGGCGAGTTCGGGGTAGTAGCGGTTGACATCGGCGACGTGGACCGGGTCTTCGGTCGTTAAGACGTAAGCCCGACGGAGGCCACAAACCGTGATCTGTAATTCTGGAATCGCTTGCAATTTGGGCAAAATTTGGGCGACTACGGCGGGATTAAAGGTGTGGGCGGCATAAGTTTGGTTCAAGTCCCGAATGTAGGCCCCATTCTCAGCGACGTAAATCGTATCGGGATACTTTTCAAAAAACGACTTTAATTGATAATACTGGTTACCACTCGCCACGACCCAGCGAATACCTTGTTGTTGTAATTGGGCATGTAAGGCCGCAAAGCGGGTTTCGTCATAAGTCATATCGTGGCGCAAGAAGGTGCCGTCCATATCGGTTGCAATTAATTTAATCATCAGTCATAACTCCTTTAATTTAAAAAACACTCAGTTTTTAATCACTGAGCGTAGTTTAGCATGTCTATTTGAACTAGAGGGGTCATTTTTAAAGGCAACTGGTATCAATTTGATGGTCGCGTTGATAAGCTTGGCGATAATCAGTCGGCGTTAAACCTTTCCAAGCTTTAAAGTTGCGGTTGAGCGTCTTAGCAGTTGTGAAGCCGCATTGCATGGCGATGTAATCGACTTTCATATCGGTGGCTAACAATAAGCGCCGTGCGTGCATCAGGCGGACTAACCGTAAGTAGCGGTTAACGGATAACTGTAAGTTCGCATTGAACTGCTGATTCAAAGTGGTGAGTGAGACATGATATTGGGCGGCCAACGTTGAACCACTGATTGGTTCGGCATAGTGATCATTGATCGTTGTCATAATCTGATCCGTTAGTGATTGATTCGGATTGACCGTTGTTTGCGGCTGAGTCGTCGCGAAATGTTGATCAAGTTCGACGAGTAGCTGAAAAAAGTGACTGAGGACTAATAGGCGGACATTATCGCTGACCCCGCGATGCAATAAATCATGAATGGCTTGGAGATGTTGGCGAATCCGTTGGTAACTGGCTGGCTGTTGAGTCGTAGTCGCTGGTTGGTTGAGCGTCAATTGCCAATGCGCACTAGCGGGCAATTGGCTGAGTAAGTAATCATCATCGATAATCAACCCAAATTCGTCCCAATCAGCGGTCGGATCACCAGTGGCACTGTGGACACTACGCCGGTTCGTGGCCCAAATGTCACCAGGCTGGTAAGCCACCGTTTGCCCATCGGTGACAAACTTTAAAGTAGCGCCAGCGACTAAGTAGTTAAGCTCGATACCTTGGTGCCAATGCGGCGCCACATCGATGGTTGTCTGTGGATCATGTTCGTAATATTTAAATGGCAGTCGCGGCATTGTTTGGACTGCTTCATGTTGGATTTGCACCTGTCTTCACCTCATTGGCATGATGTTGGGTTATGTAAAATGACCCTGATTGCTTTTAATAATCGACCACCAATTGGCTGGTTAGTTGATAAACTTAATTGTAACCGTTTTTAGAGAGGGTGGTCAAAAGGATGTCTATTCAATTAGTTGCCATCGATGTCGATGATACGTTATTAACGTCAACGCACCAAGTCTTAACCAGCACGATCACGGCGGTTAAAGCCGCCATAGCCCAAGGTGTCAAGGTCGTATTATGTTCCGGGCGACCGTTGGCTGGTGTTGCCCCGTATTTAGCCCAACTCGGGATCAAAGGGGCTGACCAGTATGTGATTACTTATAATGGCGCCATCACTGCGACGACCAGTGGTCAGGTGATGGCCCAATATTTAATCGATAATGCCCAATATCGGCGTTTGACAACGTTTGCCACGCACCATCAGGCGAGCTTCAATGTGTTAGATGCGCACAGTACGATTTATACGGCTGACCATGATGTGAATCGTATTACGGTCGTTCAAGCTTGGGAAAACAACGCCGGGCTCTTGGTTCGCCAACCAGATGAGTTGCCCACGGACTTTCAGATTACCAAAGGTGTCTTTGGTGGCGAAAAGGCCGCTTTGGATGAACTGGAACCAATCGTACGCCAAACCTTTAGCGATGAGCTAGCCGTTATTCGGGCGGGCGCAAATTTCTTAGAAGTCTTGAATCCCGTTGTCAGTAAGGGACAGGCCCTAAAAGCGTTAATGGCACACTTAGCGTTGGCCCCGGCAGCGGTCATGGCGATTGGTGATGAAGCCAATGATTTGTCGATGTTTGATGTGGCCGGGACTGCCGTGGCAATGGCCAATGGGAGTTGGTTAGCACGCGAACATGCAGATATCGTGACTAAAAGTAACGATGATGGTGGGATTGCGGCCGCCTTTGCGCAAGTTATTTTTAACGAGGCAGTTGACAAGTTACAAAAATGAGTTTATGATTGCAAATGTTAAAAATAAATGAGATTAAATCGTGATGATCAGGAGAGTAACCGCAACGCCACTTACAGAGAGCTGACAGATTCTGGAAACGTCAGTAGCGTCGTTGGGGTGAAAGTAACCTGAGAACGGTTAATGCGAGGGTGACCGAGTGTTAACTGGTGGCACCCATTATCGTGCAAACGTATCGTTGTTGCAGTCTTGGACTGAGCAGCCGTACGCGATGAGGTGATGTGACGTGAGTCCATCACGAATTAAGGTGGTACCGCGCAAACGCGTCCTTTGAAGTTATTTCAAAGGACGCGTTTTTTTTGCGATTAAGAGAGGGGTTGAAGGATATGAGTAGCAAGACAAGTAATGGTGGGTTAAGTCGAGTGTCGTGGGCCCCATGCTGGACGTCACTAACGACTAAACGGAGGTTAAGCTTATGCAAACGAACAAATTATCTTTCAAACACTATCTCATTATCGGTTCAATGTTGTTCGGCATGTTCTTTGGTGCCGGCAATTTAATCTTCCCGATTCATTTAGGCCAATTGGCGGGGGCCCACTGGTTAACCGCTGGTGGGGGGTTCTTACTGACGGGGACCTTGTTGCCTTTATTAGGGATTATCGCCATCAGCGTGACGCGCAGCAATGGGATTTATGAGTTAGCCCGGCCCATCGGTAAACGCTATGCCACGGCTTTTATGATTTTAACGTGTGCCACACTTGGCCCGTTGTTTGCCACACCACGGACGGCGACCACCCCATTTCAAATTGGGATTGCCAGTCATGTCAGTACGAGTCAAGCACCGTGGGCTTTGCTGATTTATTCCCTGCTCTTTTTCAGCCTAACGTATTGGGCGTCGCGGCGCCCAACGCAGATTATCGATACGATCGGTAAGTTGCTCAATCCGGCATTTTTGATTTTATTAGCGATTATTTTCGGGATCGCCTTTACGCGGCCATTAGGGGCGGCGCATACGACGGCCGTTACTAGTGCGTATCAACAAGGGGCCTTTTTAAATGGCTTTTTGCAAGGATATAACACGATGGATGCCTTAGCGGCCTTACTCTTTGGGATTGCGGTTGTAACGACGATTAAAAGTTTAGGCCAGCATGAAGCCACCGCCATTGCCAAAACCGCTGCAAAATCAAGCTTGTTGAGTATTCTGCTTGAAGCGGCGATTTATCTGGGCTTGATCTGGTTAGGGGCGACGTCATTGACGCGCTTTAAGCTATCAACCGATGGTGGCATTGCGTTTTCACAAATCGCCAAAGCATTCTTAGGCGTTCCGGGGGAAATTATTTTAGCCATCATGGCGACGCTCACTTGTTTAACGACGGCGGTAGGCTTAGCGTCATCATTTTCAGAAGCCTTGCACGCGAAGTTTCCTAAAATTAGTTATCGGGCCTGGAATCGGCTATCTTGTGGCGCCTCATTTTTAATCGCCAATATTGGGTTAGATGCGATCATTGCTTGGTCAACGCCAATGCTCATGTTCTTATATCCACTGGCAATCACGTTGATCATCTTGTCGATTGCGTCACCCTTGTTTCAACGCGATGCCGCCGTTTATCGGTGGACGACAGGCTTGACGCTAATTCCGGCCGCTTTGGATGCGTTACGTTCAGCACCAACTATCATTACCCAACATAGCTGGGTGCAAGCGTTATTGGCTTGGGACAGTAAGACGTTGCCGTTAGCTAAATTAGGGCTCGACTGGGTGGTACCCGCGATGCTTGGCTTGGCGATTGGCTTAGGCTGGTATGGCATTCGGCGTTGGTGGGCGGCTAGAAGCTTAGACCTCAATTAAACTTAAAAGGTGTATGATGGAAAGAACAAGTTGTTTAAGGAGGGCCCCGGTTGAGTTTTTTAGGCACATTATGTATTTTGATTTTAGCAACGACTTTAGCGGGCCACTTTGCGCACCGTTTAGGGATTCCCGCAGTTATCGGGGAGATTTTAGTGGGGGTCGTCTTAGGGCCAGCCATTTTAAATGTCGTGCAATTGACCCATCTCGTCCAGACGTTTTCAGATATTGGCGTGGTCGTCTTGATGTTTATTGGTGGCTTGGAAAGTAATTTAGCGCTGTTGCGTAAGTATTTACGCCCCGCAATTATCGTGGCGATTATTGGGGTGATCTTTCCGGTCGTTGTCATGGGCATTGCGAGTCGCTTGTTTCAATTCAGTTGGTTTGAAGCGTTGTTCATTGGCGTGATCTTCTCGGCAACGTCCGTTTCGATTTCCGTGGAAGTATTAAAGGAATTCAAGGCCCTAGATACCAAAGAGGGGGCCACGATTCTAGGTGCCGCAGTCGCCGACGACATTATTGGTGTGATCTTACTCAGTATCATGATTTCGATGATGGGACAAACGAGTGGTGTCACGCAAACGAATCTGGGCATCGTGTTATTGGAACAGGTGGCCTTTTTCGGTAGCGTCTTTGTGGTCGTTAAATGGTTGGCACCAGTATTGATGCAATTAAGTGACCACTTGTTGATGGCCGCCAGTCCGACGATCATGGCCATTATTATTTGCTTAGCGATGGCCTGGTTAGCTGACCTCGTTGGTTTAAGTGGGGCAATTGGTGCCTTTTTCGCCGGCGTTGCAGTTGCTCAGACAGATTATCAAAAGGTGGTCGATGTCAGTATCGAACCCGTCGGCTATACGATGTTTATCCCCTTGTTTTTTGTCAGCGTGGGCTTAAACATGACTTTTGAAGGCTTCTGGCAGTCATTACCATTTATCGTAGTTATGACGGTCCTAGGCGTGTTCACCAAGTTAGTTGGGTGCGGCTTAGGCGCGCGTTTGAATGGGTTTAGTGGCCATAGTAACTATTTAGTGGGCGCGGGGATGATTTCTCGTGGTGAAATGGCCTTGATTACAGCACAAATCGGGTTTTCAGCCCATTTGTTGTCGAGCGATTATTATTCCGATATTATTTTAGTCATTATTTTGGTCACGATGATTGCGCCGTTTGTTTTAAAAGACGCGATTCATCGGGCACCCAAATTAGTGGTCAGTGATAAGTCAGCTTAAAGCTGGCGGACATAGCATTGGTGGTCTTTCTGGCGGGCAACCGTCACACATAATTTAGCAACGATGACGCAAGGGGATTGCAGCCCCGCATAGCAAGTGGTGTTAATTGTCAGTTGATGACGATTAACACCACTTTTTTGGTAAGTTACATTTCGTGAATAGCAATTACTGATAAATCAAGCATTACGATAATCGGCCTAAACGTAACCGTTACAGTTACTTGAAAATTGACGGTAAATTTACATGAAAGTGAAGACTAACGCCTCACTCAGATGTTAGGCTAAGCCTGGATTGCTGGTGAGCAGTGACGGCACTGCTTGAATTTACTGATGGTTTGGAAATGAGGTCTACAATGCATAACTTACCAGTATTAATATATGTGATTAGTTACATGATGGTGATTGGTGGGATTTTCTATCTTAGAAAGCGCCATGCGGATAGTAGAATCATGCAGTTTATTCAGAAGTATGGCGCTGTGTTAATTGTGATTTGCCTGGTTAATATCTCGTTCGGCGTTCGTTTCGCTTTAATCGCATTAACGGAACTATTCGTTTTCTTTATGATGATCGTGTTATTTTTGATTTTAATGGCCAGAAAATCGAATAAATGAGGTCGCACGACGCAAAAAGCCGTTCCCAAGAATTGATTGGGAGCGGCTTTTTACAGGTCTTTAAACCCGCACTTGATGTTCAATCGTAAATAAAGTTGGATCTAACTTGGCGATCAGTGGCGAAACGTCACCGATACTGAGTAACGTTAAGTGGTGCATCGCTCGCGAAGCAATCGTATATAACAAGCCGACTGACTGTTCATCCGGATAGTTAGTCGCCGAGATATCATAAGCGATGACGGCGTCAAATTCCAACCCTTTGGCTAAGTAGATTGGTAACACGATCACCCCTTGAGGCATCGTGCGGTCACTATCGGCCATTAAAGTCGTCACGGTATGGTGTTTTAAGAACTGATAAACGTGTTTACTTTCAGCTAAGTTCCGGGTCAAAACCGCTACGGTCGACGTTGTCGTTAGTAGCCGGTTCACTTCAGTCAATAGGCCTTGCTGAGCATTATCTTCGCCATAGCGAATCATCACTTTTGGCAAGTCACCTTCACGCGTAAAGGCTTGAATCTGGTCGCCATCTGGCAATAAAGCCTTCGCAAAGTTGGTGATCTGCATGGTCGAACGATAGCTTTTACTTAATGTGATTAGGTTAGCGCGACGCACGTTAAAGGCATCACGCAGCCGTTCTAAAAGTTGTCGTGGGGCTTCGATGTCTTTGAACAAGGCTTGTTCACTATCACCAAGCAAGGTGAATTTGGCTAATGGAAAGGCATGCTTAATATAGAGCAATTGCGCTAACGAATAGTCTTGCATCTCATCGACGAAAATATATTGCATCCGGCGATTTTCACCACTGCCAGTTAAAATATCTCGCAGCAATAACAGCGGCGCGCAGTCGATCAAGGCAATCCGGTGATATTCGATGCCGGCTTGGAATTGTTGGCAACGTTGCCGCCAAGTCGCTGGTGCAATCGTTTCAGGCCGGTCGATTTGGCCTAAAAAGTCATTATATTGTTCATACGTGTCTAAGAAGTAACCATTATAGATGGCATCATAAACTTGGCGGAGGCGCTTGGTCACGATTTGCTTGCCAATATAGAACACTTCATCATCTAATGATTGGAAGTCACCGCGGCGTTTGTCACCGAGTAAGTCATGATACGTTTCATCAGACATTTGGTCGATCTGTTCATTGACCCAATCCGCTTGGGCTTCTTGGTCGATGCGCCGTTTTAAGCGTTTGATCAACGTGTTCTTGATGGCTAAGAATCGGTCAGCCGGTTGCATCGCCGCCGGCAAACTAGCGGCAATTGCCGTGATTTCAGCGCGAGTGAAGAAGACGTCGCCATTAAAGACAATATCTGTAAAGCGCAAGGCATTAGCTGGCAACTGGTGACAATAACGGTCAACTTGAGTCATGAAAGCCGCACTTTCTTGGAAGTCACGAACTGCGGCATTTGTGGCATCAGCTTGTTGATCGACTTCATAACGGTCAAATAAGCTTTGGACGCTCAACCCTTGGAAGCGGGCACTTAAAAATTCCGCTAAAGTCACTTGGCGCATGTTCCGTTCACCCAAACTAGGGAGCACGTCTGAAATATAGTGACTAAATAATCGGTTTGGTGAGAAGAGGACCATTTGATCAGCTTCTAAGGATGCCCGTGAATGGTAAAGCAGAAAAGCGATCCGCTGTAAGATAGCGGAAGTCTTGCCCGAACCGGCCACCCCCTGAACGACAAGCAAATCACTGTAAGTATCGCGAATAATGTCATTTTGTTCTTTTTGAATTGTGGCGACGATGTTTTGCATGTAGGCATCGTTTTGTTCGCCGAGTACGGCTTGTAAAATTTCATCGCCGACGGTCTCATTCGTGTCGAACATGTTTTTGATTTGCCCATGGTCGATTTGGAATTGCCGTTTTTTAGTTAGTTCTGTTGTCTGCTGACCAGCTGGGGTTTGGTATTGGACTTCTCCCAGCGTCCCATTGTAGTAGACCGATGAGATTGGGGCCCGCCAGTCGTAGACTAAGAAGTTTTGGTGTTCATCGACAAAAGATGCCGTCCCGATGTAGAGCTGTTCGGCATCTTCGTCCGGGCTATCTTGAATATCGATCCGGCCAAAGTAGGGGGAGTTACTGAGATCTTTTAAGACCCCAACTTGGCGGGTCAAGATGGATTCAGATTCTACGGCCCGTTCAACCATTTGTTTTTGTTGTTGTAGTTCGGCGTTAGTTTCGATGCGGTCATCGACTTCAAAAGTGTTGACGGAGTTGTTATCGCCATAGTTCTTTTGGATCACATCGGTTTCGCGATGTGCTTTATCGAGTAACTGATCTGTTTGTTTTGCGCGGGCCTTAACTTGTTTAATAACAGTGTCGACGCGTTGTTGTTCTTGTTGTTGTGCTTGATTTGGTGTTGGCAAACGAACGGCCTCCAGTCTTTAAATTCCTATAAATTGCTTGAACAATTCTAGGCGGATTTTGGTGGCGTGTCAATCAAAGCGGTTGCGATTTAATGAAAAGCATGACTTGCAACTACTGCCACTTTATTCTAAGATAATTTTAATAATTCTAATAGAAAAGTTGGTGGCAAGATGCAAGTTGCGTTAGCACAGATCGATATTAAGTTTGGCGATCCCGATGAAAATTATCGACGGGTCGCAGCGGCGGTTCAACAAGCCGCAGCCCAAGGTGCTGAAGTCGTGGTATTACCAGAAATGTGGAACACCGGCTATGCGTTAACTGATTTAGCCCAGTTAGCGGATACTGATGGTGCGCGCACCAAGCGCTTCTTAAGTGACTTGGCACAACAGTATCATGTGAACTTGGTAGGGGGTTCGGTCGCGGTGGCTCGCGAGCAACGCTACTATAATGAAATGTTGATTTTTGACCGTCAAGGCCAGTTGTTGCGTCAATACGATAAGGTGCACCGCTTTGGGTTGATGCGTGAAGACCAATATATCACGGCCGGTCAGACTGAAAATGTCTTCCAACTAGATGGTGTGTCGGCAATGGGTGTAATTTGTTATGATATCCGTTTTCCGGAATGGTTACGTAAACAAGCCGCGCAAGGCCCGCAAGTCATTTTTGTCGCCGCAGAATGGCCAACGGTACGGTTGCCCCAATGGCGGATTTTGTTACAAGCACGGGCCATCGAAAACCAAGCTTATGTCGTCGCCGTTAATCGAGTCGGCGCGGATCCGGACAATGACTTTGGTGGACAGTCGTTGGTGTTAGATCCACTTGGTCAAGTGGTAGCTGAAACGACTGACCAACCAGCCGTCGTGACCGCCACTTTAGACCTGCAACAAGTGGTCAAGGTTCGGGGCAGTATGCCGGTATTTGCAGATCGGCGGACTGAGTTATATTAAATAGAACGAGTTAAGCATCTAAGGTGGCTTTCAGTGGCACGGATAAACTGCCAATGACCAATTTATCAAAAGTCATTGCTAAATTAACTTTTGACACCACTGCGCGTAACGCTTACACTAGGATTAATTAATCGTTGAAGAAAAGAAAGTAAGGCGCCCGCCAACCAGAGACCGTGTCATGGCTGTAAGCACGGATGGGCAAATGAATTGGCTTTTTGGAGATTCGGTGCGAACCGGGAACCCACCCTTATCGGTAGAATGAGTGGCAGAAACAGTTTCTGCAATTTAGGTGGTACCACGGTAATGCGTCCTAATTGACTATTGACTAGTCGATGGGGCGCTTTTTTTATCGCCTCATCTGATCTGATTGCTGTACGAAGAAAGGATGTTTCATATGACGAAGAAAGTACTTTTAACGGGTGACCGCCCAACCGGTCAATTACACATCGGCCATTATGTCGGTTCATTGCGTAACCGGGTTGCGTTACAAAATACCGGTGACTACGACTCATACATTATGATTGCGGATAACCAAGCGTTAACTGATAATGCCCATGATCCAGAGAAAATTCGTAAGAGTTTATTACAAGTGGCCATGGATTACTTGGCAGTTGGCATCGACCCTGAAAAGTCGACGATTTTAGTTCAATCACAAATTCCAGCGTTAACTGACATGATGAATCAATTTTTGAACTTGGTGACCGTTTCACGGTTGAACCGGAACCCAACCGTTAAAACTGAAATCAAACAAAAAGCGTTTGGTGAGAGTGTTCCTGCTGGCTTCTTTGTTTATCCCGTGAGCCAAGCCGCTGATATCACGGCATTTAAGGCCACCACGGTGCCCGTTGGTGATGACCAAGAACCAATGTTGGAACAAACGCGTGAAATCGTTCGGAGCTTCAACAAGACGTATCAACAAGACGTCTTAGTTGAACCAGAAGGCTACTTCCCACCAAAAGGGTTGGGCCGGATTCCGGGGTTAGATGGCAATGCGAAGATGAGTAAATCTTTAGGCAATGCGATTTACTTGGCCGACGATGCGGATACCGTCCAAAAGAAAGTCATGTCAATGTACACTGATCCTGACCATATTCATGTTGAAGATCCTGGTAAGGTTGAAGGCAACGTTGTGTTCACCTACTTAGATATCTTTGGTGAAGACAAGGCCAAGATTGCAGACTTAAAAGCGCAATATCAACATGGTGGTTTAGGTGATGTGAAGATCAAACGTTATTTGATCGACGTTTTAGATGGTGTTTTACGGCCAATCCGTGAACGGCGAGCTATCTATGAAGCTGACCCAGCCCAAGTGCTACAAATCTTGGAAGCCGGGACAGCGAAAGCTAACGTTGTCGCTGACCAAACGTGGCGCGAAATGCAAGCTGCCATTGGGATCAACTACTTCGCTAAATAAGTTTAGGTGCGACTAGCGTTTACCAAAGCTAACTTTGGCGGCTGCCATTACTACTGACTTACAGCTAAATAATAGCGATTATGCAAACACAACAAAGAACCCGGCACTCATCAAAATAGTGTCGGGTTCTTTGTTGTGTTGTTTAATTGGCCAAATAATTAAAAATTCGGTAGCTCAAACGTAAGCCAAACGTTTTGTGTGGTTGTTCCCAGTCAATGTGAATCAAGTCATCGATCCGTTGCAGCCGCTTGGTCAAACTATTGCGGTGTAAGTGCAACTGATCGGCAGTTAGGCTCAAGCGGCAGTCATTTTCTAAGTAAACATACAACGTATCAAAAAGTGCCGTGTGATGTTGCTGATCATAGTGTTGTAGGGTTAATAACTGCGTGCACATGGTATGACGCAGCAAGGTTAAATCTTGCATATGGTCTAAGATGACGTAAATATTGTAGGCTTGCGTTAAATTCACTGGTTGCAATTGGTCGAGTTTTTGAGCTGCTTTAAACGCTTGCCGACAAATACTTAGAAAGTCGCGTGTTTTTGTCAGATCAGTGTAAGGCTCAGAAATAAAGAAGCAATAATGATATTGTTCAGCTAAAGCAACCAAGGCATCAGTTTCGAATTGTGCGGTAGTCGCTGGTACAACTAATACGAGATTTTGTTGCGCATCTTCGGTTAATGGCATAGTTGGCAATGCTTGTTGCAAGGCGTGTTTGAAAGCCGTTTGATTTGGGCGCGCCACCATCGCAGTGGCGGTGATGGCAACTAACGATTGATTGTGTAACGGCCGAAATGCCGTAATGTCTGTTCTTTGTGGGTCGGCCAATAATTGCGCGAATAAACTGTTTAATTCACTTTGATTCGGATTAGCGGCATAGCGGTCATTAAAATGATTGATAATTTGGATGGCTAAATCCAACTGACTAGCCGTGACCGGGTACCCTTTGGATTGGGCCACGAATAAATACCAAGTCTTCATGGCAAAGGTGTTGATGGGGCGCCGTAAATAGTCACTCGTACCCGCTTGAAAGGCCCCTTGGGTCGTATCAGCTTGCAACCAGGCAGCCGTGATCGGTGGTCGTTCCGTGGTGCTTGAACTAATTATCGTGCCGGTCGCATCAATAATATAAACGGGCTGGTCTAAGTAAGTGGCAATTAACGTCGTCAACGGGTCCAGCGCCGTACATTTGATTGCTGCAAGTAATAAAGCGGTGTCGGTCATGATAGAGCCTCCTTGGTGGGCAAAGTGCACACTTTAAGTGACTAAAGTGTGGGCTGAAACCACGTTTTATTTAAAGCATTACCCAGTTATACTAGGTCTCGAAGTTAAATGATTGCTAAGACAAGTGTACCAAATGACACCTAACGGAGGGTAATAAAATGGAATTTACACAAGCATTACAAGCACGCCATTCAATTCGTGATTTCAGTTCACAGCCAGTCGCAATCGAAACGTTAACGGCCATCGTCGCGGCGGCCCAGCAGACACCATCTTGGGCGAATGCACAACCCTGGCAAGTTGTAATTGCGACTGGCGCGACCCTTAAAAAGATTCGTGCGACGTTTAGCCAACGAACCCAACAAGGGGTTGCCAGTAGTGCCGATATCGAAGTGGCCCATCGGACGAATTGGGCCGCAAGTCCACGTCGTAACATGGCTGATTGGAGCAATGATTTAAGCCAGTATTTGATGCAAAAAAATGTGGGTACCCGCGAATACGGCGCTACGCAGTTAAGTTTGTTCAATAGTCCTGCAGTAGTTTATTTGACGGTACCAGCGCCACTAAATAGTTGGGAAATTTTTGATACAGGCGCCTTTGCCCAGACACTGATGCTCAGTGCGGCTGATCATGGCGTGCAGTCGATGCCAGCGTATGAATTGGTGAAGTATCCCGATGAACTGCGGCGGTTGTTAGGACTTGATAGTACCCAACAGCTATTAATGGGCATTGGATTAGGGTATGCGTCAGATGCGGCTATCAATGATTTTCGGACGAGTCGAGTAGCGACGTTAGCGATGTTAACACTCAAGGATTAGGAGGGAAAATAATGAAAATTTTAGTTGTCGGTGCTAGTGGCCGGGTCGGCTTTCAATTAGCACAAAAGTTAAGTGCACAAGGGCATCAAGTGATTGGGACGTATGGTCAGCATCAACCTGATTTACCCCAGACCGCTCAATTAGACTTGCATGCTGCGGTTTCAGAGATGCGACCGGTGATGACCGGTGTTGATGCGGTTTACTTTGTCGCGGGCTCACGTGGGCGTGATTTGTTACAGACAGATCTAAACGGGGCCATTAAAGTGATGCAGGCTGCCGAACAAAGTGGTGTCACCCGGTTTATTCAACTGAGTTCAGCCTATGCGTTGCAACCAGAACGGTGGCATGACGGGTATTTGAAGACACTTACGGACTACAATATTGCCAAACGTTATGCCGATGAGTGGTTGATGCACCGTACCACTTTGACATACACGATTGTGCAGCCGGGAGTTTTGACCGAGACGCCTGCCACGGGTAAAGTGAGTTTTGATGAGACGACTCTAGGTGAGAACTCGATTGCCGATGTTGTGAGTGTTTTAGCGGGTGTGCTAACAACAGCTCATGCGCAAGAAAAGGTCATTATGATGAAGCAAGGTGACCAACCGATTGCCAGTGCTTTGGCAGCGTTATAACAGAACTAAGTGTGACCGTGCAGTGGGTCACACTTTTTGTTTGGGCACACTTCAGTTTAATGCTAAACTTAAAGCACGATTATACAGAATAGAGGAATTATAACTGTGTCTGAATTAACCTATTGGCAACAAATTGCGGCGAAGGCGCAAGCTGAACAGCGGCCGTTTTTTACGATGGCCCCGATGGAAGCTGTTAGTAACACGGTCTTTCGCCAAGTCATCACGCAAGCCGCGGCACCGGATGCCTTCTTTACGGAGTTTGTGTATGCCAAAAGTATCACCGATCCGAAGACGAAATTTCCAGTTCATGGGCGACTCTATGTGGCGCCAGCTGAACCGCAAATGCCAGTTGTCCAGTTATGGGGGAATACGGCGGCCGATTTCGCTAGTGCGGCGCAAGCAGTCAAGGCCCAAGGTTATCAAGCCATTGACGTTAACATGGGCTGTCCAGATGGGACGGTCATTAAAAATCATGGTGGCAGTGATTTAATTCGCAACCCAGCGTGGGCCGCCGCAGTGATTGCCGCTACCAAGACGGCGGGATTACCAGTTAGCGCTAAGACGCGACTAGGTTACAGCAAGTTAGCCGAATTTCGTGACTGGATCCCGACTTTATTGCGGCAGCATGTGGCCGTGTTAACGGTTCACTTGCGAACGAAACAAGAGATGAGTAAAGTCCCAGCGCACTTTGAAGTTATCGATGACTTGATCAAAATGCGCGATGAACTAGCGCCAGAAACGTTATTACAAATTAATGGTGACATCGAAAATTATCAAGCTGGTTTAGCGTTAGCCAAAGCACATCCCGGATTAGATGGCATCATGATTGGGCGGGGCGTTTTTGCCAGTCCGTTTGCGTTTGAAGCGCAACCACAGCCACATTCATTGGCGGAATTACTAGGGTTGTTGCAGGTTCAATTGGATTTGTTTGATGACTTTGCCCAACGCTATGATGTGCCACGTTTCCCATCACTAAAACGCTTCTTTAAGATCTATGCCCGGCCTGAACTTGGGGCTACGGCGTTGCGGAATACGATGATGGATGCAAAATCAACTGATGATGTTCGCAAAATTTTAGCGGCATCGCCGTTAAGTAAATAAAGTCCGGGGCAATGGCACCGGGCTTTTTTGTGTCGGCGGTCGTTAGTGCCCACGCTTAGTAAATAATGGTAAAATAAAACCAAACTACCCTAAATGAAAAGCGAGCGGACGACGATGAAAAACTTAGCAATTGTGGACCTCGGATCGAATTCGGCCCGAATGGCGGTCAATCGCTTACATGCGAATGGTACCGCCGAAGAAATTAAACGCATCAAAGAAGATACCCGGCTGTCAGAAGGGATGGGCACCGCCCATGTCTTACAACCCAAGGCTATCGATCGCACGATCAAAGCCTTATTGGCCTTTAAAAAGATTTATCAACGCATGCCGAATACGGATGTGATTGGGATCACGACTGCGGCAGTTCGCATGGCTAAAAACCAAGCTGAATTTTTGGCCACGGTCAAAGACCAGGTCGGCTTAGATTTAAAAGTATTGTCGGGTGATGATGAAGCGTATTACGATTATTTAGGCGTGGCCAATTCATTGGTCATTAATGATTGCTTGATTTTAGATACTGGTGGTGCCAGTTGCGAACTCATCTTGGTCAAAGGTGGGCGTTCGCAGCATCTGATTAGCGTGCCATTTGGTGCTGTTACCTTGTCAGAACAATTTGAGCTGGATGATGTCGTCCCGTCAGCCAATTTGTTTCGCGCCCAAATGTTTTTACGTAATCGCTTAGCGGATGTTTGGTGGTTGTCAGAAGCTGCTCATTATCCCATTATTTTACTCGGTGGGGCTAACCGAACGCTGGCACGGGTCAATCGTCGGCGGCAACAAAAGCTTAAAGTGGAAGATATTCACGGGTACCGCTTGAAGACGGAAACGGTCTATCATACCTTTTTAGACTTGTTAACGCGTTCGCGTCAAGGTCGCCAAGATATTTCGGGGATGGAATATGACCGGGCCGATATTATCGTGGGCGGGATGTTGCCACTAGTGACCTTACTACAAATGCTTGATAGTGACCGGGTGATCTTTTCTGAGAGTGGGGTTCGCGAGGGGATTATTTCCGAACACTTAAATCAGTAAACTGAACATTATAGATAGGACTGATTATATGACGGCTGATTTTCGCCATTTTTATCAAAAAAGTTGGGCGGAACGCACGGCGATCGTTGCGGATTATTCGGCGCTAACGCCTGCTGAAACTGCCCGTTTTAAAACCTATTATTTACCGCAACATAGTGAGATTATTGAGAATTATTTAACCGATTATCCATTGCCGATGGGGTTAGCTGTGAACTTTGTGATTGATGATCAGCCCCGGATCATTCCGATGGTGACTGAAGAACCATCGGTCATTGCGGCGGCCAGTAATGGGGCCAAAATCGTCAAACGGGCGGGTGGCTTTCATACCACGGTGACCCGGCGTGAAATGATTGGGCAAATCGTCTTAGAACAACTGACTGAGCCAGCAAAAACAGCGGCCCTGATTGAACAGCATGCCGCGGACTTGTTAGTCGTTGCCGATGACGCTCACCCTAGTTTGAAACGCCGTGGTGGCGGCGCCAAGCAATTACGGGTCCGGCAACTTGGCCAAGGGTACTTATCGGTAGATCTATTTGTCGATGTGCAAGCTGCGATGGGTGCCAACATGTTGAATACCATGTTAGAAGCCGTTGCTAAGTCGATTGGTGTTTTGACCAAAACCAATGCGTTGATGAGCATTTTATCCAATTATGCGACCGCCAGTTTAGCGACCGCGACTTGTGAATTGCCAGTCGCTTTGTTGCAAGCGGGGCGTTATTCAGGGGCCTTGGTCGCCCAAAAAATGGCGGCTGCTAGCACAGTTGCCCAATTAGATCCTTATCGTGCGGCAACGCATAATAAAGGTATCATGAATGGTATCGATGCCGTCGCAATTGCGACGGGCAATGATTGGCGTGCCCTTGAAAGTGGCGCGCATGCTTATGCGGCTCGAGATGGGCAGTATCGCGGATTAAGTACTTGGACGACCGATGGCAAGACTTTGACGGGGCAATTGACGTTGCCACTACCAGTGGGCGTTGTGGGTGGCTCCATTAAGATCAATGACGTGGCCCAACTTAATCATAAGTTACTCGGTCAACCAACTGCGCCAACGTTAGCACGGATCATTGCCGCGACCGGCCTAGCGCAAAACTTGGCCGCTTTGCGCGCTTTGGTCACGACTGGGATTCAACAAGGCCATATGCATTTGCAATTGAAGTCACTAGCCATGGCTGCGGGGGCGACTCCCGCTGAATTGCCGACGATTCTACAACAATTAGAACAAGCGCCACATCAAGATTTAACCACAACCCAACAACTCATTGCCGCTTTACGGCAAACAAAGGATGAAAATTAATTATGACTGAACTTAAATTAAAGCAACAAGTAACGGACTTATTATCAGCGACAAATTCCATCTTTCCTGGTAATGTGACGGTCACGCTTGGTGATCAAAAATCAGGCTATGTCCGCCATGATCAAGCAGAACAATTGATGCAAAATGGCGATATTGAAGTTCACGTCACTGATATTACAGCGCCAAGTTATACGGCGTCACATGAAGTAATGCACTTATTGTTATTGCTCCAAGGTTTTCCTCAGATCACGTTTAACTTAACGACGAACAACGCTAAGTTAGATGAACAATTAATGGCGATTGCGACTGAACTTTACGATATGGTCGCGCATGTCTTAATTGTCAAGAACCAACGTGACCATGACTTGATTGATGCTGATATTGAAGACTTATACGTCAAAGGGGTCTACGCCACGATTGATTCTGAAGACCCTAACCAAGATGACGCGATGATGACCTTACGTTTATTGACGTTAACTGATTTGTTGGTCTTCTTTGGTGGTGACTTAACTAAGGAACGGGCTGCTAAAGTTGACGCTGACTTTCCAAAGGCTTGGGCGGCCGCTAAGCAGCTCTATCAAGTGATTGCCACCAAGCCAGTTGAAAGCCCATTTGCCATGCGGCGGACAGTCGTTAAGTTATTCAAGGCTTTTGATGACCAAATGTTGGCCTGGGATTTGCCATTATTACACGGCAGTGAATTTGTCACGATGCAAAGTGTGTTAAGCGACCGCCAACAACGGCTAGAAGTGCGGCAATTATTTGACATTTACCACTCAGAAATGGTCGAAACCGCGCAACAAACGCGGGCATTTATTGGGCTAAACAAGAACGACCGCCAAAATGCATTCGTTTTACCCGCACCAGCTGAAAAAGATAGCGATGAATTCTTCAAGGAATTGTATGCGATGAATGTGAAGGACTTGTTCGCGAAGCTGAATATGCCGTTTACGATTCGTTAGAGTGTGAGGTAAGCCGGGTTGGGGGTGAGCATTGCCTAGCTAAGACAATTAGTCGGTGAACTTTTCGACTGGTTGACTTAGCGTAGCAAGCGGAACCCCCAGGCTTGCCGAACACGTTTCGACCCAAAAATAACCAAAGGAGGTCCCTAAAAAATGTTAACCAATGCCCAACAAACCATCTTAAACGCCAAGCATATCGTTTTCATGACCGGTGCTGGTGTTTCGACGCCATCAGGTATTCCTGACTATCGCTCAAAAAACGGGCTGTACACCGGTCATCATAATGCGGAATATTATTTGAGTCATGCCTATTTAAAGGCTGACCCAATGGGCTTTTACCATTATTTAAAAGAAAATTTGTATTATCCGGATGCGAAGCCCAATGTGATTCACAAGGTGATGGCGCAATTGACACAACAAGGCAAAGCCGGGGTCATCACGCAAAATATTGATAACTTATATAATGACGCGGCGACGCAAAACTTGGTTGAATTTCATGGTAATTTGTACCAAATCTACTGTACTGAATGTGGTAAAGTCGTGCCATGGCAAGCTTATTTATCGTCGCCATATCATGATACCGACCATGGTTATTTACGGCCTAACGTTGTCTTATATGATGAAGGCATTAATCAGCAAAACGTTGATCGGTCGTTAGCGTTACTACGGCATGCCGATTTAGTGGTTATTTGTGGGACCTCATTTCGCGTTTATCCCTTTGCGGGGTTGATCGATTATCGGAACTCGGCGGCTAAAGTAATGGCGATTAACGAAGAGGCATTACAGTTACCATTTGATTTTGACATGGTACAACAAAATGCGGTGGCATTTTTTGAGGAGTTGGCGCAGGTATGATCACCATTGGATTAACAACTTGGACAGAACACCCGAGTTTACTCGGTGGAACGGACAAGTTGACTTTAACTGAATATTCAGGCGTCTTGCCAGTTGTTGAAGTGGATACGCCGTTTTACGGGATTCCTAAAGTGAGTACGGTTGCGAAGTGGCAAAAGGCCGTGCCGGATAAATTTCAATTTATTTTGAAAGCCAACCAGACGATGACCTTACATGATACGTATGAAGATGGGATTTCGATGGATGCGTTAAAAGCGGCTTATCGTGAGTACCGGGCGATGCTCAAACCGTTGACACAACATGGCCAACTAAAGGCGGTCTTGTTCCAGTTTCCACCGTTTTTTGAGCGGTCGACGCGTAACTTCCATTATTTACAACGAATCGTCCAGTGGCTACCGGGGGTGCCGATTGCGGTCGAATTCCGCAATCAAAGTTGGTATGAGCCAGGCGTAAAAGATGCGGTTTTTGACTTTTTAAAAGATCTCGGCATGATTCACGTGGTCGTGGATGAACCGCATGCGATGAACGATGGCGTGTCCTTTGAACCAGTCGTCACGAGTCCGAAGCTGGCATTATTACGGTTGCATGGACGCAACCAAAAGGGCTGGTCGGCGAAAGGCAAAGGTTGGCGTGGGCAACGAACACTATACCGGTACAATGAGACGGAACTAGCTGAATTTAAAACGGTTGTTGAACAATTACAAGCGCAGACTGACGAAGTTTGTGTGATCTTCAATAACAATTCTGGCGGTGACGCCGCTGATAATGCGCTAGCGTTAAAGCAATTATTAGGCATTTCGTTTGGTGACCTGGGACCGCAACAGTTGGACTTGTTTTAGGCACGAAAATCACAAGTCATAATAGTTCAATACAGGTTAAAAAACTAAGTTAGTCAATTGAAAAATAGCACAATTCAGTTAAAAGCGATTAGGAATGTCAGTCATAACTAGTCGCTTTTTTAATGCCTTCAAAACGGGGTTGGCTGTGTTTGGCAGTTGCTGTTATTGAGCTGTTGAGTGGTACTGAAAGTGCATGCTTGGCCATTTTGTTTGACCAATTGACTAATTCCCCGTTAACCTTAGACTAACCGCGCTGAAATCATGGTTAGAAGTATGATACAATGAGAAAGAATCTAACTAAAATGATAGAATAAGCTAATTTATAATGTTTGAAGGGAATTACAGTCATGGCAGAAACCAAGAAACCAATATTTTATATTACCACGCCGATTTATTACCCCTCGGGTAAGTTACACATCGGGAACTCTTACACCACCATTGCGTGTGATACGTTAGCGCGTTACAAGCGGGCTAAGGGCTACGATGTCTTCTTCTTAACGGGGACTGATGAACACGGGTTGAAAATCGAAGAAAAAGCTGAAAAACTTGAGACTGATCCGAAGACTTACGTTGACGGAATGGCCAAACAAATCAAGGAACTTTGGCAATTGCTTGAAATCTCTAATGATAAGTTTATCCGGACAACCGATGATTATCATGAACGTGCCGTTCAAGAAATCTTCGACCGCTTATTGAAGAAGGGGGACATTTACCTAGGTGATTACGAAGGCTGGTATTCAGTGGACGATGAAGAATACTTCACCGAAACCCAACTAGCTGAAGTTTATCGTGATGATAACGGTAAAGTCATCGGTGGGAAAGCCCCTAGTGGTCATGAAGTTGAACTTGTTAAGGAACAATCGTACTTCTTTAAGATGAGCAAGTACGCGGACTGGTTGTTAGATTACTACCACGCCCATCCAGATTTCATTCAACCCGCTAACCGGATGAATGAAATGATCAACAACTTCATCAAGCCAGGTTTGGAAGACTTAGCGGTTTCACGGACCAGCTTTACTTGGGGTGTTCCCGTCAAGAACAATCCAAAACACGTGGTTTACGTGTGGTTGGATGCGTTGATCAACTATATTACGGCTTTAGGTTATGCTGGGGACGACGAGACCTTGTTCAACAAGTTCTGGCCAGCTAACGTCCAAATGGTCGGTAAAGAAATCGTGCGTTTCCACACGATTTACTGGCCAATCATCTTACATGCCCTCGACTTACCATTACCAAAGACGGTCTTTGGTCATGGCTGGTTGTTGATGAAAGATGGTAAGATGTCGAAATCTAAAGGTAACGTCATTTATCCAGAAACCTTAGTTGAACGTTATGGCTTAGATGCTTTACGCTACTACTTAGTTCGGGCGATGCCTTATGGTAACGATGGGCTATTTACCCCTGAAGACTTCGTCGCACGGGTTAACTATGACTTAGCTAACGATTTAGGGAACTTATTGAACCGGACCGTTGCGATGATCAACAAATATGAAGACGGTCAAATTCCAGCCTTCAAAGCTGGCGTGACTGAATTTGATGGTGACTTAGAAGCTGTCGCAGCTGAAACTATCAAGAACTATGATGGCTTTATGGATCAATTGCACTTATCCGACGCATTAGCTGAAGTTTGGAAATTGGTCAGCCGGACGAACAAGTACATCGATGAAACCGCCCCATGGCAATTAGCCAAGAGCGACGATTCAGCTGATGCCGATAAGTTGGCTAGTGTGATGGCGCACTTAGCAGCTAGCTTACGGGTGATTGCTAGTTTGATCAGTCCCGTGATGACGCATGCACCAAAAGAAATCTTCGAACAACTCGGCTTAGACGCCACGGCGTTAACATTAGTTGATTTGAAGTTTGCTGACTTACCAGCTGGCGCTAAAGTTGTCGCTAAAGGGACGCCAATCTTCCCACGGGTTGATATGGATGCTGAAATCGACTTCTTGAAAGGGCAAATGACCCAGTCCGACAAAAAGAAAGGACGTGCGGCCATGGAAGCTGCCAAACATGCGGCCCAAGTTGAAGGCGAATGGAACCCAGCTGATACAAAGTTGAATTTGACCAAGGATGAAATCAAGATTGATGATTTCGACAAGGTTGAATTAAAGGTTGCTGAAGTGATCGCCGTTCAAAAGGTTAAGGGTGCCGATAAGTTATTACAATTCCGCTTAGATGCAGGGGATTCTGATCACCGGCAGATCTTATCTGGGATTGCCAAGTGGTACCCAGAACCAGATGTTTTGATTGGTAAGAAAGTCGTTATCGTCGCCAACTTAAAAGCCCGCAAGATGCGTGGTGAAATGAGTCAAGGCATGTTATTATCTGCAGAACATGATGGCGAAATCCAATTGATCACCGTACCAGAAAACTTAGTTAATGGCTCAGTGATTGCGTAAAACAAAATCAGTTTGATTTAAAGCTCGCGCTAATTTTAGCCGCGAGCTTTTTTAATAATCCGAGAAACGTGTTAAAATCAGTAAGAATGTGTTTAGATCGTCGTCTCCAGTACCCAAGCGGGTCGCCGTGGGGCAGACCTGCAGCCAAAAGGCGGTCTGCAGGGCGCCTTTAAGCCGTAACCCACGTCTTAAAGGTCGGCCCAGTCACTAAGCTGGAAAACATCACCCAGCTAATTGACTCGACACGGCGACCCACTTGGGTACTTCCGACGCTGAGCATGATTTTAATAGTGTGCTTACTTAGCCGAGAGGGCGGGGCTGATGATGCTCAGTGGTGAAGTTTACCTTGGCTGGGTGGGTTTCCCGGCTTAGGTAAAGCCCGAGTTTTGAAACCGTTGGGTTGTAACGGGTTCAAAATCGTGGCCACCACGTTCCAGCATCAATCAGCCCCAACCGGCAGGCGGCAAGATACTACTAAAAACGATTGAAAATAATTAAAGTGAGGCGTCATGATGCGAATTTTTGATTCCCATACCCATTTAAATAGTGAAGAATTCATCACCGATGTGCCGAAATATTTGGCACAAGCACAGGCTCTTGATGTGGTGCGGATGGCGATCGTTGGGTCTAATACCCAATTGAATGCTGATGCCATTAAACTGGCCGAAACTTATCCTGAGCTAGTCGCGATTGTCGGCTGGCATCCAGAAGATTCTAAAAATTATACGACCGCGACTGAAAAAGTGTTGATTGACCAATTACAACATCCTAAAGTCGTGGCGCTAGGTGAAATTGGTCTCGATTATCATTGGGATACATCGCCGCAAGCGGTGCAACGCAAAATTTTTGCACGGCAAGTGGCGATTGCTAAAGACATGGGCTTGCCGATCTCAGTGCATAATCGCGATGCCTTTGAAGACACGTACAAGATTTTGAAAGCTGCTGATATTCGTGATACTGGCGGGGTCATGCATAGCTTTAATGGTGATCCAGAATGGTTGAAGCGTTTCCTAGACTTAGGGATGCACATTTCTTACAGTGGTGTGGCCTCATTCAAACATGCCGATGAGGTCCACGAATCAGTCAAACAAACGCCACTTGAAAGTCTATTGGTCGAAACGGACGCGCCTTATTTGACGCCGGAACCTTATCGTGGCAAGCAAAATGAACCCGCCTATACCCGCTACGTGGTTGAAGCCGTGGCTAAGTTACGGGAAACAACCCCTGAAGCGATTGCGGCACAAACTTATCAAAATGCAGAGGACTTATTTAAGATTGAAGAAGATTAAAGAAGTGATTGTCGTCGAAGGTAAGGACGACACGAAACGGTTAGCAATGGCCGTTAATGCCGATACGATCGAAACGAATGGCTCGGCGATCAGCACGCAAACCTTGGCACAAATCAAACGGCTGCAGGCTAGTCGCGGTGTGATCGTCTTCACTGACCCCGACTATTCGGGCGAACGGATACGAAAGACGATTTCTAAAGCTGTGCCAGGTGTTCAACATGCCTTTTTGCCCCGCGATGCAGGCGTTCCCACTAAAGCGGGTGGTAGTCTAGGTGTTGAGCATGCTAGTCCAGCAGCGATTCAAGCTGCATTGGCGAACTTGTATACTGAAAACCCAACAACGGCGCCAGTATTGATCAGTCGGACTGATTTGATTCAAGCTGGCCTGTTAGCTGGACCAGCCGCCCGGCAACGGCGCGAACAACTCGGTGAATTGCTCAAGATTGGCTATGTCAATGGCAAGCAGTTACCTAAGCGCCTGCAACTATTTCAAATCCAACCAGCGGACTTTTGGCAAGCCGTTGATCAACTAACTACTGAGGAGTAATCGATGAGTAACGAATTAGATATTGCAAACCCAGCCCGCACCCGGGCCATTATGAACGCGTACGGCTTACAAGTGAAGAAGAGCTTGGGCCAAAACTTTTTGACCGACCAAAATGTCTTGCATAATATTGTCGCAACGGCGGATATTAGCCAAAATGATAATGTGATTGAAATTGGCCCGGGGATTGGGGCATTGACCGAATATTTAGCACGAGCAGCGCACCAAGTCTTGGCATTTGAAATCGATGATCGGTTATTACCAATCTTAGATGAAACGTTATTTGAATATGATAATGTTAAAATCTTAAACCAAGACATCTTAAAAGCCGATTTACCAGCGATGATTGCGGCTCATTTAGACGCTGATCGGCCATTGAAATTAGTCGCGAACTTGCCATATTACATTACGACACCGATCTTAATGGGTGTATTAGCTGGCAGTGTTCACTTTGAAAATATTGTCGTGATGATGCAAAAAGAAGTCGCTGATCGCTTGGCTGCAGAACCAGGTACCAAAGCCTATGGCGCATTGACGATTGCAGTGCAATACCGGATGGCTGCTGAAATGGCAATGGTCGTTCCACGAACCGTGTTTGTCCCTGCACCAAATGTCGATTCCGCGATTGTTAAGTTAACGGCGTTACCACCACGGACACATGTCCCATTCGATGAAGCGGCCTTTTTCAAGGTCGTTAAGGCTGGCTTTGCCCATCGACGGAAAAATCTTTGGAATAATATGCAGAGTTTGTTCGGTAAACAACCTGAGACAAAAACGGCGATTCAACAAGCCTTAGATGTGGCTAAAATCGATCCTAAAATCCGCGCGGAACGCTTGACAGTTGACGAATTTATCACGTTAACAGATGCCTTGCATGCAAGTGAATTGCTTTAGTCATTAATTATGATAAAACAGTTGCACATCAGAAAACCTTGTGATATAATATTGACTTTTTCATGAAAAGCTAGTATAGTTATTTCACATGAGGAGGTTGCTGAATGCCAATTTCACTAGCTGCAATTAAGGATAAGCTCGATTCCCGGATCGGCCAACGGATGAAAGTCGTTGCCCAAGCGGGTCGTAAAAAGACCACCGAACGTCATGGTGTCTTAAAAGAAACCTATCGTTCCGTGTTTGTCGTGGATTTAGATCAACAAGAAAATTCATTTGAACGGGTTTCCTATAGTTACACCGATGTGTTAACAAAGAACGTTCAAATCGCCTTTGAAGACGAAACAACTGAAGCCTAATTCGCCATGTGCGGATTCACAATATTAAGACCCCCAGCAAGGTCTTTTTATTTTGCCCTCATATTAGTATAATTGTATCAAAGTAAGTAAACGACCCCATTGTAATCGCGGTCATAAAAGAGGGTGAGACGCGTGCAGATCGTGGAAAAAGCGCCAGCGAAAATCAATTTAGGCTTGGATACGCTGTTTGAGCATCGTAATGGCGATAAAGAGTGGAATATGGTGATGACATCGGTCGACTTGGCCGATTATGTGCAGATTGAGACCATTCCGGCGAACCGAATCGAAGTGGCGACTGATAGTGGCTTTTTGCCAAATGATCGGCGTAACTTGGCTTTTCAAGCCGTCAGCTTATTAAAACGCCGCTACCATATAAAAAGCGGGGTTCGAATTAAAATCAAGAAGGTCATCCCGGTTGCGGCCGGTTTAGGTGGTGGGTCGTCAGATGCTGCCGCGGTCTTGCGTGGCCTCAACCGCATGTGGGAACTCAACTTAGATTTAAAGACCTTAGCGCAACTAGGCTTACAAATCGATTCGGATGTGCCGTATTGTGTCTATAGTCAAACCGCGCACGTTACGGGTAAAGGGGAAGTCGTGACGCCATTAGCAAAGTTACCAGCATTATGGATCGTCTTGGCAAAGCCCAAAATCAGTGTGTCGACGCCGAATATTTTGCGGCAAGTCGATTATGATCAACTGCCTGATCATCCAGATATTGATGGCTTATTAGCCGGCATTCAAGCGGGTGACTTACAGCAGATCGTACCCAATATGGGGAATGTGCTCGAATCGATTACGGCAAAGCGGTATCCTGAGATTACGCAAATTAAGCAACAATTATTGACCTTTGGGGCTGATGCCGCGCAAATGAGTGGCACTGGGCCAACGGTCTTTGGCGTCTGTCGGAAGCAGTCCCGGGCCCAGCGGGTTTATAATTCGTTGAAGGGCTTTTGTAAAGAAGTCTATTTAGTCCGACCAGTTAATTTAACTGATCGTTAAGTGTCAGGCGACCAGCAAGCGTGTTGGGCGTCTGTTTTTTTGTTAAAAATGCCCAAAATCAGTCGTAATCGATGCACAACTATTGTTAATTATGGTTAAATTAAACTTAAGAAGTGAGGTGGTTAAGATGAAGAACGCAACGAAACTTGGTCTGAAATTAGCCGGTGTGGTCGGTGCAATGACCTATACAGGGTCGCTGGTTGGTGGCGCGATTGCGTACCAATTGGCGATGCATGTTAATGATGACCAAAAAGAACGTGGCAAAGCCTTGTCACGGGCTGAAAATACTGAGATTGAAAATTTTTGGTATGATAAACAGCTAAAACAACAATGGTTAATGCAGTCATTTGATGGCTTGAACCTCGTTGCGACCTATATCCAGAACCCCCACGCCACGGGACGATTGGCGATCTTAGCGCATGGTTTGAACCACTCGCGTGAACAAATGGTACCGTATGCCCGCATTTTTATGAGCTTAGGCTACGATGTATTGATGCCAGATGCGCGCGCCTTTGGTGATAGTGAAGGCCATACGATTGGTTATGGCTGGTTGGATCGACTAGATTATCAACGCTGGGTCGCGATGGCGTTAGAACAGTTAGGCACAGATGTTGAAATCGTCTTAATGGGGATCTCAATGGGAGCGGCGACGGTCATGGCTGCCAGTGGTGAGCCACTGCCGGGTAATGTTAAAGCCATCATTGAAGATAGTGGCTATGCGAGTCTATATGCGGAAGCCAAATTCCGGATCGCCCATAAGTTCAAGTTGCCGGCTAGTTTGATTATGCCAATGGCGAACCATTTGGCTAGAAAGAGTGCCGGTTATGCCTTTAGCGATGGTCAGAATTTACGCCAAGCGGCGACGGGTGGATTGCCAATCTTAATCATTCATGGCACACATGATCAGACGGTACCTGTACGCAATGCCCATCAGCTTTATGACCAGTTACCGCAACAAAAAGGGCTATATATTGATGCCGAAGCCGGTCATGTTGAGGCGATTCGGACCCATCCAGACCGTTATCAAGCCGTGGTTAATGAATTCTTGACTGAACAAGCGGGGTTAGCCGCGTTGAAAGCGTAGGTGAAAGTGATGTCAGAACCAATCCAAGTGCTAGTGACCTTAAATGCCGGTTATTTAGACCCGCTAAAAGTCATGTTAACGTCGTTACATGCCAATAATCCTGGTGAGTCGATTCATTTGTGGGTCGTGCATGCCAGTTTAACGGCAGCCCAAATTGACGAATTGCGGTGGTTGACGGATCAGTTTGGTTGGGAGTTGAGCAATGAACGGGTGACCGCGGACTTTACGGCCAGTGTGCCACTGATTGAACGGTATCCAAAAGAAATGTACTTCCGACTACTGAGTGGTGAAATCTTACCGCCGACTGTGCAACGGGTTTTATACTTAGATCCAGATATTTTAGTCATCAATCCGTTACGGCCACTTTGGGCATTAGACTTGAAAGGCAAGATGTTAGCTGCATCGGCACATCGTGGTGTGACGAAACTAGTCGATAGTGTCAATCAGCTACGGCTCGGCACAACAACGAGTTACTTTAATTCCGGAGTCTTAGTGTTAGATCTAGCCCAAGCCCGGGAAAAAATTAAGTTAACTGATATTACAGCAACGATTGAAAAATACAGTGCATCACTGATTTTACCCGATCAAGATATTTTAAATTTCTTGTATGGTACCGATATTTTAGAAATTCCCGAGGAAATCTGGAACTATGATACCCGCAAGTACTTGGTCTATCAGACACGCAGTTTGAATGAACAAGATATTCACTGGGTGATGGCGCATACGGCAATCTTGCATTACTGTGGCACGCCCAAACCTTGGGATGCTAGTAGTGACAGCAAGTTTACCGGCTTGTTTTTAAATTATCAACAACAGCTACAGCGACTGATGGCATTACGGCCAGCCGTGACTGAAGCTTAAAAGGTCTTTCAACGACGCAACTAGGAGTTGTGCGCTGAAAGACTTTTTTATTGCATAAGCCACTAGCGAAACTAACACTTATTAAAGTGAACAGTATCTGGTTTCAAGCGTTGCTTTAATTTCAGATGAGGTATTCATAAAAAAGCGCCCAGCCGGTTTATGGCTGGACGCTAAGTCAAAAACTCATTATTAACAACGGTTGACAATGAGTCGTGAAACTTTTGAATAATTGGTTTTAAGGATATTTATGAAAATGTCGATAGATGCACCAAGAGAGCAGTAATGCAGTTAGGAAAAGTGCATTCGCGAAATAAAATCTTAACGGTGACAAGGTTACTTTTCCGACAATAGTGAATACTAAAAAGAGACTGCTTAAAAGCGTCAGATCATAAAGGACTGATTTGAATTTGATCTTTTTTAAATGCTGCCAAATTTTCAAATTTACAACCCCTATTTAATATTATTTTAGTGGCGTAGGATCAGCTTTGTCGTTTAGTTACTGGCCTGAAAATTTTATGTATAGTTCGCTAATTAATTAGTTCCTTTTCATAGAAAAAGTAACATATGAAAATCTTTGAAACAAGTCATATTTCAATATTTATTTCTCTGTGATTTTTTACAATAAAGATTATCTTTTAAGCGAAAAGGCAATTGCAGTGGCCTATTGACAAATCAAACGAATCAGGTAAACTAAAATAGTAATCATTACTATTTACCTTACAAAGAGAGATGGGGGCCAAAATATGACGGAACCCTTAATTGCCGTCCAACACTTAGGGATTAGTTTTCCTAATCATCCAGTGTTTAAAGATTTGAATTTTGACATTCAACGGGGCGACTTTTTAACGGTCATCGGTGAAAATGGGGTTGGTAAGACAACTTTGATTCGAGCACTGCTCGGCCTAGTCAAACCCACCACCGGTCAAATTAAGTATTATCCAAGTCGAAAAGCCACTAAGATTGGCTATGTGCCACAGTTTCGGAACTTGGATCAAGAATATCCATTGACGATTGAAGACTTCGTGGGCTTAAACGTCCGTGGCTGGTTACCATGGCTTTCGAAAGCTGAACACCAGCAAGTCAATACGGCGTTAAGTGTCACTAATGTTAAGAAAATTAAACAGCGCCCATTAGGGATGGCATCGGGTGGCGAAAAGCAACGGGCGTATTTAGCCCAAGCGATTGTTGAAGCGCCGCAACTCTTGATCCTTGATGAATCGACTGCCAGTTTAGATAATGAAATGAAATATGAATTGCTCGACCTGGTTCAAAATCTCAATCAGACAAGTGGCATCACGGTGTTATTTATTACCCATGATTTACCACTAGCCCAAAAGTATGCCAAGCATTACTTGGCATTACGCCCCGGCCAACAACAGTTTGGCGCGATGGCGGGGATGTCGATTGAACAATTGAAGGAGGCCAGCGATGTTTAGTTTAGCGTTTATGCGTCACGCCTACTTAGCGGGGACGTTTATTGCCATTATTTGTGGGACGATTGGGGTCTTTGTGATTGCCCGCAACTTGTCATTTTTGACCCACACGTTATCCGAAATTGGCTTTGCCGGGGCCGCCTTTGGTATCTTTATGGGGTGGACCGCTTTATCTGGAATGTTGATTTTTACCGTGATCAGTTCAGTGATCGTCGGTCAGATGAGTGTCAAACAATCGCGGCGGGAAGCGTCGATTTCCGCTATCTCAGCGTTGTTTATTGGATTAGGAATCTTGTTCTTGTCCTTATCGAATCAGACGTCTAGTTATGCGACGAGTATTTTATTTGGGAGTGTCATTGGGATTGCGCAAGCGGATGTGATTCGCGTGGCGGTATTATCTGGCATCGTGCTGTTAGTGATGCTAGCCTTGTATCGCCCCTTGAAGTTTGATTCATTTGATGCGATTGGGGCCAGAGTCAGCGGCTTATGGACGACGGCCATCTCGGTGGTTTTCTTAGTGTTAGTCGCAATGAGTGTCAGTGTTGCGGCCCAAATTGTCGGGTCACTATTGATCTTTATCTTGTTGACGTTACCGGCCGCGGCGGCAAGATACTTTGTGCACACCGTTAGCAAAATGATTGGGCTGTCAATCCTGTTTGCGTTATTAGGTGTTTGGGTCGGGTTGTATTTAAGTTATGCCACCAATTTACCGGTCAGTTTCTTTATCGCATCGATTGAATGTCTATTTTACTTTGCCGCTTTGGGCTATCAACGCCTACGAGTGGGAAGTTAAGTTGGAACTAATTGGTTAAAATTTAGATGTTAATTAAATGCGCTGAATAAAAGAGCGGTCATTGCAAGCAAATGCAGTGACCGCTCTTTTTGGGTCTAAGCGGGGCTAAAGTTGGGCAGACTAGCCGCAGTAACTAAAGTAAATTAAGGGAATGTTCTCAATTTCCACGCGTCTAGCCCGATAAAATTGAAGATTCTGGCAGAAATATTAAGAAATTCCGATTGTTTCCTAAAAAAGTTGTAAAAGTCTGGCTAATTTCCGAACGTTTGTGTTATCATTTTGCATAGACTTTAAAAAAGATGATTTAGGTTGAGGTGGAAACATGAAAGTACGTAGAAGCGAACGATTAATCGATATGACGCGCTATTTATTAGAACGGCCCCATACATTAGTCTCGTTGACGTTTTTTGCAGAACGGTACGAATCTGCAAAATCTTCGATTAGTGAAGATTTAACGATTTTAAAGCGCACCTTTCAAATGCGGGGCACTGGGATTTTGGAAACGATTCCTGGCGCTGCCGGTGGTGCGCGATTTATCCCCTATATTTTAAAAGAAGAAGCCCAAGAATTTATTGATGAAATGACCGATTTAGTGGCGGACAAGAGCCGGGTGTTACCAGGTGGCTATGTTTATTTATCTGATATCTTAGGTCAACCCGAGATTTTACGCCAAGTTGGTCGGGTCATTGCAACGCAATATTTGAATCAAAAGATTGATGCCGTGATGACGGTAGCAACTAAAGGGATTCCAATTGCCCAAAGTGTGGCGACTTACTTAAATGTGCCATTTGTCATCGTGCGCAACGATTCTAAGATTACTGAAGGCTCAACGGTTAGTGTGAATTACGTTTCCGGTTCTTCTGAACGGATCAAAAAGATGGAATTATCGAAACGGAGCTTGAGTGAAGGCGCCAATGTCTTGATCGTCGACGACTTCATGAAGGGCGGCGGCACTATCAACGGGATGAAGACGTTGATTGAAGAATTCGACGCGAACTTGATTGGCATTACGGTCTTTGCGGAAGCCGCCTTTACGGGTAATCGATTGATCGATGATTATACGTCATTATTGCGGGTCACCAATGTCAATGATAACGAAAAGGCCATCAAAGTTGTCCCAGGGAACTATTTAGAAAAGGTCTTCGGGGCTGAAGACCAAAAGTAATTAGGTGTTGTATCGTTGTCTTTGGGCACATGTCAGGGCGATGTTATCGAAGAATTGCGACAACTGTACCAATCTTTGGTATCATTAACTTATCTGAAGACTAAGGAGCTAGTTTTGTTATGACCACTAAAAATGCAATTATCCTCGCTGCTGGTAAAGGGACGCGGATGAAATCCAAGTTAGTCAAAGTGTTACACAAGGTGTGTGGCAAGTCGATGGTTGATCACGTGTTGACCCAAGTTGAAGCTGTTTCAATGGACAACGTGGTGACAATCGTGGGTCACGGTGCTAAAGATGTTGAAGTCGCTTTAGGTGATCGGACCGCTTATGCGGCACAAACCGAACAACTAGGGACCGGCCATGCAGTCTTGCAAGCCGAACCATTATTGAAAGATAAAGATGGGATGACCTTGATTATTAGTGGGGATACCCCGCTATTTCGGGCCGAAACCTTAGAAGAATTATTTGAATATCATCAAGCTAAAAAAGCTGCCGGGACGATTTTAACGTCCGATGCCCCCGACCCACAAGGTTATGGACGCATCGTGCGCAATCACTTAGGCATCGTTGAAAAGATCGTTGAACAAAAAGACGCTACTAAAGAAGAACAAGAAATCCATGAAATCAACACCGGGGTTTACTGTTTTGATAACCAAGCGTTGTTCAAGGCGCTGCATCAAGTGACTAACAACAATGCGCAAGGTGAATATTACTTGACCGACGTGATTCAAATCATGAAAGATCAAGGCGATATTGTTGCGGCTTATCGGATGTCAGACTTTGATGAATCGATGGGGGTTAATACCCGTGCGGCTTTGGCACAAGCAACCAAAGTCATGCAACGCCGGATCAATGAACAACATATGGCTGATGGGGTCTCAATCATCAACCCAGCGGATACGTATATCGACGCCGGTGTTAAAATCGGTGCGGATACGATTATTGAACCGGGTGTTTTGATCAAGGGTAAGACAACGATTGGTGAAGATTGTTTCATCGGTGCACATTCAGAAATCCATGACATGACGATTGAAGACCGCGTCACGGTTACAGCTTCCTTCTTAGAAGATTCAATCATGCATGCGGACAGCAATATTGGCCCATACAGCCACTTACGGCCACAAGCTGAAATTGGTGAACACGTGCATTTAGGGAACTTCGTGGAAGTAAAGAAAGCTCAAATCGGCAATCGAACTAAGGTTGGTCATTTAACTTACGTGGGTGATGCCACTTTAGGTGAAGACATCAACGTCGGTTGTGGGGTCGTCTTCGTCAACTATGATGGGGTCAACAAGCATCATACAAATGTTGGCGACTCAGCCTTTATTGGGAGTAACTCTAACATCATTGCCCCAGTTGAAGTTGCGGATCATTCCTTTATCGCCGCTGGCTCAACGATTACTGATGACGTGGATTTCCATGACATGGCAATTGCGCGGGCACGGCAAACCAATAAGCCCGATTTTTGGAAACGACTCCCACACGAACCAGAAAATATGTAATTTAATTGTAAAAAGCTTTTCAAACGGGCTGTTTGAAAAGCTTTTTTGCTTGCCTTAATTGTTCGGATTTTCGGCAGTTGACGACCGAATGGGCATTTCTGTTGCGACCAACGGTAGTGGTACCGCTACCATCAACGAACGTTTAAGACTGCTTTAATGGTCATTAAGGCGGTTTACCGAACTCACGAAACTTTAATATTAAAAACTGAACCACGCTGAAAACCCGAAATATCCGCCTCCAGCCCAGTCTGACGCAATTTCCAACCGCCAAAGGGGCTTGATTTTCAAGACCAAAATGCATATTATTTAAGAAGTAATAAATTTTCGAATGGAGGAAATTATGTCAGAACAGTATTTTGATCCAAAGTTAAAGATTTTTGCTTTGAATTCAAATAAACCATTGGCAGAAAAGATCGCTGAAGCCGTTGGGGTTAAACTAGGTAAGACCTCGGTTGATCGTTTTAGTGATGGCGAAATTCGCATTAACATTGAGGAAAGTATTCGTGGTGACCAAGTGTACATCATTCAATCGACTTCCGCACCGGTTAATGACAACTTAATGGAATTGTTGATTATGATTGATGCGTTACGGCGTGCGAGTGCCAAGACGATCAACGTGGTCATTCCTTATTACGGGTACGCTCGTCAAGACCGGAAGGCGCGTTCACGGGAACCAATCACCGCTAAGTTGGTCGCTAACATGCTGGAAACGGCTGGGGCCACGCGGATTTTAGCGTTGGACTTACATGCGGCCCAAATCCAAGGTTTCTTTGATATTCCTTTGGATCATTTGATGGGTGCGCCACTGTTGGCTGACTACTTCCTAACCAATCACTTGGATGAAAATGCCGTTGTGGTTTCACCAGATCATGGTGGGGTGACACGGGCACGTAAATTGGCCGAATTATTGAAGGTGCCAATTGCGATTATCGACAAACGTCGGCCACGGGCTAACGTTGCTGAAGTGATGAACATTATCGGGGACGTGAAGGGCAAACGGGCCATCATGATCGATGATATGATCGATACGGCTGGGACGATTACTTTAGGTGCCCAAGCCTTGATGGATGCTGGTGCGACGGATGTTTATGCTAGTTGTACCCATCCAGTGCTTTCTGGTCCTGCCATCGAACGAATTGAAAAGTCACCAATTAAGAAGTTAATTGTGACGGATTCGATCGAATTACCCGCTGAAAAGCAAATCGACAAAATTGTGCAAGTTTCCGTTGGTCAATTGATGGGTCAAGCCATTAAATTTATCCACGAAAACAAACCAGTTAGTCCTTTATTTAAGAATCGTTTCCATAACGAAGAAAACTAAGCAGGTTTGCTTGGCGACCATCGCATACGGTGGTCGCTTTTTTAGTACCATTAAACTTGGCATTGGTATCGCCTGGAAAACTTAGCTATAATAGCGTTGAAAGCAGATTGAGAAGGTGAGTAACGTGAATTGGTTTTACTGGGGGAGTTTAGCATTAGTGAGTGCGGTGACCTTACAGTTGACGGACCGACGCCGCTGGTTAACAGGCCACTTATTGTTGATTGCACTAGCTGGCTTAGCTCTAGCCGGGTATCGTTCCGTTAGCGCCCAAGCCAGTCCCTTTTGGCAATTAGTGATCGTTGGCCTCAAGGTGGCGGCTTATATTATTTTGCCAATCGTGATCTTAGTGGTTGCGGTTAGTTTTGTCCGGTATAGTTATCGGTTATTACGTAAAGAAGGCTGGCATTTTCATTATACGTTGTTAGCGATTGTTGGCATTTTGTTGGTGTTGATGTTAGGGTTGTCGGTGATCAACGGCCTAACCTGGCATTGGCAATGGTTGTGGAAGCTATTAGGATTAGCGTTAGTCTTAACGGCTTATTTTACGTTTAGTTTTTTAGCGTATTTGGTAGCCTGTGGTACGACGCGATTAGGCCGCTTAGGGCCAGTAGATGCGATTATCGTATTAGGGGCGGGGCTAATGCCAGATGGTCGGCCCACACGTACCCTAAGTTATCGACTAAAAGCAGCCGCTAAGTTGTATCGGCAACAACGGGCCCATGACCACCATGCGGTGACGATTGTGGTTTCTGGTGGTCAAGGTGCAGATGAAGTCTTGCCAGAAAGTACAGCGATGCGCCATTATTTAGTGGCGTTAGGGATTCCGTTGGATGTGATTAAAGAAGAAAATCAGTCGACTTCGACAGCCGAAAATCTGCGGTTCTCACATACGTTGCTTGTCAAAAAACAGCCTTTTTACCGGGCCGCGATGGTGACTAGTGACTATCATGTGTTGCGAGCCAATATTTTAGCGCGGCAAATGCGTCTGAATGTTTATGGCTATGGTGCTCGAACGCCATGGTATTATTTGCCGTTTGCCATTTTTCGGGAGTACTTGGCATTGATTATGATGTATCGGTGGACTAACCTCAGTGCCGTCGGGATTTTAACGCTAAGTTATCTTTTTTGGTTAATTAAAATTATCTAAGGAATTGGCGTTTGGCGGGAAAAAAGGCTGGTTGAAAGTTGTTCATGGTATAATGAACGAAGTTAAAGGGAGGGATTCGCCGTGGATCATGCGCATCGACCACATTTTGGGTTAATAGTGATGCTCTTAATGGGCCTATTGACCCTATCAGGCTGTGCGAACGTTACTAGCGGTAGCAGTAGCACCGCGTCATCGGTAACGACCAGTGGCTCAGCCAAGATTTTAACCAAGGCAGATCAACAAATTTCACATCTTCAAATTAAAGCGGCTATCGCGACTTTGAAGACCGGGGACACGAGTAATAGTAGTGTTAAAAACTTATTGACCGGTTTAAAGCATTATCAAAAAGCCGCGACAGCGTTAAATAAAAACCAGCTAAGTACGGCTAAGACGTATTTTAATACGTTGTCTAATTACCAAGCGACAACGGATGCCACATTTATGGCTGCCAAGACCGCTTTAATTAAACAGTATCAGCAAGTTAAGTTAGCGAATAGTTATTATAATAGTGCGCGTGATGAAATGAGTGTGCACGAATTAACTGCCGCTAAAACCAATATCGATAAGTTAGATAAGTTATCGGCTAGTCATCCAGTCGTTAAGCAGCTGCAACAAAAAACGTTGGCGATGAAGCAGGCCATCATGAATTATGAAGCGTCACAATCGACGAGTTCTGGTAGTGACAGCTCAACGGTCACCGCGACGAGTAGCAGTTCAACAAGTGATAACAGCACTGCCACAACGGATGCTAGCAGCACCCAAGATAGTAGTGACAGTAGCAGTAGTACTGATAGCAGCACGAGTAGCAGTACCGCCACTAGCTCAGCCGATAGTGAAACTAGCAGTGACAGCAGTAGCAGTACGTTAACGACCAAGCAGATTTTAAGTAAGTTTAAAGCCGCATCTGGGGTTAGTTTTGATCAAGATGATCAGTTCAATGTGGCCAAACAAACGAGCAAGTATTACCAAATTGAAGTCATGCATGATAGTAGTGATGAAAATGTCACGAACTTGACGGATATTTACCGGTATTACCCAGCCAGTGGTCGCGTCACCAAGCAAAATACCACGACCGGTGAGTTTGGATAGTCGTGAGTACCAAAAAGGCCGTCAGCGCAATTTGTGCGTTGGCGGCCTTTTTTTCGTGCAGTGACTTAGGCTAAGGCCCAAGTTCGGATGGCATGGGCAACGCCATCTTCGATGTTGGTTTTAGTTTCGTATTTAGCTAATTGTTTGGCTTGTGGAATGGCATTACCCATTGCGACACTATTGGTGGCGTATTTGAGCATGCTGAGATCATTACCTTGATCGCCAATTGCCATGACTTCAGCGGGGGTTAGTTTCAAACGTTCCGCTAAGTCTTTTAAAGCGGCACCTTTGCTAGCTTGTGGATTCATGAATTCCAAGAAGTATGGTGCGGATTGGACGATGTAGTATTTATCCCGAAAGGCCTTTGGAATTTGGGTGATTGCGGTGGCCAATAATTCCGGTTGGTCGATAAACATGCATTTGACGACTGGCATGTCGACCCGCATATCACCAGGGGCCCGATAACGGATCGGCATATTGACGAGGGCGCTTTCGCCGACCGTATAAGGACTGATATTCCGGTTGGCAGTGTAGATATGATCTTCACTCTCGACATGACAATGGATATTTAATTTACGGCTCAACGCTTCGATATCGATATAATCGGCATGGGTTAGCGTGTGACTCGTGATGATGCGGCCGCTAGTCGTTTGGGCCATTGACCCGTTGAACGTAATCGCATATTCATCATCGCCACTGATGTGTAGTTGTTTCAAAAATGGGCTCACGCCACTGAGCGGGCGACCGGTACAGATGACCACTTTGATGCCTTGGTCACGGGCGGCCTGAACGGCATCGATGGTTGCTGGGTTGAGTTCACTGTGTTCATTGAGCAAGGTGCCATCCATATCAATGGCAATAAGTTTAACTGACATGTAAAAAAATTCCTCCTAAACAATTAACCGATCATTTTGAATATGTTGTTGGAATGCTTGATATATCGGATCAAACAAATCAACTTGATCCGTCCCACTGAGCATCTCTTTAGGGAAGAAGAAGCGGCGGTCACCAGAAACTTTCCCGGTAATCGCCCGGACTAAGTCACTGACGGTCGAAAGCTCAACTAAGCTACCGTCTTCTTGCATCAATTCGATTTGCGTGCGGGGCTTTTTCATCTTAGGATCATAGGCATCATAAGGCAAGTCATAACTATCGTTGATATCAGTGTAGTAGTGACTGTTGAAGCCTGCCTTTTCAATCAACGCTTGCATTTGTGGGACTAATTGACTAGTTTCAGTATCGATCCGGGCGGATTTAAGCGGCCGGCGATCTAAAAAGCGCATGGCGAGATCTGCTAAGATGGCATCTTTACTATCACGCCAATGATTGAAGTAAGTATTTAAGACACCGTCATCTAAGCGCAAATAATCATGTAACGTAAAGTTGTTATTAAAGAATGGCAACAACATATGCGGTGTGGCTTCAGCGTCAGTGTCATGGCTTTGATATAGATCATTGGCCCGCTCTAATAAATGATCCAAAATCACTTCCATTGAACGTGATACTGGATGGAAATAAACTTGCATATACATTTGGAAGCGACTAACGATATAGTCTTCAACAGCATGCATGCCTTCCATCGCAAACGTGATGCCACCTTGATACGGCTTCATCACGCGTAAAATCCGCGTTAAGTCGAAGTTCCCATAATTGGTGCCGGTGAAGTAGGAATCACGTAGTAAGTAGTCCATGCGATCGGCATCGATCTGGCTGGAGATCATTTGGACGACTTGTGGATTCGGATACGTTTTTTGAATGACAGCTGCCACTTGGGCCGGAAAGTCAGGTGAGACTTGTCGTAACACGTGATTAACTTCTGTAGCGGGTGAGGTCAAGATTTGCACCGTTAACGCTTCATGGTCAGTGTGGAAAATATGTTCAAAGGTGTGGGAATAAGGGCCATGACCAATATCGTGAAGTAAAGCGGCACATAAAGCCACTAACCGTTCATGATCATCCCAGCCACCGTCACCGGGTGTCTTAGTGGGATAGTTGCGTTCAAAGTTATCACAAATCCGACGGGTAATTTCATAGACGCCTAAACAGTGACCAAAGCGGGAGTGTTCCGCCCCGTGGAAAGTTAAAGAAGTCGTCCCGAGTTGTTTGATGCGCCGTAAGCGTTGAAATTCGGACGTGTTGATCAGGTCTAAAATGACTTGATGCTGAATATAAATATAATCGTGGACGGGGTCGCGAAAGACCTTTTCCATTGGTAAGCGTTGATTACGATAGGCCAAAAATATTCCTCCGTTCGTTACTATTATTGGTGTAACCGTTGTTGGCGGCGTTGCATGTCGTGATACGCATGCGTTAAGTGGGCCTGAAATTCAGGTTCTTCGATTAATTGCGGTAATTGGTTAGGGTCAACGGCCCCATGTTGCGCCAGTATTTGATTGAAACGGGCGATGGCTTGGTCAACCGTCAAGGGTTGGTTGAGTTGGTCAGCAACGGTCGTCATGACAGCGGGGTCAACTTGTGGAAAACGGTCATCAAGTTGGCCAGCTAAGCTCGTCGTATAGAAGGCTTGAATCAATTGACTGCGTTGGTCTTGGTCACCGTTGATACTAATATAGAGCATGATGACCAAGGCGTTGGCCGTTCGTCGTTGCGACATGCCGGCGATTTTTTGACCGTTGATGCTTAAGTCATAGTCACCGGGACAATAAGACTGTTTGATCTCACCAGCAACGATTGGTAACGTTGGCCAAACGGCTTGCACGTAACGAGTCATTAGTTGATAAGCCGCTTCGATTGAATAAGTGTCACGTTGTGCTGGTAAGAATAGCGAGACATTTAAGACCCCCGTATCAGCAACGACCGCTAGACCGCCAGAATTGCGGAGGAGCACTTGATAGCCCGTTTTTTTGAGCTGAGTTAAGCCCGCGGATAATGCGGGGAGTTGTTGATCGAGCAGGCCTAAAATCACCGTGGTCGGTAGTTGCCAATAATGGACGATCGGCTGTTGGCGTTGGGCTGTTAACGCGAGTAATGCATTCATATAAGCAAAGCTATCGAGCAGTTCTTCTGGTTGATAACGTTGCGTTAACGTGGCAATGGTTGGTTGTGCCATGTTAGTTTCACCTCATTACGTAGTTTCGCATTTAATTATACTCGAATCCTAGCCAGTGCACAGGAGAATTGCCAGCAGTAGGTGGATTTTTAGTCTTTTTGATAGAGATGGCTTATAATTGTTAGGAAGATTATGGTGGTGTCATGTGGTGATCCGACTAGTCCCGGATCAGGCGACACCGATTTGGAGGTAAAAACATGGATGATTTAACAACGGGGGTTCCCGTCGCAATTCATTTGGAGACGCAAGCAGTTCAAGACGGCGAGGCGGCCAACTATGCTTTAGATGTCGATGGTCAGCTAGTCCAAATGGGCGATGCCTTTTATTTACGTTATCAAGAAGTGAGCGATGATCACCCAGAACCGATTCCAGTGACGATTAAACTGGCTGCTAATGGTGATGTGGTGTTAACCCGGAGTGCGGAAAATCGCTTGCGCTTGCATTTCGCCAATGGCAAACGTGTCCAAGCCCGTTATCGCACCCCAATGGGCATCTTACCAGTTGAAACGGTCACGCCCTTACTGCAAGTGCGGTTACGGGAACGACCGTTTTCAGGTGAAGTCAATATTAATTACCAACTTTATGCGGGCGAACAACGCATTGGGGACTATAAGTTGCGATTGCAATTCACCGCTTGATTTGGTATGATGAACTGTAAACTGTGGAAAGGACGTGCACCAGTTTGGAACTAAAACAATTTGATGGACAGAAAAAGTCCGAATTATCTTTAATCGAGGTTGCGCATGCGATTTTGGCACAACATGGTGACGTGATGGCGTTCGCCGATTTGACCAACGCGGTACAATCTTATTTAGGTAAAAGCGATGAAGAGATTCGGGAACGGTTATCACAATTTTATACGGATCTTAACATCGATGGTAGTTTCATTTCGCTCGGTGACAATATGTGGGGCCTGCGTGCATGGTACCCATTTGAATCCATCGATGAAGCGGTTATCCATACCGACGATGATGAAGACGAAGATCGACCAAAGCGTAAAAAGCGCAAGAAAGTTAACGCCTTTTTAGCTGACGCTGGCGACGACGATGATGTCATTGATTATGATGACGATGATCCCGAAGACGACGACAACTATGAAGATGACGATGACGCTGACAACGACGATGATGATTCTGAAAGCTCTAACAAGTACGATGAACTTGCTGGGGTCGATGATACTGATGACGACGCTGCCGAAGAAACGTTACCTGATGGCATCGAAGGTCAATTATCTGAATTAAACGATGACGATGATGATGACGACTACGATGATGAAGACGAAGACGACAACAATAAATAAAGCGAGTTTGTGATTTAACTTGACGAATGTTAAATCTACTTGTATTATCTTTATTGGGCTCCTTGGTCGTTATGACCAAGGACATTCAAACGAAATCAAGCTCCCTATTCATTGAATAGGGAGTTTTCTTTATTTAGCAAATCCCCACGAAATAAATCTTTAAGGAGTTATCACATGACCAAATATATTTTTGTAACTGGTGGCGTTGTGTCGTCAATTGGTAAAGGTATCGTCGCAGCCTCATTAGGGAGATTACTGAAAAATCGGGGCTTAAAAGTCACCATTCAGAAGTTTGATCCATATATCAACGTTGATCCTGGTACGATGAGTCCTTACCAACATGGTGAAGTCTTTGTAACCGATGACGGGACTGAAACCGACTTGGACCTTGGACATTACGAACGGTTCATCGACATTAACTTGAACAAGTACTCTAACGTAACGACTGGGAAGATTTATTCAGAAGTCCTACAAAAGGAACGTCGTGGTGATTATTTAGGCGCGACTGTGCAAGTGATTCCACATATTACTAACGCGATCAAAGAAAAAATCATGCGCGCTGGGACCACTACAGATTCAGATATCGTGATTACTGAAATCGGTGGGACTGTTGGTGATATTGAATCCTTACCATTTATCGAAGCATTGCGCCAAATGAAGAGTGATTTAGGCTCTGACAACGTCTTTTACATTCACACGACCTTGATTCCGTATTTACGGGCCGCTGGTGAAATGAAGACGAAACCAACGCAACATTCAGTTAAGGAACTCCGGAGCTATGGGATTCAACCAAATATGTTAGTTGTTCGGACGGAACAACCAATTACCCGGGAAATGCGCAATAAGATTGCTTCTTTCTGTGACGTTGAACCAGAAGCCGTTATTGAATCCTTAGATGTTAAGACGATTTACTCAATTCCATTGAATGTGCAAAAACAAAATATGGATCAAATCGTTTTGGATCACTTTGGTGTTGAAGCACCTAAGGCGGATATGAGCGACTGGGTTAAGTTAGAACATCACGTGCAAAACTTATCACGGACTATCAAGATTGCCTTGGTTGGGAAATATGTGGCCTTACAAGATGCTTATATTTCGGTGACCGAAGCGTTGAAGCATGCTGGTTATACCGACGATGCTGAAATCGACTTGAAGAAGGTTTCCGCTGAAGAAGTTACCCCAGAAAATGTGGAAGACTTGTTAGGTGATGCTGATGGGATCTTAGTACCTGGTGGTTTTGGTGATCGTGGGATTGAAGGTAAAATCACGGCCATCAAGTATGCGCGTGAAAACGATGTGCCATTCTTAGGAATCTGCTTAGGAATGCAAATGGCCAGTGTTGAATTTGCCCGCAACGTCTTGGACTTGAAGGATGCGAACTCAGCTGAAATCGATCCAAATACGCCAGATAACATCATTGATTTAATGGCGGACCAAGAAGATGTTGAAGATATGGGGGGCACGCAACGTTTAGGTGCTTACCCATGCAAGTTGAAGCCGGGTACAGTTGCAGCTAACGCTTATGGCAATGAAGAAGTTGTCATGGAACGGCATCGTCACCGTTATGAATTCAACAACAAGTATCGTGAAGCGATGACGGCCAAGGGCTTGGTATTCTCAGGAACATCGCCTGACAACCGCTTAGTTGAAATCATCGAATTACCAAAGAAACGTTTCTTCGTTGGTTGCCAATACCATCCAGAATTCTTATCACGGCCAAATCGTCCAGAAGGGTTGTTCAAAGCCTTTATTGATGCGGCTAACGAAACTGGTACGGCTAAATAAGTGCGATCGCTTAATTAAAAATAACTACTAAAAGCACGACCGATTTTTCGGTCGTGCTTTTTTATGACGATCACGTTACCAAAAATTAACCAATTGACATAAATCAGTCGTGAAAACGGTTAAATAACCATATTTTCCGATTATTTAACGTTAAAAGATTACAGTTTCCTGATATTGGTTGTTTTTTTGTGAGAGATTCTTTATTATGGTTATTGATTGTAATTGTACAGTGTGACACTTATTTAGCGAGGAAAGTTATGTTATGAAAAAAATGATTATCCATGGCGGAAAACGACTTTCTGGGGAATTGACGATCGGTGGCGCAAAAAATAGTACCGTCGCACTGATTCCTGCTGCGATTCTCGCAGACACTCCGGTCCGATTTGACACGGTTCCGCACATCTTAGACGTTCACAATTTAAAAATTATTTTGGAATCGATGAATGTCCATTCCACTTTTGAAAATGATGTATTAACAATTGATCCAACTCATATTGAAGAATCTGAATTGCCAAGTCACGCAATTAAAAGCTTGCGTGCATCGTATTACTTTATGGGCGCGTTGCTCGGTCGTTTTAACCGTGCAACCGTCACCTTCCCAGGTGGGGACAATATTGGTCCCCGGCCAATTGATCAACATATTAAAGGATTTAAAGCGCTCGGTGCTAATGTCATTGAAAAGAATGACTCAGTCTTCATTTCGACTGGTACTGAAGGCCTCCACGGTGCCCGGATTTTCTTAGACGTCGTTTCTGTTGGGGCGACGATTAACATTATTTTGGCAGCGGTTAAGGCGCATGGCACAACAACCATTGAAAATGCCGCTAAAGAACCTGAAATTATTGATTTAGCAACTTTCTTAAACAACATGGGTGCCAAAATTCGTGGTGCTGGGACTGACGTCATCCGGATTGAAGGCGTTGATTCTTTGCGTTCACAGGCAACCCACACGATTATTCCCGATCGGATTGAAACCGGGACTTATTTGTCGTTAGCAGCCGCGATTGGCGATGGCATCTTATTGAAAAACGTGATTCCAGAACATATGGAATCCTTTACCGCTAAGATGATCGAAATGGGTGTTGACTTACAAATTAATGAAGACAGCATTTATGTTCCCCGGGTCAGTGATTTAAGCCCAGTGCGGGTCAAAACCATGACGTATCCAGGTTTTGCAACTGATTTACAACAGCCGATCACCCCATTATTGCTGCGAGCTAACGGCAATAGTGTGGTCATTGATACGATCTATCCACAACGCACCCAACATATTGCGCAACTCCGTAAAATGGGCGCTGATATTCGGGTTCAAGATAATCTGATTGTTGTTGGTCATTCGTCACATCTCCAAGGGGCCCACGTTGAAGCCGGCGAAATTCGTTCTGGCGCAGCGTTGATGATTGCTGGGTTAATTGCCAGTGGCACAACCGAGATTTCACGGGCTGATAACATCTTACGTGGTTATGATCGCGTGATTGATAAGTTACATTCATTAGGGGCTAATGTAGAAATTGCCGCTGATGAAGTTCAAGTTTAAAGCTAACCAAGCGCTAAAACTGGGGCATTAGACCCTTTATTTAGTGTACCTAAAATTAGGTTAACCAAGCATTAGCTGAGAAAGCGCAAAGAGAATGGAAAAAATTTTAACCATGCACGACCTTGAGCAAAAGACGCTCAAAGAAATTTATAACTATGCGCGTGACTATAAGATTCAATATTATTCACAGATGAATAAAAAGGAACTTTCATTAGCCGTTTTACGCGAACAAGATAAAAAACGTGGTTTTGTTCAAATGGAAGGTGTCTTAGAAATTATTGGTCAAGAAGGCTATGGCTTTTTACGACCGATTAATTATGGCCCTTCCCAAGAAGACATCTATATTTCCCAATCCCAAATTCATCGTTTCGGCTTGCGAAATGGCGACTATGTCGCTGGACAAGCGCGGCCACCGAAGCCGAATGAACGCTACTATGGGTTGATGCGAGTCGGTACGGTTAATGGTAAGGACCCCAATGAAGCCAAACAACGGCCCCATTTTCCAGCCTTAACGCCACTGTACCCACAAACGCAGCTCAAGTTGACGACAACTAAGCAAGTCTTATCAACGCGCTTGATCGATACGTTTGTGCCGATTGGGTTTGGTCAACGTGGCTTGATCGTGGCGCCACCTAAAGCTGGTAAGACGACGCTATTAAAAAATATTGCCAACGGGATTATGACAAATTATCCAGACGTGAGGCTAATCATGTTATTGATTGATGAACGTCCAGAAGAAGTGACGGACTTAGAGCGCTCGATCAAAGGTGAAGTCGTCAGTTCCACATTTGATCAGCAACCGCAAAATCACGTGCGGGTCGCTGAGTTAGTTTTAGAACGGGCACGCCGGTTAGTTGAAGACAAGCAAGATGTTGTCATCTTGCTTGATTCAATTACACGGTTAACGCGGGCTTATAACTTAACGATGCCATCAAGTGGGCGGACGTTATCTGGTGGGTTAGACCCGACCGCGTTTTATAAGCCCAAACGGTTCTTTGGTTCGGCACGTAATATTGAAGAAGGCGGTAGACTAACGATTTTAGGGACCGCATTAGTCGATACAGGTAGTCGGATGGACGATATGATTTATGAAGAATTTAAGGGGACAGGGAACTCTGAACTTCAGTTGTCACGGGAGCTAGCCGAACGGCGGGTCTTCCCAGCCTTAGATTTGAAACAATCAAGTACCCGAAAAGAAGAACTGCTGCTTAGTCGAGACGCGTTAGAGCCAATCTGGCAGATTCGCCGCTCCATGACGGGTAGTGCGTTGGAATATACAGAACAATTACTACAATTCTTAAAACACAGCGCAACGAATACCGATTTCTTGCATGACTTGGCCGGATTGAAGTTCAGTGGTACGTCGACGCGGCGACCACGCCGGTAGGGTATGGTGATGGGTTTTAGTCGGCATTGACACTGGTCGGCTGCTTGACGCCATCCCAGCATTCATGATAAACTATCAAGCGTTGTTAAAAACTATGATAATCTCTGTTTCAGCAAATGATTCAGGGCAAAGGAGCGTATTATTATGCAAAAAGGAATTCATCCAGATTACCATCAAGTCGTTTTCCAAGATTCAACGACTGGTTTCAAGTTCATCTCAGGTTCAACAGCAACTTCTGCTGAAACTGTTGAATGGGAAGATGGTAACACTTACCCATTGATCCGGGTTGAAATTACTTCAGATTCACATCCATTCTACACTGGTAAACAAAAGTTCACCAAGGCCGATGGTGCGGTCGATCGTTTCAACAAGAAATACGGTCTCAAATAATTTTGATACTAATAAAGCCAACCGGCAGTCGTCGGTTGGCTTTTTCTTTTGGCCCAACGCTAAAACTTGTACGTTGGCTAATTTATTGGTTTACATATTAGTTCAGTTCAGCTATATGGTAGTGGTGCTCAATAATCTATCGAAACATCTAAATTAGTGCCATTAGATGCAATCACGCGTTTGTACCAATAATAGCTCTTTTTGGGGATGCGATGGTAATCACCTTGCTGGGTATCGTCACGTGCCACGTAAACCAAGCCATAGCGTTTGCCCATCTGGCCAGTACCGGCAGAGACAATGTCAATCCAGCTCCAAGCGGTGTAGCCAATTAGGTTTACACCGTCAGTTAAAGCAGCTGCCATTGACTCAATGTGTTGCTTAAGATAGTCAATACGGTAGTCGTCATAAATCTTGTTATCTTCGGTGACGGTATCAACGGCGCCGAGTCCGTTCTCAACGACCATCATCGGCAGTTGGTAGCGGCTATTTACAGTATTCAGATACCAGCGTAGACCACTTGGATCCGTTGACCAGCCCCACTCGCTGTATTTTAGATGGGGATTCTTGACACCAAAACTCAGATTGCCAGTAAACTCTCGTTGCGTTGGATCGGTCGTTTCTGCTGACGAGCTGTAATAACTAAAGGCGTAAAAGTCGACCGTACCTGCTTTGAGGGTGACGAGATCTTCAGGTAGCATTGCTAGCGTAACGTGATGCTCGTCCCAATAGCGTTTGGCAAAGCTTGGATAATTCCCCCGTACTTGGACATCACCACAGTAGAAGTTGTTCAGTTCAGTGACGCGCTGTGCTAACAAGACATCTGCTGGGTCAGCAGTCAGTGGGTAAGTGACTTGTCCGGCAATCATGCAGCCGACCAAGTTGTTGGGATCAAGCGCATGGGCAATTTGGACTGCTTTAGCACTGGCAACAAGTTGGTGGTGCAAGGCTTGTAGTGATAATTGAGTCTGAGTGTCATCTTGTTCACCGAGAATGGATGGGCGTCCATCAACCATTGGTAGACCAAGTGAGGTGTGTCCGCCAAGCAAGAAGCCAATGTTGACTTCATTGAATGTCAACCAATATTTAACTAGGCCGGCATATTCCTTGAACAGCGTAGTGGCGTAGTTGACGTAGCAGTCAATGAGATGACGATTGGCCCATCCGCCATAGCGTACGGTTAACTGATAAGGCATCTCGAAGTGGGAGATCGTAACTAACGGCTCGATGTCGTATTGGTGACAAAGCTCAAAGACATGACGGTAATATGCAAGTCCCGCACGGTTAGGTTCGGTCTCATCACCGTTAGGAAAAATCCTTGTCCAAGCTACCGAAAGTCGATAGACCTTAAAGCCCATCCCTGCCATTAACTTGATATCTTCTTCTGTGTGGTGATAGCCAGCACTAGCTTCATGGGAAGGAAAGTAGCCCGCTTGATGAGCGTTAGCAGCAAAACGCCGTCGTTTCTCAAAAGTGCCACCTAATAAATGATCCGCCATACTTTCACCTTTACCGTCCGCTTGCCAAGCACCTTCGTATTGGTTTGCGGCAGTAGCGCCACCCCACAAGAAGCCATCTGGAAAATGTGTTGTTGTCATATTAACCTCCATAATCATTATTTTGTAAGTGTCAGTAACGTGTTATCTGTGGTGACGACGCCTGTAGTTAGCGCTTGAACTTGATTGTAATCAGTCGTATTAGTAATGATGATTGGCGTCGTGAGAACGTAACCTTCATTTTTGATGGCTGTGGCATCAAAGGTCATCAATAATTGCCCGGCCGAAACATGGTCACCTTGTTTGACTGCAGCCGTGAAGTATTCACCTTCTAGTTGTACCGTATCCATGCCAATATGAATCAGGATATCCGCCCCTAAATCTGTATGCAGGCCAATTGCGTGTTTGGTAGGGAAAACCAGACTGATTGTGGCATCCGCCGGCGCGACGACTTTATTATCACTTGGTTCGATTGCTGCACCTTGTCCCATTGATTCAGACGAAAAAACTTCATCTTGTACTGCTGTCAAAGGGAGTGCGGTGCCAGCGATTGGAGCGCGCAACTGTTCGGTTGCAACGGTTGTTGTCGGACTTGGTGCGGGAGTGCTAACTGGAGTCGTGTTCGTGTCACTAGCCATTACAGCGACTGGTTCTGGATCGATGTCGTGACGTTTAGCCAGAAACATCGTGAGTAAAAAGCCAACTGCAAAGGCTACAGCGCTAGCAATTAATGCCCCGTAAAAGCCCCATGACATTCCTTTAGGGCTGATCAGAGCGGGAAACTTGAAGATGCCCATACCGCCCATAATATATTGTTGGCTGCCAAAAAGACCTAGTAAGCCGCCGGCAATGCCACCGCCAATGCAGCTGAAGATAAATGTCTTTTTACGTGGTAAGGTGACACCATAGATTGCGGGTTCGGTTACACCGAAGATCCCGGAAATAAAGGCTGATGTACCTAGTACCTTGAGTTTGACGTTTTTTGTGTGCAGAATAATGGCTAACACAACGCCGGTTTGTGCGAAAGAAGCACCGGTAATTAAAGCAAGGATCGGATCTTTACCAATAGTTGACAGATTGAGCATGGCAACTGGAATTAATCCCCAGTGTAAACCAAACATCACAAGAACTTGCCAGAGACCGCCGAGAATCAAACCGGCCAAAATTGGGGCGAGTTTGTATAGCCAGATTACGCCAGCGGATACACCTTCACTCATCCAGCTTACCAGTGGTCCGATGATTAGAAGTGTCAGTGGGACCACGATTAGCAGGGTACAAAGTGGAGAAAGAAACGTTTTAACGACTGCGGGAATGACTCTGTCAATGATGACCTTTAGTTTTGATGCTACCCAAACAGAGAGAATCACAGGAATCACTGATGACGTGTAATTCATCATTAACACTGGGATGCCGAAAAACTTGGTATACACTTGTGATTCAAGAAATGTGCCGGCAAAAAGTGTCATCAATGGCTTAGTGCCCGCCGCAATATTCGCCGGTGCTAGTCCGACGATTGCTGGATAGACTAAGACCGCCCCAATCGCCATACCAATAAATGGATCGAGTTTGAACTTCTTGGCTGCCGAGTAACCAAGTAGGATTGGCAAAAAGTAGAAGAACGCATCACCAATTGCGTTGAGAATAATAAATGTACCGTCAGTTTGTGCCAGCCAGCCTAATGAACGAAACATTGAAGTAAAGCCTTTGATCATTCCTGTAGACGCTAAGAGTCCTAGTGTTGGGGTGAAAATGCTTGAAATAAGGTCAATGAATTTATCCAACAAACTCAGTTTCTTGCCGGTATTTTCTGCAACATTGGGCGTATCATCCGGTACGATACCGCCATCTGGCAGATTGGCACGACGAATCAGCGTATCGTAGACATCGGCGACTTGGTTACCAATGACGACCTGATATTGACCACCACTTTTAACGACTGTGACCACGCCGTCCAACGCCTTAAGCCAGTCGGTTTTGGCCTGATGCTCATCTTTTAGTTTGAAACGGAGCCGCGTTGTGCAATGAACTACACTAATTACATTGTCTTTGCCGCCGATACCTTTAATGATTTCGTCAGCTAGTTGTTCGTAAGCCATGTTTGTCACCCTTTCTGTGTCTGAAAACAGCAAAACCCAAGGCCTCCCCGGTGAGGGGTTGCCTTGGGTTTATGCCTGCTTACCAGTAACACACCCGGTTATTTAGTTTGTTCGCGGTGCGTGACGCGCCAGACATGTAAGATAAGATACACCTTGTCATTGTCTGCCATCTCCCACCCACGAGCTTTGTGTAGATAGTTTGTAATGATATTAACCACGGCAGATTCCCGTGGATATTTGCTGCGCATTAGCATCAATAAGCTAGGATCCAGTGCTTGACTAACATCTGTATCGCCTTTGATCTTACGAATGAAGAAGTACCGCAAATGTGACACAAAGCGGCTATAATTGAAAGATTCCGCATCTAATGTCATCTGATACTGCAATTGGACAATTTTAATGACACTGACAGTGAGTTGTGAGATCGCAATGGTGTCCTGCAGATTTTCTTGTTCATTTTTCACATTAACGAAGTGATAAGTAAGATATGTCGCTTCGTCATCGGGTAGATCAATGCCTAACGCTGCGTCCAGCGTTAGTATTGCTTGACGCGCTGCTTCGAATTCTTTCGGAAATAGTTGGCGGACTTCCCATTTATTGGCAGGGTCCGATAGGGTAATGCCGTTGCGCGCACGCGTACAGGCAAAGTCAATGTGATCCGCCAAGATTAGATATTGATAATCAGTGAACTGTACTTGCAAGGTAGTTTCTACTGCTTTGACTACCTGTAGTGTTGCATCTGTAATTGCCGATGGAAAGTTTCCCAGCGTGTCGAGAACCTCGCTATTAGCTGTATCGGCCTTAAAGTAGCGAGCAACCCTGTCTTTTGGAATATGGTCACCGGGATGGTGTCCAAACCCAACGCCGTTTCCAAGTACGATCCATTCAGTCTGATGTTCATCCACGACCAGCGCCGCGTTGTTGTTGAAATTTTTAATGTATTTCACTTAAGCGCCCCCAAACTGAGTGTGCAAACCCGTTTGTTGCATAAAAAAAGCCTACAATTGCACGTGACACGTGTGTAATGTAGGTTATGCCTGATCGAATCAGTAACACGCTATTTTTACCAGTCTATGGTACCGCTTACTTTAGCGTTCTGTCAAGTATAATCTAAGTGGTGATGGGCAAGGTGCAATCGCTTAGCTTAATTCGATAAGACTGAAAAAAGTCAACCAACAATTGTCGGTTGACTTTTTTGATTACAGTAGCTTTTAGCAAGTTAATACTTAGTAGCGTAGTAGTGCTAAAGCGGCAGTTTCAACTGGCATTCGACTGGCTGGGATAATCCGAATCTGGCCTTGCTTACTCATAACTTCGTCCACTAGGTCGTCGATCAAGTTATCTGGTAACGGCAAATCAGTGGTGACGGTGCCATCGCTTGGATGTAAGGTGCCGCTAACTTGAGCATCGTCGGCGATAATAAGCGTGTCAATCTGGCCAGCTAGGGCAGGTCGAATCATGTCGAATGGGTCATCGATTGCAAGTTGACGCGACTTAGCTTGATCGTAACGACTGAGCAAGATATCAGTCAGTTGCGTATGCCATTTGGTTTGAATCGGTTTAACGGCGGCTTGCATCGCTGTTAAGTCCATGCCGTTTGGTGATTGCTCCAGCATTAAGTGTTGTGACAAATACGGGTTCTTGCTTAACTTTCGGTAGACCGCTTGATTATGGCCTAAACCAATTAGAATTAACGGCCGCTGTGATTGCTTGGAGTAGTGGTCTAAAATATATTGATCGACTTGTAAATAGTAGTTACGTTGGTCGATTTGACGTTCTTCGGCTTTCGCATTGTGACCGTGGTAATTAACGCCGTGAGCGGGACTGGAGTTAAAGTTCAAATCACCACCGCGTTTTTCGTCACCTAAGGTTTGTTTTAAATCAGTCGGCGCATCTGCTGGTAACGGCGCTAAAATCAATTGCCCCTGCCGTTGTTGATAGAGGGCCATACTGTCTTCACTAAGCGCGAGCAAGTCAAAGTCGAATTGCTGCTGACGGTCGGCAATGATTGGGCGGATCGCCGGCATGCTGTTGACGATGACCTGAGTTTCAGTTGGCGTTTGTAAATCAAAGGCCATTAAACTTTGGGCATTAGCAATCAGGCCAGTATGCGGACCGGTGTGTTGTAACCACCAGCTATTATCGGCAGCTAAACGGTCGAATTGAACCTTGAATGGGCGCCAACTGGCTTTGGGAAAGCGTTGGGCCAACTGCTGTTCTGCCGTAGCGACAAGTTGTTTTAATTGTAAGCGGCGGCGGTTTAGGTCGTTTAAGACGGCATCAGTATTCAGATAGATGGCGATGAATGGTCCAGCATCGCGTTGTTGCATTAATTGGGTGAGATCATTTTTTACCAAGATATCCATAGGTCCAACCTACTTTCTATATTTGTTGGACCTAGCATATCAGAAAACAATTAAATAAATCAAGTGTTATGATTTTGATAAGTATTAAATAATTATTAAGGCGAAATAAAACCGCTACCTTTCTTATTAAGTCAAATTAAGGTATATTTACGGTAGACTATCGTTAATGGGGTCGTTGAGTATATGGGAGGCGGAATCATGCAAAAAAAGCAACATTCCGGATTGAAATGGTTGGGGCGCGGTGTTTTCGTAATTTTAATTGCGATTTCACTGGCATTGATCTTTAATGAACAAATTAAGAGTTGGTTGGTCAGTTCGTATTCACCGGCGGTCACGGCCAAAGCAGTCAAAAAGAATCAAAAGAAAACGGGCAATTTTAATTTTTCAAAAGTAAAGTCGCTCGACTTTCAAACGGTGGCCAAAGCGCGACTAAATAAAAGCGCCATCAATGTGGTTGGCTCGATTGCAATTCCATCAGTTGACCTGTACTTGCCAATTGGCAAAGGGGTCAGTAATGAGACGCTCGCTTTAGCGGCGGGCACCATGAAAGCTGATCAGACGATGGGGCAAGGCAACTATGCGTTAGCTGGTCACCACATGATCAAACATGGTGCATTATTTAGCCCACTCTACTATAAGAGCAAAGTCGGTCAGATGATCTACTTGTCAGATGTGACTCACATTTATGCGTATAAGACGACTGAACGGACCTTCATTAAGGCAACCGATGTACAAGTGATCGATGATGTTGTCGGTCAGAAGTTAGTCACGTTGATCACGTGTGATAAAACAGGTGCCGGCCGTCTGATGATTCGCGGCAAGTATGTCCAAAAGTGGGCCTTTAAACAAGCGCCTGCCAAAGTGCAAAAGTCATTTACGAGTCATTTCAATAACAAGTATTAAATTTTCACGACCAGTTGTTGTTCGTGACCAATTCACGTTACAATAATAATGGGTAGGAATATAGAAGGAGGTACCACTCGATGGTTGGATTAATTATTATTGCGATCATCCTGGTGATTATTGCGATCTATGCCATTATTTATAACGGCTTGGTCAAGGCCCGGATGTATACACAAGAAGCATGGAGTCAAATTGACGTGCAATTAAAGCGGCGAAATGATTTGATTCCAAACTTGGTCAATACGGTCAAAGGTTACGCCAAACATGAAAAGACGACTTTAGCAAAGGTTGTCGAACTGCGGAACCAAATGACTCAGATTCCGACTGGTGATCATCAACAAGCGATGGCGGTTTCGGATCAATTGACGTCTTCATTAAAGTCTATTTTTGCGTTAGCTGAAAGTTATCCTGACTTAAAAGCAAACCAAGAATTTGGTAAATTAATGGAAGAATTAACCAATACGGAAAATAAGATTGCTTATTCGCGGCAACTCTTCAATTCCAGCACGGCTAGTTACAATATGAAGTTACAACAATTTCCCACAAATATTGTGGCGGGGATTCATCACTTTCAACCGGCTGAATTTTTGGCTGTTCCTGAAGCTGAAAAGACCGCACCAACGGTTTCATTTGATGATGATGACCAAGATTAGAGGTTACGCCCATGTTATTTGAGCAAATTGCCCGCAACAAGCGGCACACGGTTTACGTGATGGCCGCTTTTGTCTTATTAGTTGCCGCAATTGGTGCGGCAGTCGGGTACGTGTTCTTTGATAGTACTGTTGGGGGCTTGATTTTAGCCCTGATCGTGTCGTTGGTTTATGTGGGTTTGATGGTCGGACAATCGACCGATGTGGTCATGAATATGAATCATGCGCGTGAATTGCATGGTGTTGATGAAGATCCAGAACTATGGCATATCATTGAAGATATGGCACTGGTAGCCAAAGTACCGATGCCGCGTGTCTTTATTATTGATGACCCTAGCCCGAATGCCTTTGCGACTGGGAATGACCCTAAGCATGCGGCCGTTGCCGTGACTACTGGGATTCAGCAACGTTTGAATCGAGAAGAAATGGAAGGCGTGATCGGTCATGAAATGACCCACGTCCGTAATTATGATATCCGGCTCCAAACGATTGCCTTAGCGTTAACGGCTGCGATTAGCTTACTGGTTAATTGGGGCATGAATTCATTTTGGTGGGGCGGCGGTCGCCGGCGCCGAGATGATGACCGTGAAGGCGGCAATGGTGGTTTACAAGTGATTTTGATGTTAGTGGCGATTGTGGTGATTATTTTAGCACCCTTAGCAGCTAGCTTGGTCCAAATGGCCTTGTCACGAAATCGGGAATACTTAGCGGATGCGGGGAGTGTTGAATTGACCCGTAACCCCCAAGGCATGATTGCGGCACTGACCAAAATCGACGATAGTCAGCCGATGCAACAAGCCGATCCCAGTAGTGCAGCTTTGTACATTGCTGATCCAATCAAGAAAAAGTCTTGGGCCCATTTACTAGCGACGCATCCGCCGATTGCGGATCGGATCGCGCGATTAAAAAAGATGTAATTCAAGCCAGCTATTTTGAGCTGAACGGCTTATAATGTAATTAATAAATAGACAGTTGAAAGAGTGAGTCGATTGCAACGCAGATATATTTACGCCAATTTAGAAAAAATTGATAATTTAGTGTTTGCCTATGGAATTGACCAGAGCGATTTCGTGCACGGTATCAAACGCTTGCCCGATAACTTAGTCTCGTTAGTCGGTGTTGATGATGAGCAGCATGCGGTGAATGCCCATACTGGTTTGAACGTCATCAATGATGAAAATGATATTCGTCGTTTCTTGTTGCAGACCCATCCCAATCAAGTCAAGTGGATGGATTATGATGAAGTCGGTGATTTGGACTTTTTAACGGCAACTGAGATTGCGGAGTTATTATATTTGGGTCACATGAATCGGCCGATTCGCTCGCCGTTTAATTATAAATTACGCAACCACTATGTTTTTTTGGAACAACGCAATGGTGGCATTAAGTTTTACTTCTATTACATCTCAGCATTTAGCCATGTGTTGAATGCGTCGATTGTTCGGCATACACTAGCGGCTTATCATGGTCGCCGGATGTTTATGCGGACGATTCGGGTCCCACGGGTACCAGAACCAATCATTAAACAGTTGGTTCAATTGATGGCAGATGGTTTGTTCATTTATTTTGATCAGTCGATGGTCCGGCAACGTCAGTTGTTAGTTCCAGTGCATACTGAAGTAGCGAATGACGACATTGAAGTGTTTGATCCTGCCCGCAATGATGAAGGCCAACATACCCATAATGTTGCGACGTTGAAGTTTAACTTCGTCACGAGTGTATGGGAGTTGCAAGTGCATGATCAAACGGCTTTTGAGGATCATTTATAAGCACCTAGTGCCCGTGATACGGGACTTATAACGAGTTTGGGAGCGGTCTCTTGAACTCGTTTTTTGGTGGCTGATTATCGGTGATGCCCACTTTCACGGGACAAAGTGGTATAATTTTGAGTGCGAACAGTCATTTTTTTGTCAGCTGAAAAACTGACTCGCTCGATTAATGAACGAATAGTCAGGAATACGGGTTCTCAGCCAATGAAGAACCGTGAATGGAGAGTTATAACTTATGAAGATGCAAGTTACCGAAATTGCCAAAGCCGTCCAAGCGACTAATGCAGAACAAGCTTGGCCTGATGTTAAGGTTACGGGGGTCGCATTTGATAGTCGGCAATTAACGGCCGGCGATTTGTTTGTCCCGTTAATGGGTGCTAATGATGGGCATGATTTTATTGAAAGTGCAATCGATCATGGTGCCGTGGCAACCCTCTGGTCAACTGAACATGCTGAACAAGCACCGACGTCTTTGCCGGTTATTTTGGTACCAGATACGTTAGTGGCCCTCCAACAACTAGGCAAGTACTATTTACAAAAGATTAATCCTAAAGTTGTGGCCGTTACGGGGAGTAATGGGAAAACAACGACGAAAGACATGATTGCCAGTGTGTTGAGCACGCAATTTAATGTGACGAAGACCCATGCAAACTTCAATAATCAAATCGGCGTGCCGATTACGTTATTGAGTATGGAACCCAATACAGAGGTTGTGGTCGTTGAAATGGGCATGGATCATTTTGGTGAACTTGATTTTCTCAGTCGGTTAGTCCAACCGGATGTGGCTGTGATTACGATGATTGGCGAAGCTCACATTGAATTCTTTGGGACCCGGGATAAAATCGCGGACGCCAAGATGGAAATCATTCATGGCTTAAAAGAAGATGGGACTTTTATCTTCAACGGTGATGAACCGTTGTTACAAGCCCGTGCCCAAGACGTTGACCAACGGCAACGGACCTTCGGCTTAGCCACAACGAATACCTTGGCGGCAAGTGAGATCAAAACAAGTCGAGCGACGACTGAGTTTACAGCGAACCTATGGCCAGAAACGCCGTTCACGATTCCGATGATGGGTGCTTATAATGTAAACAATGCGATGGCGGCCTTGCTAGTTGCTGATACGTTCCATATTCGTGATACCGCAGCCCGGAACGCCTTGGCTAAGTTTGTCCCAACTGAGAACCGGACTGAATGGTTAACCGGCCAGCATGGTGAAGCGATTTTGAGTGATGTGTATAACTCAAATCCAACGGCCGCCAAACGGGTCTTAGCAGCATTTGCAGCGACCCCAACGAGTGGTAAGCGCATCGCGGTATTAGGCGATATGCTGGAACTTGGTGAACAAGCCGATGCCTTACATGCTAGTCTAGCAACCGAGCTTGATCCGCAAACTATTCAAACCGTTTATTTGAATGGTGAACATATGCGGGCTTTAGCGCAAGACTTGGCGACCAAGTATCCGGCAGCGGCCATCCATTATTACCCAACGCATGAACAACCCCAATTAATTAGTGATTTAAAACAAAACGTGACGGCGGATGATGAAGTCTTATTAAAAGGTAGTCATGGGATTCATTTGGAAAATGTTTTGGCGGCGCTAGAAGCTTAAAATTAAAATAATTATGAAAGACTGACTGAAAAGTTAGTCTTTTTTTCATGACTTGTAAGCATAACCAATTGAGTCGGGGCCTGTGATTGGTGATTTAGCAAGGGTTGACCGTTGATTTCCTGTGCTTGCTAATTTAGAATAACCGGTGTATGATAATTCAGTTGTACCATTTTGAAAGATAGAAACAAGTCAGACCGTTGGCTTACTTGCATGCGCATCACGGAGAACGGATTTTTCTCTAGCTGCCAGTAATCCCATGGTGTCATCCTTAGGAGGAAACATATTTGAAGTTTACAGAATTAGGCTTATCCGATAGCCTACTTAAAGCAGTTAATCGAGCAGGCTACGAGGAAGCTACTCCCATCCAGGCCGAAACCATTCCAATGGTTTTAGCTGGTAAAGATGTGATTGGGCAAGCCCAAACCGGGACCGGGAAGACCGCCGCGTTTGCGTTACCAATCCTCCAACGCTTGGATTTTGACAATCATAATATCCAAGCTTTAGTTATTTCACCAACGCGTGAATTAGCCATCCAAACCCAAGAAGAAATCTTCCGTTTGGGTAAAGACGAACGGGCGAAAGTCCAAGTTGTCTACGGTGGTGCGGATATCCGCCGCCAAATCAGAAACCTGAAGCAAAACCCACAAGTGATTGTTGGGACGCCAGGTCGGTTATTAGATCACATTCGTCGTGGGACCGTTAAGTTAGACCACGTCAAGATGTTGGTCTTAGATGAAGCCGATGAAATGTTAAACATGGGTTTCTTAGAAGATATCGAATCAATTATCAAACAAGTGCCCGACGAACGGCAAACGATGTTGTTCTCAGCCACGATGCCGCCTGAAATCAAGCGGATCGGGGTTCAGTTCATGAAGGAACCACATCACGTTAAGATTAAATCAAAAGAAATGACCGCTGATACGGTTGATCAATATTACGTTAAAGCCAAAGAATACGAAAAATTCGACATTATGACGCGTTTATTCGATGTTCAGGCACCTGAATTAACGATCGTCTTTGGTCGGACGAAGCGTCGCGTTGACGAATTGTCTAAAGGTCTTGAAGCTCGTGGCTACAATGCTGCGGGGATTCATGGGGACTTGAGCCAACAACGGCGGACACAAATCATGCGTCAATTCAAAGCTGGTAAGTTGGATATTTTAGTGGCAACGGATGTGGCTGCCCGGGGACTTGATGTTTCTGGTGTGACTCACGTTTATAACTATGATATTCCACAAGATCCAGACAGTTATGTTCACCGGATTGGTCGGACTGGTCGGGCCGGACACAAAGGGGTTTCATTGACCTTTGTAACGCCAAATGAAATGGAATATTTGCGGGTCATCGAAAAGTTGACTAAGAAGCGGATGTTACCATTGAAGCCACCAACTGAAGCTGAAGCTTTTGCCGGCCAAATCGCCGCTGCTGAAGCAGATGTTGATACGTTGGTTGCTAAGACCGAAACAGATAAGTATGCTGAACAAGCTGCTGAATTACTACAAAAGTATGATGCAACTGACTTGGTCGCAGCTTTATTGAACGACTTAACTAAAGACGATGCAACGGCTGTACCTGTTAAGATTACCCCAGAACGTCCATTACCTCGTCACAAGGGTGGCGGCGGTAACCGTCGTGGTGGTGGTTATCGTGGTAACCGGAACCGTAGTAATGGTAACCGGGGCGGCGGCAATGGTCGTCACCGTGATTACTCACACAATGGTCGGAGCCGTGATCGTGACCGCGATCGGGATCGTCGTAATAACAACGATCGTAAGAGCAACGGTTACAAGAGTCGGAGTCGCGAAGACAATCGTAGCAACAACCGGAACCATGATGATGGCCGTAAGCAAAGTAGCAAGCGGAACTTCACTATCCGGACAAACGATTAAGACAAATAAAGTGAACTAGCTAACGGCTAGTTTTCAAGAGAAGTCGAGGCTTGCCTCGACTTTTTTAGTACCCAGAGATGCTAGAATGATAGGGAACCATTACGTGCGTAGACTTCACTCGTGAGTGAAAAGATTGCATGTAAACGGACTGTTACATTCTAAGCGACTGTGGTAAATTGGAAATATCATATTTGAAAGGCGATGGGGTCGTGATTTACGGAACTGGCATTGATCTAACGGAACTATCTCGAATCGATGCAATGTTACAAGCTGGGTTAAAATTACCGGAAAAGGTGCTGACACCAGCCGAACGCGCGGTCTTTGCGACTTATGGGGCTAAACGCCGGGTCGAATTTATCGCGGGTCGCTTCTCAGCTAAAGAATCCTACAGTAAGGCCTTTGGGACTGGGATTGGCGCTCAAGTGAGTTTCCAAGATATTGAAATCTTGGATAATGCGGCTGGGCGGCCGGAAATCACCAAACACCCTTATGCCGGGTCAGCTTGGGTTTCGATATCACATACTGATCAATTCGTCATGACACAAGTAATTTTGGAAAGAGGCAATGAGTGATGGTTGTAATTGGGGAACACCGCCACACACAAGTTCAAATCGACTTGCAGGCAATTAAACATAATATTAGTGAGGAAATGACACGCAAAGATCCCTTGACCGAGTTGTGGGCGGTCGTTAAAGCCAATGGCTACGGACATGGGATTATTCAAGTGGCGCAAGCTGCTAAACAAGCTGGCGCAACGGGATTTTGTGTGGCTATTTTAGATGAGGCTTTAGCATTACGCCAGGCGGGATTGACGGAACCTATTTTAGTTTTAGGAATCGTGGAACCAGAATATGCGGCTTTAATTGCCGAAAAGGCGATTTCAGTAGCAGTTGGGTCACAAGCTTGGCTGACACAAGCCGCAACTGTCTTGGCGGCAAATCAAGTTAACGCACCGTTACATGTGCATTTGGCACTAGATACTGGGATGGGACGAATCGGTTTTCAAACACCAGCCGATTTGGCCGCTGCGGTACAAACGTTGCGTCAACCACAATCGCCATTTGATTTCGAAGGCATCTTTACCCATTTTTCAACTGCTGATCAAGCAGATGACACGTACTTCATACAACAATTAACTAATTGGAAGACGTTGATCGCGGCGGTGGATGAGTTGCCACGCTATGTACACGTCTCAAATTCAGCCACTAGTTTATGGCACCAAGCTTGCAATGGTAACATGATCCGTTTTGGGGTTGCCCTCTACGGCTTGAATCCATCAGGCACGGCGTTAAGTGCGCCCTATCGGTTACAGCCGGCGTTAAGTTTGACTGCGGAATTATCGTTTGTGAAACATCTCGCTGCGGGTAAGTCGATTAGCTATGGTGCGACGTATACTGCCAAGCAAGCAGAATGGATTGGTACCGTTCCGATTGGCTATGCCGATGGGTATGAACGGCGCTTACAAGGGTTCCATGTTTTAGTTGACGGTCGAGTTTGTGAGATTGTGGGCCGGGTCTGCATGGATCAAATGATGGTCCGGTTACCACACGAAGTTCCAGTCGGCACGCCGGTCACATTGGTTGGGACTGACGGTGATCAGACGATTTCGTTGCAAGATATCGCGGATTATTGTGGGACGATCCACTATGAGATTGCTTGTGGGTTAGCCACACGATTGCCACGTGTTTATACCGATGCTGAATAAGTGATCCAGTCGTGTAAAAATTAAATCAAGTTAAACAAAGCAACGCCCCTTGGCTGATTAGTCGAGGGGCGTTGTTGGTCCGTCATACGCTTACAGTTGCTAAATGGCGGGCTTTCATGCTATGATTAACTTCAAGAATAGGCAGATTGACGTAGCTGTGGGGGCGTTAGTTTGCAAGGCGTCTGTATAAAGGGAGATGAGGCGATGGCCGCAGCTGACATTAAGCGAGGCGACATCTTTTATGCTGACTTATCGCCAGTCGTGGGGTCTGAACAAGGCGGGATGCGGCCGGTCTTAATCATTCAAAACAACGTCGGGAATCACTACAGTCCGACGGTCATTGTAGCGGCCATTACCGCGAAAGTCCAAAAAACAAAAATGCCAACGCATATCAATATCAATGCTGCGCATACTGGAATCGAAAAAAATTCAGTGGTTTTATTGGAACAGGTGCGAACGATTGATAAGCAGCGTTTAAAAGATCGCGTAACTCATTTAGATGAGCAAACGATGCAACGAGTTGATGGGGCGTTGTTAATTAGTATTGGGCTCGCCGACCGGGCCAAACATCGACCGCGGCGAACAGTACCACGTTAAGGCGGTTGCGTACGCAACATTTACATATTGGGCTCTTTGTCAACGGGTGTTGATGGAGGGTTTATGTGGAACTTCGTTCACTTGCGAACGGGGTTCCTTTTCTTTAC